>JAKIVU010000011.1 GCA_022750375.1 Thermoplasmata archaeon
TGTCGCCCTGCTGGAAGATCTGGGTGCGGAGCTGGCTGTTGAGGAACTCGGGGTACGCGGTGTGGATCGCCGTGGCTTCGAAGATCATCCCGTCGAGATAGACGGGGACCCGCGGGATCTTTCCCTCGCGCATCCGCTCCTCGAGCACGAGCATGACCTCCTGAGAACGCCCGACCGCGAAGACCGGCACGACCAGGTGGCCGTTCCGGGCGAGCACTTTCGTCGCGAGCGCGGAGAACTGGTCGGTCGCCTGCTGGCGACTCGGCTGGATGTCGCGGAACCCGCCGTACGTCGATTCGAGCACGAGGGTTTCGAGCCGAGGAAAACGGTTCGTCGCCGGGTTGAACAGCCAGCTGCGCTCGAACTTGATGTCCCCAGAATACGCGAGGTTGTGGTCGCCGTCTCCCAAGTGGAAGTGGCAGATCGACGAGCCGAGGATGTGGCCCGCGTTGTGCATGGTGAGCCGGATGTCGGGAGCGATGTCGGTCGTCTCCCCCCAGCGGAGCGGGATCGTCCGCCACACGAGCTCCCGGACCTGGGCCGAGTCGTAGAGGCCCCGTCGCGCCTCCTGGTTGACGACCTTGATCGCGTCGAGCAACATCAGCGTCATCAGGTCGCGCGTCGGGGCGGTGCAGTAGATCGGGCCCTTGTACCCGTACTTCAGCAGCACCGGAACGAGCCCGCAGTGGTCGAGGTGGGCGTGGGTGACGACGACCGCGTCCAGCGAATCGAGCGGGAGGAGTTCGGGCGCGTTGAAGTACGGCGTCCGGTCGGAGCCCGGGTCGATGCCGCAGTCGATCAACACCTTCGAATTCTGCGTCGTGAGGAGGTGGGCGCTCCGCCCAACCTCGCGGTAGCCGCCGAGCGCGGTGTTCCGGGCCCACAGCTTCTCCGGCAGCGGGTCGCGGGCGATCCGGATCCCGACCTTCTTCAGGAACGAGCGTCGGTCGTCGAAGGAGTTCCGAAGGTGGATGCGGACCTCCTCGACGGTCTTGGACGGGATCGGCGGAGTGCGGACGACGGTCGGCACCCACCCGATCCGCCGCTTGAGGTCGTTGAGGACGGAGCCGCCGCGGCCGATCGCCGCCCCCGGGTTGGCGGCCTCGATCGTAACCTCGCCGGTCTCGGGTTCGAAGAATAGTTGGTTGATCTCGGCCTCGGGAGGGATCAGCTCCCGGATGAGCTTCTCGGCCTCCTTCGGGTCGCTCAGGGTCGACGGGTCGCTACGGACCACGACCCGTCGGTGCAATCGTTGCGCTACCTGGCGGAGGAGGTCGCCGCCGGAGAGGAACGCGTCGAGCTGCTTCGTGTAGAGGACGATCTGCGGGCCTTCCAGCTCGATGTCGGTGACCTCGATCGTTTCCGGCAGCACTCCGCGGAGCGCTTCCCGGGTCTGTTCTATGAGAGAGTCGAAACTCATTGACTGCTTCGGGAAAAGGTTCGGTCGGAAGGGGTTGGCCGCGATCCGGCCCGGCGCCGTCTAGGGGAGAACCGGAGGCAACGGTATCTTGAGTGCCTTCAGACGCTTATTAATCTCGTCGTCCGTCATCTCGTGGTATTCTTTGGCCGTAATGATATGGCAGAGGTAGCCGTCACCACTCGCACTGTCGCGTCGCATCGCGACCGTCAGGCCGCGGAGGGCGAGGTCGACCCCGTCCGACGTCGAGAGGTCGCGGGAGTATCCCTCCTCCAGCACGCCGTAGGCGAACGTCGAGCCCGACCCGACCGAGCAGTACCGGTCCTCGATACAGCCGCCGGCGGGGTCGATCGAGAAGATGTGCCCGCCCTTCCCATCCATCCCGCCGAGGATCAACCAGGCGTAGTACGGATAGTAGCGGTTGCCGCTGAGGATGTTGGCGAGGAGGGTGGCGGCGCCCTCGGCGCTCACCGGCCCGTTGCGACGGAGCCGATACAGGGAGACCTCGGCCTTGAGGTAGCGCGCGAGGACCTGGGCGTCTCCGACCATGCCCGCGATCGTGATCCCGATGTTCTGGTCGATCTTGAACAGCTTCTGGGTCTGCTTGTTCGCGATCATCGAGCCCGCGGTGGCGCGGCGCTCGGTCGCGAGAACGACCCCGTCCTTGAGCACCATCCCGATCGTGGTCGTGCCCTTCAGCAGGCGATCTTCGTCGGCGGCGCTCACAGCATGCTGCATCATCGTACGAACTCCAAAGTCTTCGGGGCGGTCAGCCGACCCGGGCTCGCTATATAACTGCTCACCGGGCGATTACGCGCGCGTCACCGAGGAACCTACGGGGAGGTGGTGGCGGCGCTTCCCGGAGCCGGAAACCGCGCGCGAGTTCCCCGAACCACGATACCCATTAAGACCTCCCGAGCCTCGAGGCCCCTGCGATGCAACGTCACGAGGTCGTCGTCGTCGGGGCCGGACTCGCGGGGCAGCGGGCGGCGCTCGCCGCGATCCAGGCCGGTCGGGACGTCGCCGTCGTCTCCAAGCTCCATCCCCTTCGGTCGCACTCGGGGGCGGCCCAGGGCGGCATCAACGCGGCGCTCGGGAAGGAGGACTCCGTCGACACCCACATCTACGACACGGTGAAGGGGTCGGACTACCTCGGCGACCAGGACGCGATCGAGTTCTTCTGCCGCGAGGCCGGTCCGACGGTCGTCGAGATGGAGCATTTCGGCACGATCTTCAGCCGGGGGGACGACGGGTCGCTCGCCCGCCGCGCGTTCGGGGGCGCGGGATTCCCGCGAACGATCTACGCCGCGGACCGCACCGGTCTCGCGCTCCTCCAGGGTCTCTGGGAACGCCTCGGCACCGAACGGTTCACGCTCTACGAGGAGTGGGACCTGACCGACCTCGTCGTCCGCGACGGTCGGGTGCACGGGATCATCGCCTTCGACCGGAAGGGGGGCGATTTCGAGGAGATCGCCGCGAAGAGCGTCGTGCTCGCGACCGGGCCGTTCGGACGGGTCTACGGGCGCACGACGAACGCCCACAGCTGTACCGGGGACGGGGTGGCGGTCGCGTACGCCGCGGGGGCCTACCTGAAGGACATGGAGTTCGTCCAGTTCCATCCGACCGCGCTGCTGGAGTCGGGGATCCTGATCACCGAGGGCGCCCGCGGAGAGGGGGGGATCCTCAAGAACGCAGCCGGGGAGCGTTTCATGAGCCGGTACGCCCCGCACGTCCTCGACCTCGCGTCGCGGGACGTCGTCTCCCGCGCGATCGTCACCGAGGTCGCCGAGGGCCGCGGGTTCGACGGTCCGTTCGGGAAGTACGTCCACCTGGAACTGATGCATCTCGGCAAGGAGAAGGTCATGAGTCGTCTGCAGGAGATCGTCGACTACTGCCGGAACTTCGCGGGGATCGACCCCGTGACGGAGCCGATCCCGGTCTATCCCGGACAACACTACATGATGGGGGGCATCGGGACGGACATCCGCGGGGCGACGAACATCCGCGGACTGTTCGCGGCGGGCGAGGGCGCCTGCGTCTCGATCCACGGAGCGAACCGGCTCGGTGGCAACTCCTTGCTCGAGACGTTGGTGTTCGGCAAGGAAGCGGGGATCGCCGCGGCCGCCCACGCCGAGACGGCCCCGAAACCCGAAATGCACTCCGCCGACCTCGACGCGGTCGTCGCGCCATTGCGCGCCTGGTCGAACCGCAAGGACGGAGAGGACCCGACCGCGCTCCGGGAGGAGATGCAAACGACGATGGATCGGTACGTCGGGATCTACCGGAACGAGGCCGACCTTCTCGAGGGCCTGAAGCGGATCCGGGCGATCAAGGCCCGGTTCCCGAACGTCCACGTCGTCGACCAGTCGCACGTCTACAACCTGAACCTGACCGACGCCCTCGAGGTCGGCCACATGCTCGAACTCGCCGAGACGATCGTGGTCGGCGCGTACGCGCGGACCGAGAGCCGCGGCGCGCACGCGCGAACGGATTATCCGAAACGCGACGACGCCCGCTGGATGCGGCACACGCTGGCGCAAAAGACGCCGCAAGGTCCAAGCCTATCGTATAGTCCGGTCACCTACACCCGCTGGGAACCGAAGGAGCGGGTCTACTGATGGAGGAGAAGATGGTCTCGGCGAAGTTCGAGGTCTACCGGTTCGACCCGGCGAAGGACGCCGCGCCGCACTATGACCAGTACTCGCTCGAGATGGCGGCCCACACCCCCGTGCTCACGGCCCTTCTTAGGATCCGCTCCGAGGTCGACCCGTCGCTCACTCTCCGCTACTCGTGCCGCAGCGCGATCTGCGGGTCGTGCGCGATGCAGGTGAACTCGAAGAGCCGGCTCGCGTGCGAGACGCAGGTCGGGCCCGAGATGGAGCGGAACGGGCGGATCGTCGTCGAACCGATGCGGAACCAGGCCGTGCTCCGTGACCTCGTCGTCGACCAGGAACCGTTCTGGCGGCAGTACGACAAGATCCAGCCCCATCTGATCCTCGACCCGCGACACCCGATGCCGGAAGGGAAGGAGAACCCGATGACGCCGGCCCAGGTCGAGCGGTTCCACGAGACCCCACGGTGCATCGCCTGCGCGGCCTGCTTCTCCGCCTGCCCGGCCGTCGAAGCCGATCCGGGGTTCCCGGGGCCGATGGCGCTCGCGAAGTTGTACCGATTCGTCGTAGACCCCCGAGACCAGGCGCACCAGGCCCGCCTCCTCGCGATCCAGCCCGGCGGACTCTGGACGTGCCTCCGATGCCACCTCTGCACCGAAGCGTGTCCGAAGGACGTCCGCCCCTCCGAGCGGATCCGGGATCTGAAGGAGATGGCGATCCGCGTCCAGGGAGCGACCGAGAACGGCTCGCGCCACGCCGTGGGCTTCAAGGAGAACATACGGGAACGGGGAGTGCTGAGCGAGGCGAAATTGGTGCGGCAGACGTCAGGGATCGCGGGGATGGTCGGGCAGCTCGGCCAGGGGGTCCGCATCTACCGCAAGAAGCCGGAGATCCTGAAATCTCCCCACCCGATCGAGGGGCTCGACGAGGTCCGGAAGATCTACGCAGCGCTCGATCACCCGGAGGGAGACCCGCCATGAAGATGGCCTACTATCCGGGCTGCGTCGCCCAGGAATCGGGCAAGGAGCTCGACATGGCGACCCGCTGGGTCTGCCGGAACCTCGGCATCGAGCTCGTCGAGTTCCCCAACTTCTCCTGCTGCGGCTCCGGTTTCATCGACGAGGCGAACGAGGTGCTGAACGTCGCGCTCAACGCCCGGAACCTCGCGATCGCGGAGCGCGCCGGGCTCGACCTCCTCACGATCTGTTCTACTTGCCAGGGAATGCTCTCGCTCGCGAACCTCCGCTACACCGACCCGAAGGTGAAGGCCCGGGTCGATGGGGCGCTGAAGCCGATCGGCATCGAGTACCGCGGCACGACGAAAGTGAAGCACCTCCTCCAGGTGCTCGTGCAGGATGTCGGACTCCCCGCGATCAAGGCGAAGGTCCGCCGCCCGCTCCAGGGGCTCAAAGTCGGAGCGTTCTACGGGTGTCACCTGCTCCGGCCCGCCGATGAACTGAACTGGGAGAGCGCCGAGGAGCCGCACTCGTTCGAGGACCTCCTGGCCGCGCTCGGCGCGACGCCCGTCTACTATCGCGGCCGGGTGATGTGCTGCGGATTCCCGATCCAGTTCGTGAAGCCGGAGACGGCGAGCCGTATCGCCGGTCACCAGATCGACGACGCGAAGGCGCACGGCGCCGACGCGATGGCGACCCCGTGCCCGCTCTGTCACATCTCCCTCGACGCCTACCAGAACCAGGCGGCGAAGGCCGTGGGCCACTCGCTCGACATGCCGGTCTTCCATCTCCCGCAGGTCGTCGGTCTCGCCCTCGGGGCATCCCCCGAGGAGCTGGGGCTCCCGCGTCACCTCGTCCCGACGGAGGCTGCGCTTGGCAAGATCGGTACGCGCGCCCCGGCGTAAACGCCCCCGCGTCGGCGTTCGCGCCCGCTACTCGAGCGGCACGCCGTGGGAACCGACGGTCGGGTATAGCCGGGCGGTGCGGGTGGGCGGGCATGTCTACGTTTCCGGAACGACCGCGTTCCTGCCGGACGGGTCGATCGTCGGGCTCGACCACCCGTACCGTCAGACCGTGCAGGTCCTCGACAACATCGAGCGCGCGCTCCGGGCGCTCGGCAGCAACCGCGAGGCGATCGTCCGCCTGCGGATCTTCGTCACGGACCGGGAGCGCGTCGCCGAGGTCACCCGCGCGCTCGGAGAGCGGTTCCGGCCGATCCGTCCCGCCATGACCCTCGTCGTCGTTCCCGCGCTGCTCGAGCCGGCGATGATGGTGGAGATCGAAGCGGACGCCGACGACCTCCCCGCGCCGTCCGGCTAGGCCGCCGTCCGGCGGATTCAAGAAGCGGGAGGTCTACCCGCGAGGAATGGCCGGCGACGAGGGTCACCCTCCGGACACCGGGACGGGGTTCCGCCCCTCCCGAGGGATCGCGGGAGAGGACCTCAACCGTATCCTCGCGCTCAGCGACGGGGTCTTCGCGTTCGCGCTGACGCTCCTCGTCCTTTCGCTCGTGGTGCCGGTGTTCCCCAACCTCCCTCCCGGGGTCAGTCCGACCAACGCCCAACTCGCCGGCGCGCTCAACGCGGACTGGGCCCGGTTCCTCGGGTACGGGTTCGCGTTCGTGATGATCGCGATCTGGTGGGTCGTCCACCACCGGACGTTCCAGTACATCGCGCGGTACGACAGCGCGCTCGTCTGGATCAACATGATCCTTCTGATCCAGATCGCCGTGATGCCGTTCGTCCTCAGCGTCTATTCGACGTATTCGAACCTGCAGGTCGCGGTCGACCTCTTCGCCGGGATCCAGGTGACGCTCGGCCTCACCGCCACCCTTCTCTGGGACTACGCGCGGCGGGCGAAGCTGCTGAAACCGAATGTTCCGGCGCCCGTGGCGAGATACTTCACGCGCCGGGGCTACCTGATCTCCCTCGTCTTCGCGGCCTCGATCGTGGTCTCCTTTCACAGCGTGGCGTGGGCGCAGTACACCTGGGTGTTCGCGTTCGTAGTCCAACGGTTCTTGACCGTTACGCCGGATTAGCCCACCGCGCGGCGCCCCGGAGGGTCGAGCACCCGCGCTCCTTCGCCCTTCGTCACGTAGACGTGGAGGCGGTCGCAGGTCCCGCGGAAGTAGTTCTGTCCCTGGACGCCGAACCGGGCGAGCAAGAGTCCGGAGATCTCCTCGTCGCTCAGGGTCGGTTCGACCTCGGGAGTGAACATACAACGGAACACGAGGAACCGTTTCCCCTCGATATCGATCCGCTCCGTTTCGGGAGCCTGGCAGAACGGGCAGGCGAGCACGTTCGGGCGGAGCGAAACACTGCGTTAATCGTTGGCGGGCGGCGCGGCCCTCGTCCGGTTCACGGAGGAGGAGACGTCGGCGGCGGCAAAGAGGGGGGAGGTGCGGCGGTGGAAGTCCCTCCCTGTCGCCGGCGACGGACGACCAGGAACACCAGGATCAGCACCGCGACCACGATGACGACGAGGAGGATCCAGAGCCAGCTCGTCGAGCTCGCGGGCGGGGAGCTCGTCGACGTCGAACCCTGCACGATGAGCTTCGCGTTCGCCTCGGCGGAGTGGTGGTCGGTGTCCGTCACCGTGACCGTCACCGTCGAATTGCCCGAGGCGGTCGGGGTGCACTCGAGGGTCGGGGAGTCGGCCGTCGCGCAGCCCGTGGGGAGGTTCGTGTAGACGTATTCGAAGGGGGGCGCTCCGCCCCCGGTCACGGTCGTGAAGTTACTGCTCTCTCCGAGAGTGATGGTCGCGGGCGTCGCCGTGAGGGTGGCGGTGAGCGCCCCCGTGCCGGCGATGAAGGTGATGTTCTGGTCGATCGGCCCCCCGAACACGGTGAGGTCCCCCGAGCTCGGCACCGCGGCAAAGCCCGTGACCGGGCTGACGGTGAATGAGTACGTCCCGTTTTGCTCGGAGAAGACGATCGATGAGGTCGTCGAGCTCTGCGGACTGCCCCCGACGCTGACGTTCCACATCGTCCCGACCACCAGCCCGGTCTCCTCGAAGGTGACGGAGTACGACACCCGGACCGCGGTGAAGTGGAGGTTCACGGTCTTCCCGGAACCGTTCACGATCACGGAGCCGCCCGTCATGTTCGCCACATACCCCACCACCGCCCCGATGGTGTAGGAGTACGTGTAGTTCGAGAGCTGGTAGCCGACCACGCTCGTCGTGGACCCGTTCGTCGTTCCGTTGAGCGTCACGCTCCACGCCTTACCCGAGGGAAGTCCCGTCTCCACGAATTGGACCGGGTACGTCGGGACCGGGCGACCGATGGTGGAGATGATCCCCGCGTCGGCGGTCGAAACGTAGGTGTCGTGGTTGACCGGGTCGTAGGTGATCCCGCTGGAGTACTCGTTTTCCCCCAGGTAGATCATGCCAAGGACGGAGTAGTTCGACGCCCCGATCCCGGAGACGATCGACTCGGAGTTTCCCGCGTCGTAGATGACGTTGGTGGCGGAGTCAAAGGCGAGCCGACCGTAGGCGTAGGGGTCCGAGACATTCGCGACCGACTTGTTGGTCGCGTCGCTCACGACCGTGAAATTGCCCGAGTTCGCGACCCAGATCGTGTCGTTGGTCGAGTCGAAGGCGAGGGAAAGGGGCGCGAGCCCGGCCGGCGAGGAGCCCACGGTCTTCTCGGAGGTGCCGTTGATGATCGTGAGGTTGTCCCCCGTGCCGTCCGCCACGTAGACCCCCTCGTTGTGCGGGTCGTAGAGGATCGCGTTCAGGCTGGCGCCCGCAGTAATGGGGATCGTGGTCAGGAACGAATGGGTCGCTCCGTTGAAGACCCACACGTCGCCCGCCGACGAATCCGTCACGTAAATGTTGCCGTTGGCGGAGTCGAAGGCGATCGCGTTCGGGAACGGACCCGGGGTCAGGTTCGCGACCGAGTGAAGGGCCGGGTTGAGGACCGTCAGGTTGTCCGAGCCCCGGTTCAAGACCCACAGGTCTCCCGTGATCGAGTCGTACACCGACGCCCAGGCGTACCCCGTCGGCGCCGTGCCGGTCGAGAGGCCGGTCGCGGGGTTCAAAAGGTAGAGGTCCAACCCGGCCGGGTCGGCGGCGACCAGCTCGCCATTCCCCGGGTCGAACGTCACGCCCACCGGGTACACCTCGACGGGAACCGAGGCGATCGGGAGATTCGTCCCGTCCGCGACGACCGTGACGTTCGCCTGGTGCCCGCTGATCGACGGGGGTCCAGCGTACGTGCCCTCGCTCGCCGCGAAGACGTTCCCGCTCTCCGAATCGACGGCGACAGAGTAGACGAGGCCGTCGTTCGTCCAAATGCTCGCCACGATGTGGTTCGTTGCGGGGTCGATCACCGTAAGGTTCGGCGTCTCGGAGTTCGCAACGTAGACGTCGTGGTCCACCGGGTCGAAGGCGATCCCTTCGGGGTCCTCCCCGGTCGAGATGTTGGCTACGATCCGGCTGTTCTCGGATTGATTGAACACCGAGACGTTGCCCTCGGCTCCGTTCTCGACGAACAGTTCGTCCTGCCTCGGCGCGTACGCGAGACCGTCCGAGTCGAAGGGGACGTATGGGTGGGCGGATAGGCTGAGCGTCGTCGCGTTGATGACGCTGAGATTGTCGGTCGTTTGGCTCCCCACGTCCACGAGATTGTCGTCGGTGTCGAGGGCGACTACCTGCGGGGTGCTCGCGAGGATCCCCGTGGGGAGGTTCTTCACGACCGCGCCGGTGAGCGTATCGATGACAGAGACGTTCCCCGAGCCCGTGTTCGCGACGAACAGTTCGTTGGAAGCCGCATCGAAGACGAGGGGGCCGGGGTGGCTTCCCACGGGGATGCCGACCACCACGGCGTTCGTCGCCGTGTTGATGATCGTGACGTTGTCCCCGCTCCAATCGGAGAGGTAGATGTACCCGTTGTCGGGGTCGAACACTGCGCTTGTGGGGGAGAGGCTGGAACCGATGCTGGCGGTGACCGTATTCGTCACGGCGTCGATGACGGAGACGTTCCCCGCGTTGTAATTCATCGAATAGACGTCGCCGTTGACCGGGTCCGCGAGGAGTGTGGGGGCGAGACTGTACGGGTTCGCCGAGGCGGGGAGGGCGATCGCCGCCACGACGACATTGGTCGTCGCATCGATCACCGCGACCGCCGTGCCCTCGGCTCCACGAACGTAGAGGTCGCCGTTCACACTGTCGTAGAGGACGCTCGCGGGCAGGTCCTGCACGGGCGGAATGTGGTCTCCCGGCAGCACCTGGTTAGCGACCAGGCCCGTCGTCGAGATCACCGCACCGAGACTCGAGATGCTCGGATGACCGGCGCCGGCCGGTGTGCCGCCCGGGAGGACGGGAGTCGAGCCACCGTTTGGGGGGAGACTCTCCCCCGAAGCGAGCGTAGCTGGGGGGAGAGAATGCGTCGTCGCGAGGGAGGCGGCGCTCGACAGCACGACCGCCAACGCGACGACCACCGCGAGGAACCGAGCCGTGGCGCGTCGGACGTCCGCTCTGTTTCGAGACAATATTCGGTTGGGCGGTCGGCCAGTCACCCATCGCCCGGTATCGCGGGCACCGCAAAGTCGTTTCGCCCGAGCCAGCGGGAAGCATCCACGCGAACCGCTGCCTTGAACAGCCCCCTCACCGGATCCGCCCGAGAACGGGATCGGCTCCGCGTCGCCCGCGGGAGTGTGTGCCCGAGGCTCCGCCCTTCGAGCAGTCCAGTCGTGTCGCGGCGAGGTCACGGGGAAGGAGGCGGCGGCATCGGGACAGTAGGGGGAGGCGACGCCGGAATTGCCCCGGCAGCCTTTCGGCGTCTTCGCACGATGAAAACGATCAAGACCACGGCGGCCACCACTACCAGTGCGATCACGAGCCAGAGCCAGAGGCTGCCCGAGGTGCTGGCGGGCGAATTCGGGGACGTCACGGTCAGCGAGGTCGTGGCGTTCGCGAAATGTCCGGCTTGGTCGTGGACCTCGACACGCGGTGTGAACGCCCCGACCTCGGTCGGAGTGCACGTGAGCACGGCGAGGTCGGACGAGGCGCAACCGGCGGGCAGACCCGTATAGAAGTACGTCAGGTTGGCGGGCAGAACTCCGCTCGTCTTCACCGTAAGCGTCGTCGACTCATTGACCACCACCGTCCCCGGATCGGCCGTCAGGTTCGCGGTCAATGTGACCACGACGGCGGTGACGTCGAGCGTGGCGACGGCGGCGGCCTCCCGGTCGGCCGTGTCCGTGACATTGACTCCGACCACGTAGTCACCGACCGCGGTCGGGGTGCAGGAGATCGCGCTCCGATTCCCGGTCGCGCACCCGGGGGGGAGCGTCGAATACAAGTAGCTGTACGACCCGGTCCCTCCCGACGCGGTGGTCGTGAGCGTCGCGCTTCCTCCGACCGGCACCGTACCGGGGTTCACTTGGAGCGACGCCGTCAGCGGCGTCACCATCGACGTGAAATTGAACGCCCAGTTTCCCATGATCGGGCCGTTGCTGTTGACCTCGTAGAACAGGAAGGTGTAATCGTCGACCGGGTCGTAGAACATCTGTCCGTAGGGGTTGTTCGGATTCGGTGGGCTGTTGCTGACGTTGTACTGCAACCACGACCCTTCGGAGAACAGCCACGTGGAGTAGTAGTCGTCGGCGGCAGGGTACCCGCCGTAGAGCACGAGCTGCTCTTGCGCGGTATCGAACGCCATGCCCGCGGCGATCCGGGCATCGGGATGATTTCCCGGAGCGATCGGAGCCCAGTTGCCTCCCCGGAAGGTCCAGGTGTCGTTGAGGTAGTCGACGGCCCCCAAACCCCCGAACATGACCATCTCGTTGTCCCCGGAGTCGAACGTCATCTCCTGGGCATGGCGCCCGGAAGGCAGCGTGGTCGGGAACAGCTGGGTCCACTTCCCTCCCGCGAAGGACCACGTGTCGTTGCCGTACTGGGAGGTGTGGTTGATGCCGCCGAAGAGCAGGACCGACAGGGTGGCTGCGTCGTAGGCCATGGACATCCAGAAGCCCTCGGGCGGCGCCGTTCCGGCGCTCGCGGTGATATTCGTCCAGACACCGGCGGACCACGTCCAGGTGTCGTTGAGATAGGCGCCGTTGGCACCGTCACCCCCGAACAGCACGACTTCGCTGTCCTCCGGGTCGTCCGCCAACCCGAAACCGAATCGTGGGGAGGGGGAAACGGTCGTGGTCCGGTTCGTCCACACGCCGCCTTTGTAACTCCAGGTGTCGTTGTAGTACTGGTAGTGGAACGAGCTCGTGTTGAGGTACTCCCCTCCGAACAAGAGCCCGTACCCGTCGTTCGCATCGAACACCATGCTCGCGGAGATCCGGGGGGGCGGGCTGGCCGAATCGGGAATGCTCAGGTTGGTCCAGTTCAGGTCGGTCGCCGAGTAGGACGGGGCAACGGAGGAGGGTCCGGTCGGACCGAGGGCCCCGGGAGGAGCCACTCCGGGAATCGCGTGGGTTCCCACGATCGATGCAGCGGTTCCAGTGAGCGTGCTGCCCAAACAGAGCAGCACCACGGCGACGACCACCACCCCCCGAAGGTTCCGCGACGTCACGACGACCCCGGGACGGGATGCGGTTGCCTACTTAGAATGGCGCGGGGGGCTCCGGAGGGGTCGGGTCGTCTCAGTCAATGTAGCCGAGGGAGCGAAGGCGTTCCTTGAGCGCCTTCTCGTCTTCCTCGCTGAACACCGTCTCTCCCGTCTGCTCGAGCAGTCGGGCGAGGACGAAGGAGACGAACGCGTCCGCGGAGCCGAACGACGAGCCGCGGATCCTCTTCTCGACGTCCAGCGCGACTTCCTCCGGTATACGAATCACTCGGGTCCGGGGCCCGTCCGGCGCGGCGTCGGTCATGAAACATCGGAGGGAGGTCGTCGGATAGATAGGGTCTTCGCGGCGGACGGCGGGCCGGCTACTCCCATTCGATCGTCGCGGGTGGCTTGTCGGTCACGTCATAGAGCACGCGGACCACTTCCCCCGAGAGTTCCCGGGTGATCCGTTCCGAGATCGCCTTCAGCACCGCTCGCGGGACCTCCATCGCGGTCGCGGTCATCGCATCGATCGATTCGACGATCCGGACGCTGACCGCCTCCCCGTACACCCGGTTGTCCCCGGTGACGCCCACGGTGCGGGTCGGAAGGAGGACCGCGAAGTACTGCCACGGCCGGGCCATCGTTTTCGCAGCGACGGCGCGCTCGACCTCCTGCTCCACGATGGCGTTGGCGACGCGGGCTCGTCGGACGCGCTCGGGGGTGACAACCCCATTCACGCGCACCGCGAGTCCGGGGCCGGGGAACGGCTGCCGGTCGGGAGAAGGGATCCCCAGGTGATGCGCGAGCTGCCGCACTTCGTCCTTGTACAGGTCCCGCAACGGTTCGACGAGCACGAGGCGGCTGTCCTTGGGAACCCCACCGACGTTGTGATGGGTCTTGATCGTGTCGCGGAGCGCCCCACCGCTCTCGATCCAGTCGGGAGCGATCGTTCCCTGAACGAGCCGGTCGGTGCCGAACCGGTCCGCCTCGGACTCGAAGAGACGGATGAACGTCTCGCCGATCCGACGTCGTTTCTCCTCGGGCTCCGTGACGCCGTCGAGCGCGCGAAAGAACTGGTCCGCGGCGGGCACCACGTCGAATCGGAGCCCGCTCGTCCGGAAGAACTCGCGGACCAGTTCGACCTCGCCCGCGCGCAGGAGCCCCGTGTCGACGAAGATCGCCCGCGCCCGTTCCCCGAGCGCCCGCTCCACCAGCAGCGCGGCCGTCGTGGAGTCGATCCCGCCCGAGGCGGCGATGATCGTCTTCCCCGGCACCTGCTCCTGGATACGACGGACGGCCTCGGTCACGAAGGCCGCCGGGTCGTTCACGTGGAGCTCCCGGGGGCCGCGGGCGGTTCCTCTCGCCACTTGGCGCGGTACTTCTCGAGGGCCGCGACGAGTTCTGGAAACTTCAGGGCGAGGATCGCGGTCGCGAGGAGCGCCGCGTTCTCGGCCGCGTCGAGGCCGACGGCCGCGACCGGGATCCCGGGCGGCATCTGAACGACCGAGAGCAGGCTGTCCAGCCCGAGCCCGCGGTGCAGCGGCACCCCGATCACCGGCTTCAACGTACGAGCCGCCACGACCCCGGGCAGGGCGGCGGAGAGCCCGGCCATCGCGATGAAGACGTCGGTGGCGGGGTCGCGCACGAGCCGGTCGACCTTGTCGGGGTTGCGGTGGGCGGAGGCCACGTGGACCTCGCACTCCACCCCGAACTCAGTGAGGCGCGTCCGGACCTTCTCCGCGACCTCGAGGTCGGATTTGCTCCCGACCAGGACCGTGACCTTCACGACCTCGCCGAGCGACGGTGAGACAAATAGTTTGGCCGCTTGCCCGCGCCGCATGGGGTATCGGCTCCACCGAGGCGGGAAGTTCCGGCGTTGGCTCGGCGAACGTCTCGGCGGCGATTTCGACCTCGGCGACCGGGTCTGGCGACGCGCGCTCCACGTGCTCGGCGCGATCGCCCTGGTCTACTATGCGCTCCCGACCGACTTCTTCGTCATCGCCCCGAAGGAGTACGTCCTCCTGGCCGCGCTCGCCGCCGTGCTCGTGGTGGAGGGGCTCCGACACGCGATCGGTCTCGAACTGCCGACGATCCGCGCCTACGAGGAGGGGCGGGTCGGAAGCTTCGCGATCTTCGGCGCCGCGATCGTCGTGGCGATCCTGCTCTTCCCGCTGCCGGTCGCGTGCGCCGTGGTGCTCGGTACGGCGGTCGTGGACCCGCTCGCCGGCGAGCTGCGGCGGGACCCGCGGTACCGGTCCGTCGACGCCGTCGGCCCGTTCGCGGTCTACTCGGGCCTCGCGTTCTTCGGCCTCGCCGCGCTCGGAGACTGGCCTCCGCTCCCGTCCATCGGACTCGCGCTCCTGGCCGGAGCGGTCGCCGTCGCGGTGGAGCGACCGAAGGTCTGGTGGATCGACGACGACCTCGTGATGACGCTGGTGCCGGCGGTCGCGCTCTACGCGGTCGGGGTCGTGGCGCTCGGATACCCCCGGTAGGGGGTTACACGATCGGCGTCAGCGTCGCGTGCGGAGCACCCTTCTCGGGGTCCGGGCTGATCGCATAGATCGTCGTCCGCGGCCGGATCCCGTAGATGCACGGCGCGTTGTCGATGTTGATGATCCGGAAGTACGTGTCCATCATGTTCAGGATCTCGCTCGAGACGAGGAGCCCCGGCTTCAGGAGGCCGATCCCGAGATTCCCGACATGCTTCGTCCGGGAGACGCCCTGGAAGTACATCCGGATGGCGACCTGGTCGCCCATCAGGCTCTCGAACGTGTCGAACGCGGTGTACTCGATGAACGGCTTTCGGTCGGGGCCGGCGACCGCCTTCTCCGCGGTGACCATCGCTCGCATCGCCTCGTCACGCCCGAACCGTGCCATCGGCAGGATGTACGGGTCCTCGGTCTCGTTCGCGGTGTAGTCCGGGATACGGACGCGGGTGTCGAACTGGTTCGTCGGGACGTGGCGCACGAGGGTCTCCCGGAGCTTCTCCGGGGACTCGCCGGCGGCGAGGACCGCGATGATCCCGCGGCCCTGGGCGAGGAAGTTGAGGAACGTCGGAGTGAACAGCATGTAGTAGTCGTCGATGCCGACGTTGACGTCGACCTCGAAGGCGTTGAAGCTTCCCCGGCGGAACCCACCGCCGAGAAGTCGGTCGAAATCGGGGATCCCCGTCGAGTAGTACCGCTCCGGATCGGGGAGCGGCTTCCACGTTCCGGAGGGCGCCCCCGCGGTGGGGGTCGTCATGATCCCGAGGGCCTCGAAGCGCCCGCCGTCGAGCGTGACGGCGTACCGGGCACGCCCGATGTTCGTCGCGCGCAACTTCTCGAGACGGAGGTGGCGGACGCGGCGCTCATCGAGCTCCTCGCGCTGGATCGAGATCAGACCGTCGACGAGATATTCGATGCCGCCCGCCTCGGGCTTCTCGAGGATCATGACGACGTCGGTGCTCGAACCCTCGACGAGGTCCTTCTGGAGCGCCATGACGAACTCTTCCATTTCGAGTCCGTACTTGTGGGTCACACCCTCGAGCGAATCGATGACGAGCAGCGACTTCTCCGGCAGCGCCTTCTCGATGCGGTTGTAGACGTTCTCGACCTCGGGCATCGGGCTGCGCTTCAGGAGCGCCTGCAGGTGGGCCCGGTCGACGCGGGTCGGCGGGCCGCGTTCCTGGCCGAAGCTGCCGAGGATCTCCTTGCCCGCGCGGACCTTGCGTTGTTCCGCTTCCGGGAGCTCGGGCTCCCGGCTCTTGCCGGTCGCCTGGATCGCGTCGAGGAACAGTTTGGCGGCGTCGAGGACGCGGGTGCGCATCTCGGTCGACTTGAGCCACGGGAACTGCCGGTACAACGCCTCGTCGCCGACGCGGGTGGAAAGGTAGTAGGAGCGGCTCGGCTGGCCGACGCGCTCGAGGATCTCGAGCCCGAACGTGGTCTTGCCGGAACCGGCGCCCCCCTTCACGATGAGCGAGCGGCCCCCCTTGCCACTGAGGAAGGCGATGACTTCCGGAGGAACTCCGCCGACCGTGCTTCCCTCGTTCGCCGTCATGGTTTTGTGTGGTGGAGATTCGGCGCGGGGAGTCGTGGTCGTGGTCGGTCCGTTCCGTGCCGTGATGTCTTCATGGACGCGATTAGAAAGTAAAGCTTTGCTCTCGACTTTTCGCTAGGACCGGGGGCCGGAACCGCTCAGCTCTGGGCCATTCGGCGGGCCTCTTCCACCGCCGTGCGCAGCGCGTCCGCGAGCGGGGCCCCGGGCTCTCCGACGGCCGTCGCCGCCGCCGGATTCCCCCCACCCTTTCCCCCGAAGGAGGTCGAGGCGACCCGGACGACCTCGTTCGCGGCGACTCCGGGCGACGTCGACCCGACGAACAGCGTCCCCCGCCCTTCCTGCTGGCTCGCGAGGATCGCGACCCGCCCCTTCTCCTTCGTGAGGAGGCGGGAGAGTTCCATGAGGTCCGCCCGGGAGAGGTCGACCTGGCCCGCGACGATCGTGGTCGCCCCGACCGTTTGTGCGACGGACGGGTCGGCGAGGAGCCGGGCGGAGGTGACTCCGAGGTCCTCCTTGCGTCGCTCGCGCGCGAGCTTGCGGGACTCCTCGATCTCGCCGAGCAGACGGTCGATGCCGTCCGGGAGCTGCGGCACGGGCACGCCGAGCCGCCGCGCGGCCTCCTTCAGGATCTCCTCGTGCTCGTCCCGGAGGTCGAGCGCTCGTTCCCCGCTCGCGTACGTGAGCCGGACGACCCCGTCCTGGATGCGGTCGACGTCGAGCAGCGCGATGGCCCCGACCTCGCTCGTGTGGGTGCAGTGCGTGCCGCCACAGGCTTCGACGTCGATGCCCTCGATCTCCACGATCCGAAGCTCCCGACCGGGGACCGCGCCGCCCTGGTAGAGCGTGAATCCGAATCGTCGCTCCGCCTCATTCCGCGCCTCGAAGTAGCTCTTGACCGGCCGGTCCTCGCGCACGACCTCGTTGACGCGGCGTTCGACCTTCCGTAGCTCCTCGCGGGAGAGCGCCTTGTAATGCGTAATGTCGATCCGCGCGGATTCGGTGCCCTTGTACGCCCCGGTCTGCCAGACGTGCGGACCGAGCACCTCCCGGAGCGCCCCGTTGAGCAGGTGGGTCGCCGTGTGGTGCTGCATCAGCTGGACCCGGCGGGGCCGGTCGATGCGCCCGTGCACCCGGTCGCCGACCCGGAACGGAGAGGGCCGCTCCAGCCGGTGGAGGACCCAGGGACCCCGCCGGGCGACGTCGACCACCTCGAGGTCTCCCAAGTGCCCATGGTCCGTCACCTGTCCGCCGCCGGTAGGGTAGAAGTAGGTTCGGTCGAGCGCCACGAACGCCCCCGCGGACCAGACGACGTGTGCGTCGAAGGCGAGCGTGTACGGGTCGAGATAGTACAGGACTTCCGTCGGGGGGGTCGGTTCCGGAACCTCGGGAAGCCCCTCGACGGACTCCGCGTAGTCGGTCGTGGGCTGCTCGTTCTCGTGGCGCGTCGCGACGCGAGCGTAGAAGTCGTCGGGGATCGGCGGAGGATCCTTCACCTCCTCGATCGCGAGGTCGGGGGGGATGCCCAGCGAATCGTACCATTGGATGAGGTCCTCTTCGGTGACCCGGGCACCGGTCGAGCGAACCTTCTCGTCGTAGCGACGGATCGTCGCGCGGGCGCGGTCGATCGATTCCGCGAACCGCTCGACCTCGGCCGTGACGACGCGATGGAGGTCGTCCCGGTGGGCCCCGATCTCGGGGTAGTCGGTGGCGAGCTCTCGCGCGGAACGGTCGAGGATCGCGAGGAGGTCGGGCGCCTCCGGCGTACGCTGGAGGATCCGGATCGACCGGCGGAGCAAGAGGCGCGCGAAGTAGCCTTCCTTGCTGTTGGAGGGCACGACTCCGTCCGTGAGCAGGAAGTTGAGCGCGCGGGCGTGGTCGATCAGGATCGCCGCCTCCTTCGCCGGGAAGGTGCGTCGCAGCTCCTCGTACTCCCGGCCAAAGACGGCCTCATACGCGGTGTTGGTTCCCTGGCTCATCCAGACGAATCGTTCGAGGCCGTAACCGGTATCGACCACCGTGAGCGGCATCGGCCGCATCGACGTGCCGTCCCGAACGTACTCCATGAAAACGAGGGTGCTCACCTCGAGCCCGAGCAGCCCGACGCTCAACGACGGACCGAGGTTGCCGCCGCCTTCCCAGACCTCCTCCTTGTAGGTGATCGCCTTCGGGTCGGCGCCGAGCTCCTCCGTCAGGAGCCCGTGGCACAGCTCGACCGTGCGGTCCTTGAAGTAGACCTCGTGGTCGGGGCGGTTGAAGGCGTGATGCGCCATCATCTCGAAGAGGGTGAAGTGTCGGCCGCTCCGGCCGACCTCCTCGAGGTCGATGAAGCGAAGGACGGGCTGGCTGATCGCGAGCGGGTTCGCGGGCGGAGGGATCGCGCCGCTCGTCACCCACGGTTGAAAATCGTAGATCGACGCCTGCGTGAAGAAGACGTCGTTCCTCCATCGAGCGACGACCGGGTAGCGGCGGAGGCGGGTGTGTCCCCGATGCTCGAAATACTGCAGGAACGCCTCCCGCATCGGTCGCGGCTCGTACGGTCGGGCGAAGCCGGGGTGCCCCAGGAATCCGTAGTCGCGACACGGTGCCTCCTGGCACCGGTCGTAGTCCCCGAGGCTCCAGAACGCGGAGCCGCATACGACGCAGGCTTTCCGGTGGAATCCTGCGCGGTGGAAGAACGGGAGGTCGTATTCGGCAGAATCCATGACGGGCGGGCCGAGGTCCCCCGGTCCTTAAACGGTTATGGAGATTTTGGGGGTCGCGGGCGCGGCCGGCGGGCCGGGCGCGTCGCAGCGGGGCGGTCAGGCTGGAAAATCTGGAGACCGAACCGACACCGATCGGACCGGGGGCCGTCTCCCGCGCGACCTGGGTCTTGATCGCACTCCGGATCGGATACGCCTACAACTGGTTCGATACCGGGCCGGCGTTGACGGCGATCGGGAGCACGTTCTCCGTCGGGCCAGCCCAGTTGGGCCTCCTCGTCGCGATGTTCCTGGTGGGTGCCGGCCTATTGCAGGTGCCGGCGGGATTCCTTGCGTTGCGTTTCGGGGCCCGCGCGGTCTCCGTCGCCGGTGTCGCCCTGCTCGCCGCCACCGCCGCGGCGAGCGCGGTCGCCCCGTCGTTCGATGCGCTCCTTCTCCTCCGGCTCGGCGCCGGATTCGGCGCGGCGTTGTTCTTCTCGCCCGCGATCGGGCTGGTGGCGAGCCTCTATCCCGCGGGCCGGAAGGGACTGCCCGTCGGGACGTTCAGCTCGGCGTTCAGCGCGGGGGCGGCGCTCGGGATCGTCGGGAGCTCGTTCCTCGTCCCGATGATCGGATGGCGGGGGTCGTTGCTCGTCGGCGGGGCGCTCCTCGGTATCCTCGCGCTCGCCGCGTTGGTCGCGATCCCGCGGGAAGCGGGGAGGCCCGCCCCCCGCTCCACCGCCCCCTGGTCGTGGCCGGTCGCGCTCCGGTTCCCGGGCGTGTGGATCATCGGCTTCGCCTTCGTCGGCGTGGAGGGAGCGGCGTTCGCGACCGGCCAGTTCATCGTTCCGTTCGGGGAGACGGTCCGGGGGTGGTCGATCCTGCTGGCGGGGGTCGTCGGAATGATGTTCGTCTTCCCGAGCACGTTCGGGGGGCCCGTCGGAGGGTCGGTCGCCGAACGGTATCGGAATCACCGAACGCAGTTCGTGGCCGCGACGCTCGTCGCGGCCGGGGTCCTCGCCCTGGTCCCATGGGCCGGGCTCGTCACCGCGGTCCTCATCGGCATCGTGTTCTCGTTCTCGTACGGGTTCATCTACGCCGTGATGTACGTCCTTCCCCACTTCTGGACGAAGGTCCCGTCCGACCAGATCCCGCTCGCGATCGGGCTGTTCAACTCGATCCAGCTGAGCGGCGGGGCGGTCGTGTCGTTCCTCTTCGGTTGGGTCGTTTCGGTGCAGTCGTACGGGGTCGCCTGGGAGTTCCTGGCGGTCGCGATGGTCGTGACGCTGGTCGTGCTCGTCGCCCTGCCCGCGACGGGGCCCGGGCCGGGATCCGGTCCTCCGCTCGCGGAGGATCCCTCCCGGAACGGAGCGCTCGCCCCGTCGCGCACCGCTCCCGTATCGGACAGTCCGGACAGCGGGGACGGTGCGGTCGACAGAGGTTCTGCCCGTGCTGGACGAGGAGCGGGTTGAGCGGGATCCAGTACTCGCGGGGGAGCACGAGGCGGAGTCGGGCCTCGGTCTCCTCGGGAGTTTTCGTGCGCACCACCCCGAGTCGATTCGAAATGCGATGGACGTGGGTGTCGACGGGGATCCCCGGGATGTCGTACCCGAACACCAGCACGCAGTTGGCGGTCTTTGGGCCGACCCCCGGGAGCGACATGAGCTCCTCCAACGTGCGGGGCACCTGCCCAGAGTAGCGGGCGAGGAGCTCGCCGGCGCACGCCCGGATCAGCCGTGCCTTGGTGTGGTAGAACCCGGTTTCGTGGATCAACGGCTCGATCGCCTCCGTCCGCGCCCGTGCGAGGGAGGGCGCGTCGGGGTAGCGCGCGAACAATCGCGCGCTCGCGGCCGCGGTGGCGGCATCGCGGGTGCGCTGGGACAGGATCGTTCCGATCAGCACCTGGAACGGGTTCTCGGCGTGGTCCCGGAGGTACGGGACCCGCCAGTCGCCCGTGTGGTAGAACCCCGAGAGTCCGTCGAGGACCGCCACCCAGTCGTACGGCCCGCGCGACGTCATCGGACGGACCGCCTCCGGCCCGAGGCCGTCGCCGGTGGGGGAGTCAGCCCGGCACGTCGAGGCTCCTGTCCGGGGTCGGAGAGGTCCGGCTCGTCGTTCCCGCCGTGCGCCTCCCGGAGCAGCTCGCCCACCAGGTAGTCGCTCCCGACCACGAGCGTGAATCCGTCGGTGCCGGTGGCGGCCCGACCGAGTCGCACCCCCTCGCTCGCGGACCGTGCGAGGACGATCCGAGGAAACCGCCCCACCGCCTGGGCCCGCAGCTCGGCGACCGGAGCGCCGCGCTCCGAACGGACCGGCACCAGCACGAGGGTCCGGGCGAGTGGCGCGAGCGCGTCGAGGATACGCGGTACGTTCTTCCCCTGCAACGAGCCAAAGACGACCACGCTCTCGTCCGGGTCGGCGAGCGGGAACAGTTCTCCGAGGCTCTGGGCGACCAGACGAGCGCTTTCGGGCGTGTGCGCGACGTCGTAGTACAGTTCGGGTCGACGGGCCACGCGCTCGAGCCGTCCGGGCCACACGACTCCCGAGAGGGCGGTGCGTACGAGCGATTCCTCGAGCCGCGTTCCGGTCGCCTCGCGGAACCGCGCGACGGCGGCGACCGCGAGCGCGGCATTCCCCGGCTGAAAGCGCCCGTAGAGCGGCAGAAAGATCCCCTCGATGGTTCGACCGGGGAGGTGGACGTCGAACTGCTGACCCTCCGCGGAGAGGTCGCGAGCGTCGACCGCGACCTCGCCGCCCAGATGCCACAACCGTACTCCGCGCTGCTTCGCCTCGGAGTCGACGACGGCCCGCGCCTCGGGCGGGAGTTCGCCGATCACCCCGGTCATCCCCGGGTGGAGGATCCCGGATTTCTCGTGCGCGATCGCGGCGAGGGTGTCGCCGAGGAGCTCCGTGTGTTCGAGTTCGATCGTCGTAACGACCCCGACCTTGGCGTCCAGGACGTTCGTCGCATCGAGCCGTCCCCCGATCCCGACCTCGACCACCGCGGCCTGGACCGCCGACCGGGCGAACCAATCGAACGCGAGCGCGGTCGTCGCTTCGAAGAACGTCGGGCTGCGGTCGATCGCGCCGGCCGCCTCGAGCGTCTCGGCGGCGCGTTCGACCCGGTCGAGCCCTCGCACGACCTCGTCCGTGCCGATGGTCGCCCCGTCGACCCGCATCCGCTCCCGGTAGCTCTCGAGGTGGGGCGACGTATAGAGTCCGGTGCGGAGGCCGTGCGCGGTCAGGATCGTCTGGGCCATCGTGGCCACCGAGCCCTTCCCCTTGCTGCCGGTCACGTGGAGCGCCGGGAACCGCTGCTCGGGGTGCCCGAGGGCGGCGAGGAGCGCCGACATCACGTCGAGCCCGGGCCGGATGCCGAAGCGTCGGCGACGATACAGCGCATCCAGCGCGGTGCGGTACTTCTCATGGCGCACGGCCCGTCGTTTTCCGGAGGGAGTATCGGGCATAAGCGTCACCGAAGCGGGCCGCGCGGGCTCAGTACGTCGACCGTTCCCGATAGCTGCCGTACACGTCCTGGAAGGCGCGGACGATCTCGCCGAGCGTCGCGTCCGCCCGGAGCGCGTCGAGCACCGCGGGCATGGTGTTCTCGTCGTCCGTCCCCGCGACCGTCCTCAGCCGGTCGAGCGCGGCTTCGTACCGCGACCGATTCCGTCGAGCGCGCAACGTGCGGAGCCGGGCGGACTGGCGACGACGCGCCTCTTCCGTGATCTTGAGCCGCGGGACCTTGATCGGCGCATCGACGGTGTAGGCGTTCACGCCGACGACCTTCTCCGCGCCCGATTCCACGGAGCGCTGGTAGCGGAACGACGCCTCCTGGATCTCGCGCTGGAAGAATCCGCGCTCGATCGCCGGGACGACGCCACCGAGCGCGTCGATCCGGTCGAAATATTTCTGCGCCTCCTCCTCCATCGTGTCGGTCAGCCACTCGACGTAGTAGCTGCCCGCGAACGGGTCGACCGACTCCGTCACGCCCGACTCGGAGGCGAGGATCTGCTGCGTGCGGAGGGCGATCCGTACCGCGTCCTCGCTCGGAAGCTGGAGGGCCTCGTCGTAGGAGTTCGTGTGCAGCGATTGCGTTCCTCCGAGGACCCCTGCGAGCGCCTGGACCGTCGTCCGGACGATGTTCAGCTCGGGTTGCTGCGCGGTGCAGGAGCAACCGGCCGTTTGGGTGTGGAACCGCAGCCACATCGAACGTTCTTTCGTGGCGTGGAACTCGTCGCGCATCACCCGCGCCCACAGGCGCCGGGCCGCCCGGAACTTCCCGATCTCCTCGAAGAAGTCGTTGTGCGAGTTGAAGAAGAACGAGAGGCGGGGGGCGAACTCGTCGACGTCGAGCCCCCGCCGGATCGCTTCCCCGACGTACGCCCGCCCGTCCGCGAGCGTGAACGCGAGCTCCTGCACCGCGGTCGAGCCGGCCTCCCGGATGTGATAGCCCGAGATCGATACCGGGTTCCACCGCGGGGTGTGGCGGGTGGCGTACTCGATCGTGTCCGTGACGAGCCGCAGGGCCGGCCGCGGCGGGTAGAGGAACTCCTTCTGGGCGATGTACTCCTTGAGAATGTCGTTCTGGGTCGTTCCCCCGAGCCGGTCCGGGGAGATTCCGGACGCCTCGCCCGCGAGGAGATACATTCCCCAGACGATGTTCGCGGGGCCGTTGATCGTCATGCTCGTCGTGACCTCGGCGAGCGGGATGCCGTGCAAGAGGCGTCGCATGTCGGCGAGGGAGCCGACGTTGACGCCGCACTTCCCGACCTCGCCGAGCGACTCCGGGTCGTCGGCATCGATGCCGTAGAGCGTCGGGTCGTCGAACGCGATGGAGAGGCCAGACTCCCCGTGCTTCAAGAGGTAGTGAAAGCGGCGGTTCGTGTCCTCGGGCGAGCCGAATCCGGAGAACATCCGCATCGACCAGACCCGGCCGCGGTATCCCGTCGGATGGATCCCGCGGGTGAACGGCGGCTGGCCGGGGTAGCCGATCCCCTCCGGCCCGGAGTGAGGAGAGCGGGGAGTGTAGAGCCGGTCGACAGGGATCCCGCCGAGCGTCGCGAACCGTTCCTTCCGCTCCGGACCCTTGGCGAGCGCCGGGTTCGCGACCTCGGCCTCCCAACGGCGTTGCCGCTCCACCACGGGGTCTTCGGACGCAGCGCGTGCGACCCGCGACCCGGACGGAGCGGAGGTCGCCCGACCCGCGGACATCGCGGAGAGAGAAGCGTCGTCGCGGATAAGTCCGGGGGCGCTACGGGCGGGCGCGGGCTCGGCGAGGCGTCACCGCGGGCGCCCGGTCCGGCGCCCGAAGCCCGACGAGATCGGTCCGGCCCCGCGGGAACCACGGCACGCCGAGGCGTTTCGCAAAGCGAGGGAACGACGCCCCGGTCCAAATCGTGTTGTCGGCCAGCACGACCGCGCCCGGCGTGAGCTTGGGCTGGATGGTGGTGAGCTCGAACGTGAGGTGGGCCGGCGTGTGGAGATCGTCGTGCAGAAAGACGTCGACCGAGGGGAGTTCGTCCACGAGCATCGGGAGAAGCTCCTGACTGCGGCCGATGCGCAGGTCCCAACCGGCCTTGAGCCGGTCAGGGATCGCCCAGCCGCTGGACCGACACGGGGGGACCGACACCGGGGACTCCTCGGGTCCGAGCATCGGGCCGCGCTGGAACGTGGGCCAATCGACGGAGTGGAGCCGTCCGTGACGATTTCGCGCGAGCGCGAGAAGGAAGTGGGCCGAGGAGACCCCGCTGCTGACGCCCGCCTCGACCACGTGATCGGGTCGACGGAGGCGAACGAGGGCGTACAGCTCGAACGGGGCACGGATCTGAGCGTAGCCGGGGCGGCCGGCGGAGAGATGTGCCTCCCGAATCTCTCGCTCGACCTCTACGAGGTCGTCGACCTCCGCCAGCGTCTCCTCCACCTCGGATCGGCTCGCGCCGGTCAGCTGGGTGAGCCAACGAACCTGTGGCACGGCGCGAAGATCGCCGAGCGCCCGGAACGCCTTCCCGGGCTTCTTCGAGGCACGACGAGGACGATTCGACCGTGGGCTCATCCCGCGACCCCCTTGCCTGCGATCGGTTTTGGAACGAGCTTCGCTGAGCGGACCACGAGGCGACTCGACGACGGCCCGACCACGCGCTCGACCTCGTCGAGCTCGATCCGAGAGCGGAAGAACGGGGCGTCGACCACCAGGGTCTCGTACTCCCCGCCTTCGCCCGCGACGTTCGTCCGGCGGACCGTCGCGCTCCGTCGTTCGAGCTCGGACAGCAGGTCGGAGTCGAGGCGCCGCCCGAGGAGTTCCGGTCCGAACGACTCGGCCGCCAGATGAACGAGCCGAATGTCGAGCCCCGCGGCGATCTCTTCCCGGACGACGCGCCCGGGCTCCTTGCGCCAGAGGGGTGTGTAGACCGGCCGACCGACGCGGGCGGCGACCGAGAGCAATCGCGACCACTGATACGACGACTGGATCGCTCCTGCGACTACCCACCCCGCACCGCCCGAGAGCGCGCGCTCGAGGCCGGCGAGCTCCGACGTCTCGTCCCGCCCCTCGACCTCCACGGAGCGGTACGACTTCCCCCACGCTTCGGCCTGCAAGGCGACCAACGAAAGGTTCGGCGTGTGAAACATCATCGACTCGGGGTCTTCAGGACGGAGGACGACCAGTTCATCGACGGTCCGTCCCTGAGTGTCGGCGAGGTACGCAGAGTAGACCGAGTCTTTTCCACCCGAAACGAGCGCGGTGACCGTCATCCGTTTCCTCTATGGGAGCCCCAACCCGCCGCGCCACTGGTCGTAGAGAGTCCGGAGGTCGATGCGTGCGAGGGATGTCGTTCCCCACCGGAACGAGCCGCCGTCGTTGGTGACCGCGCCGATCCGAACGTGCGGGAGTCGGCCCAGCAGGCGATGGAACCGCGTCTCCTGCGAGCGAGGCACCTCGACAACGAACCGAGAGCCGCCCTCGGCGACGAGGGCGGTTCCCGCGGTGTCCAAGCCGACCAACGCGAGGTCGACATCGAACCCGAGCCGACCGCCGAACGCCATCTCTGGGAGCGTGACGGCGAGTCCTCCATCGGAGACGTCGTGGGCCGCGGCCACCGTGCCTTTCTCCATCGCGTCGAGGAGTCGCTCCCCGAGCCGTCGTAACCCGGTCGGATTGGAGCGAGGCAGCGAGAGTCCCGTCAGCGAACGCCGGCGAGCCCATAGTGACCCCCCCAGGTCCGGCCACGACGCGCCCAGAAGATAGAGGGCGTCCCCCTCGGTCTTCAGGTCGGAAGTGGAGGCGAACTGGAGGTCTCTCACGATCCCCGTGGCCATCAGGACCGGTGTCGGCGGGATCCCGGAGCCCAGCCCGCCGTTGTAGAAGCTCACGTTGCCCGAGGGCACCGCGAATCCGAGTGCTCGCGCCCCGTCGGCGAGACCCTGGGTGACCGCCGCGAAATCCGCGAGGACCTCGGGATCCTCCGGATTGCCGAAGTTCAGACAGTTCGTGAACGCGTCCGGCCGCGCCCCCACGGCGTAGAGGTTTCGTGCGGCCTCCTCGACGACCCACGTCGCGCCCCCTCGCGGCTCCTCTCGGCACGCCCACGGTTGGGCGGCGGTCGCGATGGCGAGTCCCCGACGGCTCTCGGGTCGCGGCTGGATCACCGCGGAGTCGCCGTGGGACGGTGAGGCCATCCGACCGTGCAGCGGCTTCACGACGGTTCGTCCCTGGACTTCGTGGTCGTAGAGGCGGATGACCGGTTCCCGCGAGACCGAATCGGGGGCGAGCACCATTTCGTTGACGAGGCCGGCCACGTTGTCCGACGGCACCCGTGGAGTCGGGTGGGACGGGCGGCGACGGGTACGGGTCGGGCGATGCAGCGGCGTCGGGGCGACCCGGAAACCGAGCCGAAGCCGCGCCGCGGGCATCCCGTTCCACTCGATCGTCTCGAACGGAGGGGCCGTCACCTCTCCGAGATCCGTGACCGGGACGTCGTAACGACGGAAGATCTCCGTCAACGTCGCGAGGTCCCGGGGTCGCACGTCGAGCACCATCCGCTCCTGCGACTCGGAGACCCAGACCTCCCACGGACTAAGTCCCTCCTCGCGCATCGGGACCACGGCGAGGTCGAGTCGCATGCCGAACCCTCCGGCGTGCGCGAGTTCCCCTGCGGCGGAAGCGATCCCACCCCCGCCGAGGTCTTTCAACCCCTGGACGAGCCCGCGGTCGAACGCCTCGACACAGGCGTGCATCAGCGGTTCCTTCATGATCGGGTTGCCGAGCTGGACCGCCCCCCGCGATTCGGATTCGCTACGGTCCGTGAGCTCCTTCGAGGCGAACGCGACGCCCCCGATGCCGTCCCGGCCGGTGAGACCTCCGACGAGCACGAGCCGGTCCCCGACCGCGCGGGCGCGGTTCGGACGCAAGCGCGCCGTGGGCAAGAATCCCACGCAGCCGACATTCACGAGGGGATTGACGACGTACGCCGGGTCGAAGTAGATCCCCCCCGAGACCGTCGGCACCCCGACCCGGTTCCCGTAATCCCGGATTCCCGCGATCACTCCGGTGGCGAGGTAGCGAGGGCTCTTCGTTCCCTTCGGCAGCTGGTTCGCTGGGAGGTCGAGCGGCCCGAAGAACAACGGGTCGGTGAGCGCGATCGGTTTCGCCCCGACCGCGAGGACGTCGCGCAGGATGCCGCCGATGCCGGTCGCGGCGCCCCCGTACGGTTCCACCGCGGACGGATGGTTGTGGGACTCGATCCGGAGCGCGTAGGCGTAGCCGGGCTCGAATTTCATCACGCCCGCATCGCCCGTCCCGAGGACTCGGTTCGACGGACGAAGGCTCGAGAACGCCTTGCGCAGAAACGGCCGGGAGCTCTTGTAACTGCAGTGTTCGCTCCAGCTCTGCGCCAATCCGGCGAGCTCGACGTCGGTCGGGTCCCGGCGCTCGCGACGGAAATAGGCGCGGATCCTCCCCAACTCGCGCGCGTCGAACCCGAGGCCTCGATCGAGTGAGGTTCGTTCGAGCGTAGGCAGCGACACGTTGCGGAACGGCACCGACGTGACGCCGGCCGCCCAGACGGGCGAACGGGTCGCTCGGGAAGCGGTCATGCGTCTAACCGGAACGGGAGCGGATCGTGACCCGGTGGATTACCGGGTTCGCCAGGAGGCGGTCGGCGGCCTCCTCGGCGCGTCGGCGGGCTTCGGCGGGGGTAGCGTCGACGAACTCCAGGTCGTAGATTCGGGCCGTGGTCACGTGCCGGACGCCCACGATCCCGAGCAGACCCAGGGACTTTTCGACGTTCTCCCCTTCCGCGTCGAGGACCCCCGGCTTTAGCTCGACACGCACCTCGATCCGCACCGAACCGGAGGAACGGTCCACGTTTTCCTGCCTCGTCGTTCGTGACCAAAACTAACAGATAACTCTGAGCCCGTGGCGAGCCAGGGAAAGTAAAAGTCGCTTGTCCCGGGAGCAGCGCGGCGGGGCACCCACGCTGGCCCGGAGGGAGGATTTTACAGTTGTTTAGTTAATCATTTATAGGGGGACTTTTTCGGGCGGTCGGCGCGGTGGGGGCCGAGCCATCATGGAGGAGTTCATCTGTAGCGTCGAGTTCCTCCGCGGACCGGCCGAATTGGTCGCCCGCGTGTCGAGCGAAGCCGGCGGCGTCCGAGAGTATCGGAGCCCGTCGGCAGGGTCTGTGATCGATCAGGTCATCAACGACCTCCAAGAGGAGTTCGAGTCCGCCCCGGTGGCGTAGAACGGGACGCGCACGGGGCATTCGCAGTCAAGGGTAAGGGTACCGCATCGAGGGGGGATCAGTACGGAAAAATCCACATCGTCCAAGCCGCCGGTCAGTCGCGCCGTCGAGAGCGCGTTCACGAAGGTATGGGGGGACGACCACGTGGTCGCCCTCATTGCGCTCAAGGTGGAGACCGCCGAAGCCGACACCGTTGCGAGCGAGGTCGCGCGGTTCACCGAGGTCGAGGACGTCTTCCTCGTGACGGGCGACACGGATATCTTCCTCAAGGTGCGCTTCCCGCATTACGACGAACTGAAGGACTTCGTCCTGCACCGCCTCCCCTCGGTACGCGGGATCCGGGAGACGAAGACGCTCCTCGTCGTGACCGCCTACAAGGAAGCCGGGGAGACGCGCCACGCATGACGCCGTCCCCTCCCGCCGCTTCCGGCAGTAGCCCGGCCACGCCGATGCAGGCGACCGTCGGCGTCGAAGTCCCCGCCGTCCAGCGCGTCGTCGAATCGCTCGCCGAGCTCGCGGACGATTCCTCGGTGCCGCGCAACATCCGCCGCGGAGCCCAGTCGGCGCGCGACGCGCTCTCCAAACCGCGGGTCGCGCTCGACGTTCGGATCGCGAGCGCGGTCTACGTGCTCGACGACCTCGCGAACGACCCGAACATCCCGACGCACGGCCGCACCGCGATCTGGTCGATCATCTCGAACTTGGAGAGCATCCAGTGAACTCTCTCAGGGATACCCTGAAATACGTTGCTCTCGTCGCTCCGGGTCGGAACGGGAATGGGCCCGTAGCTCAGCTAGGTTGGTCGCGCGGAGCGCCCGCCGACCCTACAAAGAGCATCTGGCTTTTAACCAGTTGGTCGGGGGTTCGAACGAGTCGCCCCGCGCGACGCGCGGAGTCGCTCCGAGCGTCCCCCCGGGCCCGTGCCGCTCCTGGAGGAACACCGTGACCCCGAGTCCTGCCCGCCGAACGAAGAAGCGCGCCGCGAGCGCAGCCCCAGCGAAACCGCTGCGCCCGTTCGTCGCACACCACTTGCTGCCTCGCCATGAGATCCTGACCGAGGAGGAGACGAAGCAGGTGCTCGAAACGCTCGAGACGGTCGCCGAACGCCTCCCGAAGATCCTGGTCGGGGACCCCGGCCTTCAGACCGACCCGAAGTTCGTTGCGGGGCGCGACGCCGGAGAGAACTTCACCGGACGTCTCGTCCGCATCCATCGTCCGAGCGCGACGGCCGGTACCGCGGTCGCCTACCGCCTCATCGTCCCCGCGATCGGGGGGAGCTGACGAATCCATGCGCGAAATCGTAGACGCATTCTTCCGCGAGCGTTCGATCGTCAACCATCACCTCGCCAGCTTCAACGACTTCCTGCCGACCGAGGACAACCCGAACTCTCGGATGCAGCGGATCGTCGACGAGGCCCGTGTCAGCGAGGACGCGACCGAGCACGGGATGGTCCGGCTGGACGTCCAGAAGACGAAGAGCTCGATCCAGGTGCGCGTCGGCCGCCGGCGGGATGCCCGCGGGTACGTCAGCCCTTCGGCAGAACCCACCATCCGGATCGGCAAGCCGTTCGTCAAGGAGCCGGTCGGCTCGAAGCCGACGCTCACGCCGATGGAGGCGCGACTGCGGAACCTCACCTACCAGGCGCCCATCTACCTCGACGTCACGGTCGTCGAGAACGGCGTAGAACGGGCGAGCGAGACGGTCCACATCGGCGACCTGCCGATCATGGTCAAGAGCCGCCAGTGCAACCTTTCCAAATCCAACATCGAGGCCGACGGGCAGGTCGCCCTGTCGGACGACGAGTATCGGGCCAAGCTCGTCGAGTACGGGGAAGACCCGCTCGACCCCGGAGGCTACGCCATCATCGGCGGGACCGAACGGGTCATCATCAGCCTCGAGGACCTCGCGCCGAACCGGATCTTCGCCGAGTTCAACGAGCGGTACGGCACCCCGATCGAAAGCGCGAAGGTGTTCAGCCAGCGCGGCGGGTACCGGTCGCTCACCGTCGTCGAGAAGAAGAAGGACGGCGTTCTCCAGGTCTCCGTCCCGACCGCGAGCGGCCAGATCCCGCTCGTGATCCTGATGAAGGCGCTCGGGATGAAGAACGACGAAGAGATCTTCCAGGCGGTCCTGGGAGAGCTGCTGCCGCTGGACGACTCGTTCGTCCAGACGATGAAGCACCTCCTCAACGTCAACCTCGAGGAGTGCGTCTCGAAGAAGCTCTACCCGCCCGAGGGCGTGCTGTCGACCGAGGACGCGCTGATCTTCCTTGAGAAGAAGTTCGCCACCGGCCAGGCCAAGGAGTACCGTCAACGCAAGGTCGACGGGATCCTCGACCGGTCGCTCCTCCCCCACCTCGGGGACACGAAGGCGAACCGTCTGAAGAAGGCGCTCTACCTCGCACGGATGGCCCGTACGGTTCTCGAGCTGCACCTCAAGGTGCGCGGCGAGGACGACAAGGACCACTACGCGAACAAGCGGCTCAAGCTCGCGGGCGACCTGATGGAAGACTTGTTCCGCGTGGCGTTCTCCCTCCTGCTCAAGGACCTGAAGTACCAGCTCGAACGCTCGTTCGCGCGGAAGAAGGACCTTCGGATCGCGAGCGCGATCCGCCCGGACCTCCTCACGCAGCGACTGGTTCACGCCCTCGCGACCGGCAACTGGGTTGGCGGGCGCGCGGGGGTTAGCCAGGTGCTCGACCGGACGAGCCACATGTCCACGATCAGTCACCTGCGCCGGGTCACGAGCCCGCTGACGCGCAGCCAGCCGCACTTCGAGGCCCGCGACCTGCACCCGACGCAGTGGGGCCGTCTCTGCCCCAACGAGACCCCCGAGGGTCAGAACTGCGGACTCGTCAAGAACTACGCGCTCTGCGTCGATGTCTCGGAAGGGACCGACGAGGAGGAGGTCACGCTGATCCTCCGGGACAACAACACGCGCGAGATCGGTCCCGAGGTGTTCCAGGAGGCCGCCGCCCCGAAGGGAAAGCGCGCCGCCCGGGTCTACGTCAACGGGAACCTGATCGGATTGCACTCGCAGCCGCTCGACCTCGTCCGTGACATTCGCGAGCGCCGTCGTACCCGCACGCTCTCTTCGACGCTCGAGGACAAGACCTACGAGATCAACGTTCGCTACGATGCGGAGATGAACGAGGTCATCGTTCACTGCGACGCCGGGCGCCTCCGCCGCCCGCTCGTGGTCGTGCGGAACGGCGTCCCCCGCGCGACGCGCACCGACCTCGACGAGCTCGCGCGCGGCACCCGCTCGTTCACCGACCTGATACGGGAAGGGAAGATCGAGTGGCTCGACGCGGAAGAAGAGGAGGACTCGTTCATCGCGGTCGAGCCGTTCGTCTCACCGGACCGCTGCCCGAACTGCGAGCGCGCCCTGAGCCGCGGGGACGTCCGCTGGGTATCGATGGGCGACAAGCGCGACCAGGCGATGGTCGAATGCGCGCACTGCAAGACCGAGTTCCCGACGGTGAGCCTGATCACCGAACGCCACACGCATCTCGAGATCGACCCGAACCTGATCCTCGGCGTCTGCACGGGACTCATCCCCTACCCTGAGCACAACTCCGCACCGCGGAACACGATGGGCTCGGGAATGGCGAAGCAGGCGCTCGGCGTGGAGTCGGTCAACTACCGACGCCGGCCCGACACGCGAGGACACCTCCTGCACTACCCCCAGGCGCCCCTGTTGCAGACCCAGACGATGCGCTACGTGCACTTCACGGAGCGACCGGCGGGTCAGAACTTCGTCGTCGCCGTCCTCTCGTACGAGGGGTACAACATGCAGGATGCGCTCGTCTTCTCGAAGGGCGCGATCGACCGCGGCCTCGGCCGCTCGTCGTTCTTCCGCACGTACCGGGGAGAGGAGCGGAAGTATCCGGGCGGCCAGGAAGACCGCTTTGAGATCCCGCGCCCCGACGTCGCCGGCGCGCGCGTCGACACGGCCTACCGGAACCTCGGCGAGGACGGACTGATCTTCCCCGAGCTCGAGGTCACGGAAGGCGACGTCCTCGTCGGGAAGACGAGCCCGCCCCGATTCCTCGAAGAGAAGACCGACCTGTTGACCCCGCAGAAGCGCCGCGAGACGAGCGTCACCGTTCGTTTCGGTGAGTCGGGCTGGGTCGACAACGTGATCCTCACGGAGGGCGAGAACATCTCCAAGCTCGTCAAGGTCAAGGTCCGCAATCAGCGGGTGCCGGAGCTCGGCGACAAGTTCGCGAGCCGACACGGGCAGAAGGGCGTCATCGGGCTCATCGTGCCGCAGGAGAATCTTCCGTTCACGCGGGACGGGGTCACTCCGGACCTGTTGATCAACCCGCACGCGATCCCGTCGCGCATGACGGTCGCCCACGTCCTCGAGATGTTGGGCGGCAAGGTCGGCGCGCTCGAGGGAAAGACGGTCGACGGTACTGCGTTCTCCGGTGCCCGAGAGGAGGCGCTGCGCGAGGGGCTCAAGGCGGTCGGTTTCCACCCCTCGGGACGCGAGACCCTCTACGACGGCCTCACCGGCCGGCGGTTCGAGGCCGAGATCTTCGTCGGCGTGATCTACTACCAGAAGCTCCACCACATGGTCGCGGGCAAGATGCACAT
>JAKIVU010000012.1:0-29473 GCA_022750375.1 Thermoplasmata archaeon
GCAGGCGGCTCTTAACCGCAAGATCAGGGGTTCGAATCCCCTCGGGCCCGTCGCAGCCTCGCGCCGTTCCACTGTTCCCGTCCCGATATGTACCATATTACATGTAACATGGACCATGAAACTTGTGCAAACTGCGGTCGGCGAGGAGGAGTACCAGCTCCTGAGGCAGCGGGCTGCGGCGGAGGGTAAGTCCATGAAGGAGGTGGCTCGCGAAGCGATTCGCGCCCACCTTCTGCAGGACCGTGTCAATCCCCAGGATCCGGTGTTCCATGCCTTCCCGCTCGTCCGAGCGACGGGCAAGACCACCTGGGGGTCCCGAGACCACGACCGTCTCCTCTACCGCCGGTCGCGATGATATTCATCGATTCCAGGGCATGGATCCCGCTGCTCGACCAACGCGACGGGTTCCATCGACGTGCGCGCGCGTTCCAGCAAGAGCTCGTCGGTGGGGTCCACGGTCGCCCGGTGACTACGAACTACGTCTTGGACGAAGCCGTGTCCTATCTTCGAGAGCGCGGTCCCGCACACTTGGTCGGCGACTTCCGCACCATCGTGACTGGGAGCGAAAACGTGCAGATGGTCTGGACGACGCCCGATCGATTCTGGGCGGCGTGGGACACGATGCTTGGTCGCCCCGATACACGTTGGAGTCTGACGGACTGTCTGAGCTTCGTAACCATGCAGGCGCTGGGGATCCGTCGCGCCTTCGGGTTCGACACCGACTTCCGGCAGGCCGGTTTCGAATTGCTTCCGGGGCCCGGGTGACCTCGACGTGAGCTACCCGTGCCTCAAGAATTCAACTCCCTCGGGCCCGTCGGAAGCCAGCTCTCGTTCGAGCCGCCCCCGGCTCGATCGCACGCGATTCGGCCGCGCCCCGAGGGACTCTCGAGAACTACGAGGTCCGGTCTCTCCCCGCGCGTCGGATGGACGGTTCGCCTATGGTCTTGGGCTAACGAAAGGAAGATTGCCCGCCAACGGCTCCGCGATGGTCGAATCCCCCGGGGCCGATTTCGAATCGCAGCGGGCCGATTCCACCACTATTCGACTTGGCTCAGCTTTAACCCGTCAGAGTACGCATACATACGCACTTCTAATGGGAACTCACTTCGACTTTCGGACCCTGACCGCCGAGCGGTACAACGCGGTCATACGGGACGCAGGACAATTTCGCCTCGTCGCCGTGCTCGTGGTCCTGGCGTGCAGCACCGTCGCGGGCCTGCTCGTCCCGCCGCTGATGCAGGGCCATGGGGGACAGTGGGAGCGCGACCTGACGGTCGTGTGGTTTCTCCCGGTCCCACTCCTCCTGCTTTCCCTGCTCGGGTACGTGGCGTGGTTCCGACCCTCGCGCCTGCTCCTTCGGCCGCGCGAGGAGCTGCCCGACGTCCCGGACCCCGCCGTGCACTTCCAAGTGACGACCACGGGAGTCAACTGGCGGACCGTTCAACGAACCGTGGAATCGGTGCAGTACTGGACGGCCCGGCACCCAGAGGTCTGCTACACCTCGCAGGTCTGGATCGTGATCGAGGGGTCGGGTTACCGGGAGAACCCGGCGGTGTTCGACGCGCTTCGCGCCTCGGGGGTCGAACTCGTGATCGTGCCCGTCGACTACCAGGCGCCGGGCGGGTCGCTCCGTAAGAGCCGCGCTCTCCACTACTCGGTCGAGGAGCGCCGGCGCCGGGGCATCGATCTCGCGGAGACGTGGGTGTACCACCACGACGATGAGACGGCGGTGGGCGAGGACACGATCCTGGGGCTGGACGAGTTCCTGCGGGCCCACGGCTCGCACGCTGCCGTGGGCATGGGCATCATCCTCTACCCTCAGGAGGCCGACGACTACCGGCCTACCGTGATCGCCGATTTCGCACGGGCGAGCGACGACTTCCGCAACATGCTCACGATCACCGGCCGGAGGAACGTTCTGGGCGGATTCCACGGTTCCCACTACGTCGTGCGCGCGGACATCGAGGACCGGGTCGGCTACGACGTGGGACGCAACCTGATCGTCAGCGAGGACTTCTTCTTCGAGGCCCGGACGCGGGAGACGTACGGGGACATCTTCCACCCGCTCAAGGGGTTCGCCTATGAGGAGTCGCCGCTCGACCTCAAGGACCAACTCAAGCAGCGTCGGCGGTGGGTCTGGAACCTGCGCTCTGGCCTCGTCCACCTCCCCATCTCTCCGGCACGTCGGGCGGTGTTGGCATACTCCCTCACGGCGTGGATGGCGGCCCTACTTTCAACGGGCCTGATCGGGGCCTCGTTACTCCTGGGCTTCGAGGCCCTGCTCCCTATCGGGGCCGCGCTCGCCGGCATGGTGTGGAGCATCATGTTCCTCCGCTACTACGTCGGTTATCGCCTCTGCCGACAGTACCTCCCCCCGCGGCCTTCGGTGGTCCGGATGATCGGCCGGGGGATCGTGGGTGCGCTGGTCGATGGGGCCGCTGTGTGGGCTGGCATGCTGACCCGGCAGCGCCGGCGATTCGAGGTCGTGCAAAAGGACCGGCAGGAGCCTCGTGACGCCATCTCCCTACGACCGATGACGGACCGAGCCTCTTACGCGACGAAGCAGGCGGATCCTCGAGCTCTTCGCGCCACGGGCGCGACTGATGGCCCCATCCCGTAGCAGCTCCGCGACCACCTTCACGTTTTCACGCAGGATCTCCGTACGAAACGCGGAACGCTCGGGATGCTGTCGGATGGGGCCGCCACAACTGTCGCGTCGTGGAGGGTCATACCGCCGCGTTCGTCGTCGCCCCATCGCGAGGTCCGGGGTCCGCAGAACCTTGGCCCCAATTCGAGTTGTTCCTGAATACCACACGAACGGGCTCCTCCGTTCTGGCGGATGAATCCGGGGAGGCGCCAATTCAGGCCCAGGCCCCGGAGCGCTCGCCGGGGGAGTCTGTACACTTCGATACCACACCGGTTGATACGCTGCCGATGGGGTGGGCTCGCCCGAAGAGCCATGGACGGACCAAGCCCCGCCGAAGGACGACCTGCGGGCTCTGCGAGCGAGCGACCGACCACAAGATCGGAGGCTCGACGAGGAATAGTGGCGCTCCGTCTCGGGATCGGACTCGTCTGGGCGCTGAATCTCCTCTTCATCTTCGACCCGGCGAACGGGTTCTTCAGCGGCTTCAGTGCGACGGCGGCCGACTACGCCCCCACGTCCCTCGGGGGCACCGGTTTTCCACAGTTCGTCGCGGCCCACCCCACTTTCTTCTCGGCGCTCATCGCGGGAGTGACCCTCTACTTGGCCGCGGCGTTCCTGACCGGTACGACGACCCGCCTGGCCTGCGTCGTCGGGTCCGTGTTCGCCATGGCGCTGCTCATCAGTCAGTTCGGGAGCACGTTCGTCATCCCGGGGGGCACGGACGTCGGCCCGATGCCGCTCTACGTCGCGGCGTACGTTGCGCTCTTTGTCGGTCGTTCCGAACAGAGCTTCTCGGTGGACAGCTGGTGGAGCCACCGCGTTCTCTGGAGACGGAGGGCGACACCGGATGAGGACGCCGGCCGGGCGTCGGTTTCCGATTGACGCCGAGTAGAAGCCATCGGCCCTCGCCGGGCGTCCGAAGGGGAGCTTCATCCCCTGCGGTCGAGGCCGAGGCGCCGGAGGATACAGGGTCTGTCTTCCGGGGCCGTCGCCTGTCCCGCCGCCTGGAGATTGCTCGTTCATCCAACGAGAACTAAGAGCGGACTCACATCCGAACATCCCCTCCCCCGGCGCAGGACGAACCATGTGCCTGACCTGCGGGTGCAAGATGCCGAACGACCGCCATAAGCCCGGAGACATCATTTGGGAAGATATCGAGAAGGCGGCCAAGAACTGGGAGTTGAGCCCCGCGGAACCGCTCCACCATCTGGACGAGGCCGCGAAACTCGTCAAGAAGTGACACCATGGTCGAAACGTTCCGACTGGAGAAGTCGCCGCTGCCTGCCGAGGGACAGGGCGTCCGCGTTATCGCGAACGGGGTGCCAGTCGCCGTGTTCCGCGTCGGCGGTACCCTCTACGCGATCGACGCGCGGTGCACGCACGTCGGCGGACCCCTGGACCAAGGAACTCTGAAGGGGAACGACGTGACGTGTCCCTTGCACGGGTCCGTCTTCGATGTCCGAAACGGGAAGGTCGTGAGAGGACCGGCTACGCGACCCGAGACCGCCTATCGGGTTCGACTCGAGGGAGAGACCTTGATCCTCGAGCGCGACTGAGTTGCGCGTCGCGAATCCACTTTCGCGCCCATTCGCCCCGCGCGAAGTCGGTGCAATAGGGCTTGCACCCCGGCGCGCACTACCGCGACGTTTCGCTACGACCCGGCCCGCGGTCCAGCCGGTCGACCGATGAAGGCCGCCAGACGATCGCGACCAGGAGTGCCCCGAGAGGGACCGCGATCAGGTAGACCCACAGGTCCGTGTACGTTCCCGATAGAACGGCCGGAGCGATGGTTCGCGCGGGGTTGAGCGAGCTCCCGGTCCAGGGTCCGATGAGGAGCGTGGCAGCCCCGACCACTCCCGGGGGGAGCATCATCCGCCAGCGATCTCGACCTTCGCCGTAGTCCGCCAGTATGAACACGGCCGCGACGAGCGCCGCCGTGAAGATGAGCTCGGACGGGAATGCGCGCAGCACGTCCCCCTGTGCCGGGACGGTTGCCCCCAGATGGGCTACATCGCCCAGCGCGAGGAGCACGGTCAGGCTCGCGAGGAGCGCGCCGGCCAACTGGCCCAGGATGTAGGCGGGCGCCTCCCGCCAGTCGATTCGTCCGCTCGCTGCCAGCGCTAGGGTGACCGCGGGGTTGAGGTGGGCTCCCGAAATGTGAATGAAAAGGACGATCGGAATCAGGACGGCGAGGAACCATGCGACCGCCAGCGCCCACAGGGGGACGCCGCCGGCTCGGTCGGCGCCCACGATGGACCCGGTTCCGACCCCGACCAAGATCGCGGTTCCCATCGCTTCGGCGGCGACCCGTCGCCCGATCGAGCCGTTCACCGGGCGCGACCCACGGTCACGTCGCGGCTCCTTCGGTCCTGCAACACGAGCTCGGTGCGAAGCCCCCGGACCAACCCCGCCAACCGGTCCCGTACCCGCCGGAACCCGATGTCGTCGAGTCGGGCCGGATCTTCCAGTTGCCAATCCCGAAGTTCGAGCGTCTTCAAGCGCGCCGGACAATTCGTGTCGTCGAGGCAGCCCATCGTCACTCGGACCCGAGCGGTGTCCATGAGCTCAGGTGTCAACTCCTGCGGCGGATGGGAGGGGAGCGACAGCCCGAGTTCCTGGAGCATCGGGCCGGTCCGAGGGTTGGGGGAGACGGCGGGGCTCGTTCCCGCCGAGATGGCGACCCACCCTGCCGGTCGGTTGGCATTGAACATCGCCTCGGCCATCAGCGACCGGCAGGCGTTCTCTACGCAGATGAACACTACAATCCGGTCGCCCATCGCCTTCAGACCGTCGGCTTGGTCGCCGTGATCTCCGCCGAAACGACCCCCAAGGACGCCTGGCCCTCCAAGGAGGCCGGAGTCGCGGTGAACGGCGGAAGGTTCACCCGGACGTCGATGAAGCCGGCCCGCGTTAGGAGAAGCTTCACCGTGCGCACCTCGAGGGCACCGGAAGAGCAGGACGACCAGAGGGAAGGGTCCGCGCGCTCTGTGTCGGTAATCGGACGTGTGGCAACGACGTCCGAGATGGCCAACTTGCCGCCCGGTCGCAGAACGCGGAACGCCTCCCGATACACCCTGCCCTTGTCCGGAGCAAGATTGATCACGCAATTCGATAGGACCACGTCAACGGAACCATCACTTACGGGGAGGTGCTCGATCTCGCCGAGTCGGAACTCGACATTCCTGTACCGGCCCTTCCGCGCATTCCCCCGGGCCTTGGTCACCATCTCCGGAGTCATGTCCACGCCAATAACCGAGCCTTTCGGACCTACCTTCTTCGCGGCGAGAAAACAATCGATGCCCGCACCACTCCCGAGGTCGAGCACGGTCTGGGCGGAGCGAAGTCCGAGGATCGCCGTGGGGTTGCCACACCCGAGGCCCAGGTTCGAGCCCTCGGGGAGACTGGCGAGCTGCTTCGGGGTGTATCCGAGCTGGATGGCCCCTCCCGAGTTGCCGGAGCCGCAGCACGAGGAATCCCCATCGCCGCAGGACGAGACGGCGCTTCCCGAAGCCCCGCAACAGCTCGCATGAGCGGCGATGTCGCTGTACCGCTCCCGAACCTGGGCTCGTCGGCTATCGTCGGATACGCTCGCTCCATGATTTGCGCTCATCGTCTGTTGACCCTCACCACTTCAATAGATGAAGTGGTCATAAGCCGCCGCTACGTACGTACAGAGTAGCACAGGGTACCCACTTCGACTCGCCAAAGCTTCCGGGTGCCCGCCGGACGGTCGATCCTTTTCCCCACCCCCTGGGCTGAGGGGGACGGCTGCGATCAGTCGCACGACGTACCGCAACAACAGCAGCAGCAGCAGCAACAGTTCGACGGACGACAGCCAGGCGCCGATTCCGAAGGTTGGGGCACGGAAACCACCACCACTTCAATGGGTGAAGTAGTGATAAGCAGGCCCTACGTACGACGGTAGTGTCACCATTGCCGGTCTGTGCCGAAGGAGATCTGACGTGCCCATGCCCACCCATCGGGCTGATTGACATCGTCGGAAAGAAGTGGGCGGTCTGCGTCGTCTCGCTGCTCGGGAGGTACGGCATCGTCCGTTTCGGGTCGATCCAGCGTTGTCTCGCCGGAGTAAGCCCCGCGACGCTCACGTCCACGCTACGTTCGCTGGAACGGGCTCGACTGATCCATCGAGTACCGACGGACGGGCCGAGAGGGCCCGTCAAGGCGTACTCTCTCACCGAAGGAGGCGAGTCCCTCTACCAAAGCATCCTTCCTCTCGCCCACTGGCTCCGGACGACGTGACCTCCCCGTGGCGCGCCCCCGCGAATCCGTGAGCGATAGACCACGGCCCGTCGCATAGTGCGGTCGTGCTCGGAGCGGGATAAGGACCCGGTTTTTCTCCTGTAAAGCAACAAAATGGGAGAGGATCCGACGCGGTCACCGTCGCCGCTTCCGGTGCGGAGATAGGTTCATCCCTTACGAATTTCGAACTCCCTCCTCGCCACGGATGAGCGACCAAGTCTCGGCCTCGGTGCACGCGCGCTCCGCGGAGTCACGGGGCGCGACATCGGACCCGTCTCGACGATACCTGCTTCCGATCGCCGGGGCGATCTCTATCACCCTCGGCCTGGCCCTGACCGTCGTTGCGAAATTCCCGGGCGACGTCTATCTCTCGCTCCTGCTCGTCGGTCTCGGCGTCGGAGGTTTGGCCAGCGCCCTGGCGGCCTCCGACGCTCGAGAGACTCTTCCGGTGGTCGCCTCGGCACCCTCCGAGCGATTCATCGCCGATACGCTCGTGATCTGCCCTTCGTGCTCCGCACGGAGCTTCGGACCGGTCTCGACTCCCGCTCCATCCTCAGCGACTTGGAGGGTCCCCGACCTGCCCCGAGACACGGTGGTCGCAGGGCCCTCGCACGCCATCGCCAGCACCGCCGGCGACTTCCTTTGGGAAACCTGGGCGTCCGAGACGGGCCGGCTTCCCGTGGGACTCATCGGGCCGGTCGCCGAGACCGCCTATGTCGCTCCCCGACCGGGAGCCCCTGCGCTGCACGAGGAAGGCGAACCAGAGCTCGCGGAGTGGCTCGCGTCGAGCATTCCGGCCCCCGAGACTCGCGATTCGACCTCCCTCCTCTCGGCAGCCCGGGGGGCGGTGGCGTCCGGTCCCCAGGTCGAGGACGCCGAGTCGACGCTCGTCATGGGGATGTCCGACTGGAAGTCGGTCGGCTCGGCGGTCCTGGAATACACCTCCGCGGACGTCGTCCTCTGGGAGGCGATGAACCCCACCCCGCCCCATCTGCGAGCCCCTTCGAGACCCCGCGCCTCCCCCTCGCCGATCTCCCGCCCTCCTCGCTCCCAAGCGATACCTTCGGGCCAGTGTGCCGACTGCGCCGAATTGGTCCCGGACCCCGCGAACTGGCGGCGCTGTCTCGAGTGCGGGCACCTGCTCTGCTCCGTCTGCATGGTCGACGCCCTCGTCTCCCGCGAGCGCCCCTGGTGCTCCCGCTGCGCCGAGGCCCGACACCTGATCACCCGGTGAGCGCGTTCCGTAACGGAGTCAGCCGAAGGTCATGGACGACCCTTCCGCCGCGACTCGCTCTCGGCAGCTGCGCGCGGAGACGATGATCAGGATCGCTGCGACCACATTGAGCAGCGGGATGAGGAGCAAGACGGCACCGACCTTGAAGGCGGACGAGTCGTACCGCGTCCCCAGGCGCCAGATCCCAACCAAGAGACCGACGTAACCGATCAGCGCCAGCACCGCGGCGATCCCCAGCACCGCGACCGCCGCGAGGACGCTCCCCCCGTTGATGCAGTTGGCGGGGATCGGATTTCCGATGCCAGCGCAAGCGATGGACTCGTACAGCAGATCCAGGAGTGCGATGGCGGAGAGCAGCACGATCGGCAGCGCGACCAGGAGGATCGTGACGAGCGTCGAGGGGGTGGAGAACCGATCGTCGTGGGGGGAGAGCGTGTGGAACGCGTCCCGGTAGTAGATCAGCTCGAGGATCGTCAGCACGGTGCCCACGGAGACCAGTATGCCGAAGTCGATGAGGCCCGACGGATTGGCGGCGAAGGTGGTCCCCGACGAGGTGGTGGTGACCATCAGCAGCCCCGCGGTCGGGGTGACAAAGAGTGCGACGAGGCCCACCAGTTGGCCGATCAACCCGAGGACGGCAGCGATCGTGACACTCGACAGCGCCTCGAGATCGGTCGCCCGGACGTCGGCGGCGCGGGTCACCGAGAGGATCGACGGGGAAGCTCCCACGAGGCCCGGTGTCGCCCCGAGCGGAGCGAACGAGGGCGGGGCCCCCGGACTACCCCCGGCGGCGGGATTCCCGGATAGGCTGGCTCCGCACGACGGACAGAACGTGCCGCCGGCGACGACCGGCGAACCGCAGAACGGGCAGAATCGAGCCGCCACGGCGGAGGGGACCGGCCTGCTCCCGCATTAAATCGCCGATGGGACCGCCTCGGCTTCCCTGACGAGGGGCGCGAGGGTCACGAGGTTACGCGCGCCTCCCGCACCCTTTAAGTTACCCTAGGTAATTCGATATAGTGAGGCAACTGACATGACCGAACCTCTCCGCTCCATTGAACGCCGATTCCCCGGAGTCCCGACGCTGGAAGGCGCGGGCGTCCGACTGCGCCGATCGTTCTCGAACAACGAGATCCCCCTGTTCGACCCGTTCCTCCTCTTGGACCGGTTCGGCTCGACGAACCCCGAGGATTACCTCGCCGGGTTTCCGTGGCACCCCCATCGTGGGATCGAGACGGTCACCTACGTGCTCGACGGTCGCGTCGAGCATGGGGACACGCTCGGGAACTCCGGCGTGATTGGTTCGGGGGACGTCCAGTGGATGAACTCGGGGAGTGGCATCATCCACCAGGAGATGCCTCAGCGCTCCGAAGGCGGCATGTCCGGCTTTCAGCTCTGGGTGAATCTCCCGGCCCGCGAGAAGATGTCGATCCCCGCCTACCGCGGGCTCTCCGCCGGGGAGATCCCGGAAGTCTCCACCGATACGGGCAATCGGGTGAAGGTCGTCGCGGGAAACTTTGAGCGGGTCGAAGGGCCGGTCCGCGGGATCTCCGTCGACCCGACCTACCTGGATGTCCGCGTGCCGCCGGGTGGCGAGTTCGAACTCCCGACCGCACCAGGATACACGGTCTTCAGCCACACGATCGATGGTTCGGGAACCTTCGCGGGAGCCGACAGCGCTCCGGTTGCTCCGGGAGAGACGGCGCTCTTCGGCGCCGGAGGAGCGGTTCGAGTCCGCGCCTCCGACGCGGGACACCGGTTCCTCCTCGTTTCCGGCCGACCGCTCCACGAGCCCGTCGCATGGTACGGCCCGATCGTCATGAACACGCAGTCGGAGCTACGTTCCGCGGTCCGCGAACTGCAATCCGGCGAGTTCATCAAGCACCAGCGGCCAATCCTCGAGGAGTAAGGGTCCCGGTCCGTCCGAATCTCCCTGAGCGACGCACCCGGGTGGCTACGCACCCGGGTGCCGGGGGCGGGAACGGGCGACCGGTTCGCGATCAGCGACCCCGCGGCTTCGGCGACTGGCGAGAGTGAGTTCGCCGTTCTCCCCGGGCAAGCTCCTGGAATGCGTTCCGCAGCACCGTGACCGCCTTGCCGAGCTCGGTGAGGGAGAGCGACTCCCGAGCCGTGTGGTCCAGTCGGGCATCCCCGGGACCGTAGGCGGCCGCCGGAACGTCCCACACGGGCACGACGACGTTCATGTCCGACGTGCCGCTCTTGCGCCACAACGTCGGTCGGGCACCGAGCGACCGGATCCCGGCCGAGAGCGCGAGCACGGTCGGGTTCGCGCGTCCGACCCCCACGGGTTCGGCGCGGATCCGCACGGAGATCTTCGGGCGCCCGGGTTCTTCGGGCAGCAGGTCGAACAGCTCCGAAGTAGTGAGCCCGGGAGGAAGGCGGAAATCGACCGTCACCCGGGTCGTTTCGGCGTCCCCGAGCCGCCGGCTCTCGACCGCCACGGTCTTCGCGGTCAGGGAGGCGAAGAGGGACTCGGTGTGGCGCACAGCCGCGAGACTGCGCACGGCGGCCGTCCAGTCCAGCGCGACATCCGTCGTCGTCGGGGTCGGTGAAGAGTAGTGCGTGCGGCGGCCGCGGAACGTCGCGACGAGCTGGAGTTCCCCCTTGTAGGCGATCGTCACGCCGTCCCAGCCGCTCGGCTCGCCGACGATGACCCGGTCCGGCCCGCGACGGGAGACCAGGTGACGCGCCCCGCGGCTGTCAGCCTCCTCGCCCACCGCTGCGACGATCGTGAGCTCCCCGGGTCCGTCGAACCCCGCTCCCGCGCAGAGCGCGGCGGCGAGGGCCCCCTTCGCATCGACCACGCCGCGTCCGTAGACGCGTCCCCCGCGACGGCGCACCGGTCGTCGGCCCTCCACGGTGTCGATGTGACCGAGGAACAGGATACGGGGTCGACCCCGGCCCCGTCGCGCGAAGCCGTTGCCGGCCCGGTCGACCGACGTGGCGTACCCGAGCTCTCGAGCGACCGCACGGAACTCACGAACGGCGGATCGTTCGTGCCCCGAGGGGCTGTATCGTGCGACGAGTCGAACGAGCGCTTCAGCGGGATCCGTCGGCCACCACCTCCGCGATCGCCTCGAGCCCGGCGGCCCAGTCCTGGTCCGTGATAACGAGCGGCGGGAGGAGCCGAAGCACGGTCGCCCCGGCGGAGATCGCGAGGAAGCCCCGCTCTTCGAGCGCCGCGAGGCACGGCGCCACCTTCTCGCGGAGCTCGACCCCGATCAGCAGTCCGAGTCCCCGGACCTCCCGGATCCGGTCCCGAGGAAGCCGGTCGAGCTTCTCTCGGGCGATCGCCCCGAGTCGTTCCGCTCGTTCCGCAAGGCGCTCCCGCACGGTGAAGTCGAGGGCCGCGATCCCTGCCGCGCAGGCGAGGGGATTTCCGCCGAACGTGGAATGGTGACTCCCGCGGAACCGGGCCTCGATCTCCGGTGACGTCACCGTCGCGCCGATGGGGACGCCGCCGGCCAGCGACTTCGCCAGGAGCAGGATGTCCGGTAGGACGTTCCAACGCTCGAACGCGAACATTCTTCCCGTCCGTGCGACCCCGGTTTGTACCTCGTCGAAGGCGAGCAATGCCCCGGTCCGGTCTGCAACGACGCGCGCGGCCCGAAGGAACTCCTCCGAGGCGACGTGGACTCCCCCCTCCCCCTGCACGGGTTCCAGCAGGAGGAGCGCGGTGGTGTCGTCGACCGCTGCCTCGAGCGCGTTGACGTCATTGAACGGAACGTGCTCGAACCCCGGGACGAGGGGTTCGAACGGCTCGCGAAGCTCTCGTCGCCAGGTGGCGCTCAGCGCCCCCATCGTGCGTCCGTGGAACCCACGCATCGCGGCGACGACCTTGCGTCGTCCGGTGGCGCTGCGCGCGATCTTGATGCCCGCCTCCACCGCCTCGGTGCCCGAGTTCGACAGGAACACGCGGCCGAACGACGGGGGGAGAAGATGCAGGAGCTTCTCGAGGAACTCGGTGCGGACGGGGCTCGCGTACCCGGACCCGAGATAGACCAGGGTGCGCGCCTGCGCGGCGATAGCCGCGGCCACATCTGCGTTCGCCGCCCCGAGACTACCGGCGCCATGGCTCGCTCCGAGGTCGATGTAGCGTCGGCCGCGGTCGTCCCAGAGCACCGCCCCCTCGCCCCGGACCAGGGTCAGGGACCGGTGGGCGGAGCGCCCGAACTCCGCACTCGGCCGATCCGGGGACCCGGTCACGAGAACACCGTCCCTTCGCCGGCGAGCGCTCGTTCGACCGGGGCGACGCCGCGCGACGAGGCGATCACGACACGGGGAACGCCGCCGTCGACGGCGGCGCATGCCGCGAGGACCTTCTTCCGCATCCGTCCCTCGGCGAGCGCGACCGCCTCTTCGACTCCCTCCTTAGGGACCGAACGGAGGACCGTCGACGGGTCGTTCCGGTCCCGAAGCAACCCCGGCACGTTCGTCAGCAAGAGGAGGGTCTCGGCTCGAAGCGCGACCGCGACTTCCGCCGCCACGCGGTCGGCGTCCACGTTGACGACCTCGCCCTGTGCCGTCACGGCCGGAGGCCCCACGACGGGCGTGAGCCCGAGGCCGAGCAGGGAGCGAAGAAGGGCCGCGTCGACCCGCTCGATCGTCCCGGACCGGTCGTCCGTGACGCGGAGGACCCGGCCGTCCACCACCTCCCGCATCCCGTCCTTGCGGCGAGCGAGGAGCAGGCGCCCGTCCACCCCGGAGAGGCCGATCGCGCGGACTCCCAAACGGGCGAACGCAGCGACGATCTCCGTCTGGACGCCGCCGGCGAGCGCGAGGACGACGACCTCCAGATGAGCGGGGTCGCTCCGGCGCGAGACCACGCCGCTCGGCGACGTGAAATATTTCGATGGGCGACCGAGCGCCTCGCCGAGCCGGTCGACCGCTTCCGACCCCCCGTGGACGAGGACGTAGTCGTCTCGGCGGGCCAGGTCGGTCAGGACGGGGTCGAGCGCGTTCCCCGCCGCGCCGCCCACCTTCACCACGATCGTCATGCGGCGGACCCTACTGCGGGTGGAGACCGAGGAACTCGAGGGCGGTCGTCTCGGGGAATCCGGCGCGAATGTTGAGGCACTGGACGGCGTTCCCGGCCGCTCCCTTCATCAGATTGTCGAGGGCCGCGATCGCCACGACTCGTCCGGCGTGCGGGTCCGACGCGAAGCCGACATCGCAGAAGTTGGTCCCCGCCAGGATCTTGGGTTCTGGTTCGCGATGGATCCCGTCGGTCTCATGCACGATGCGGACGAACGGCTCCGCGCCGTAGGCCCCACGATAGGTCCGCCAGAGTTCCTTGTCGTCCACCGGTCGGGGAACGAACGCATGACAGGTCGAGAGGATGCCTCGGACCGCCTCGACGGCGTGGCACGAGAGCCCCACCCGGAGACCGGTCTCCTGCTCGATCTCGGCCGTATGTCGATGACCGGCGGCGGCGTAGACCCGCATCACTCCGGAGCGTTCGGCGTGCGTGCCGGCTCGGCCGGGGTCCTGGCCGCCGGCGGAGGAACCGGTCTTCGCGTCCACGACCACATGCTCACGGTCGACCAGACCCGCATGGGCGAGCGGGTGGAGGGCCAGGATCGACGCGGTGGCGATGCAGCCCGGAACGGCGATCAAGCGCGCGGACCGGATCGCGTCGCGGTGCAGCTCGGGAAGCCCGTAGACGGCCTCCTTCAACAGTTCGGGGTGCGGGTGCTCTGCGTGATAGTACGCCGGGTAGGCATCGGCGTCGCGAAGACGGAAGTCGGCCGAGAGGTCGATGACCAACCCTCCGTTCGACAAGAGTTCCGGCATCTTCTGCATCGAATCGCCGTGCGGAGTGGCAAGGAACGTGACGTCGGCCGGCGTTCGTGTCGCATGCGGGACGAATTGAAGGTCGGTCGCCTTGCGGAGATTCGGATGGGCTCGGCCGACCCCTTTCCCGGCCATCGAATCCGAAGTGACCTGGACGACCTGGACTTCGGGGTGCCGAAGCAAGAGGCGCAACAGCTCGCCGCCGACGTAGCCCGAACCCCCGACGACCACCGCCTTCATCGACGCCCCACCGCCACCGCATAGTCGACGATCGCCCCCGCGATGTCGACGCCGGTCGCCGCGGTCAGCGCCTTGAACTCCGGCGTCGGGTTGACCTCGTGGACGACGAGCCCTGCGGGGGACTCCATCAGGTCGACCGCCAGCACCCCGCCCCCGACCGCCTCCGCGGCCCGCAGGGCGAGCTCCCGGAGCACCGGCGTGATCGGCAACGGTTCGGTGGTCGCGCCCCGGGCGGCGTTCGTCCGCCAGTCGGTCGAATGGCGGTACATCCCCGCCACCGCCTCGGAGCCGACGACGAAAACTCGGAGGTCCCGGTCGGGTTTGGCCACGAACTCCTGGATGTAGAAGATGGAGTGAACGGGCGACGGCAGGGCGGTCTTGTGCTCGAGGATCTGTTCCGCCTCTTCGGGTGAGGAGACTTTCGCCATCAGGCGACCCCACGAGCCCACGGCCGGCTTGAGCACCGCCGGGTACCCGATCCGGTCGATCGCTTTCAACGCCGCTTCCGGCGAGAGCGCGATGATCGTCTTCGGCGTAGGGATGTTCCGTTCCGCGAGCCGGAGCGACGCGAGGACCTTGTCGCCCGCGAGCTCAACGACGTCGGGGAGGTTGACCGTCGGGATGCCGTAGTGGGCGTAGCACCGGGTCGCGTAGAGCGAACGCGTATGGCTGACCGACCGGTTGACCACGACGTCGGCGGCGACGTCCGGACGGTCGAGGCCGAACGTCACCTCCCCGTCGTCGATCCGCACGAGCTCGAGACCACGGGACTCCGCAGCCGCGAAGATCCACTTCTCCTCGGGGCGGACGATCGTGTAGAAGACCCCGAGCCGGAAGCCGTCACTCACCCCAGTCCTCGGCCTCTTTCGGGGCAGGCTGGACGGCGAACGGGGTCGTCCCGAACACCTCGAGCTCCGTGCCGCAGTCCGGGCAGGGGAATACCTCCCCCAGCACCTTGTCGTGACGTTCTACCTTGGCCTCGCACTCTGGGCATTGTGTCATCGCTTTTCCTCGTTCAATAGCTCCTCGGCGAGCTCGACCGTGCGGCCAAGCGAGGAGAGGGAGGCCCGATGGGCCACGAGCCGGGTGCGCGCCGTGAGGCACTGGTGCGCCACCGCCGACGGTGCCGGCGCTCCGGGCGAGCTCCGGCGGCGGACCGCTTCCACCGGATTGGATTCGAGGACGGTCGGCCCGGGCGCGCCCCGATCGGCGTAGGATTGCCCGATGCGGGCGTGGGCCTCCCGGAACGGCACTCCTTCCGCGACCAACTGTTCGACCCGGTCGGTGGCGTACAGCGCGGGGTCTGAGGTCGCTTCCGCGAGTCGCCCCGCGTCGAATCGGAGCTGGACGACGAGGGCGGTCAGCGACTCGACGATCGCCCCCACGGTGGCGACCGAATCGAGCACGGGCGCCTTGTCTTCCTGGAGATCCCGGTCGTACGCCAGCGGAAGTCCCTTGAGGGTCGTCAGCAACGAGACGAGATTCCCTATCGTCCGTCCGGCCTTGCCCCGGATGAGCTCCGCCACATCCGGGTTCCGCTTCTGGGGCATGAGGCTGCTGCCCGAGCCGAGCGCCGCCGTACGTTCGAGGAAGCCGAACTCCGTGGAGGCGAACAGGACCACCTCCTCCCCCAGGGCACTCGCATGAACCGATAGAAGTGCAAGATCGAACAACGTCTCCGCGAGCGGGTCGCGGTCGCTGACGGCGTCGATCGAGTTCTCGAACGAACGGTCAAAGCCCAGCCGGGTGGCGACTTGCGCCGGGTCGATCGGGAGCGTGGAACCGGCCAGGGCCCCCGCCCCGAGCGGAGAGACGTTGGCGCGACGAGCGGTGGCCAGGATCCGGTCGATGTCCCGTTCGAAGCGCCAAAAGTGTGCCAGCAGCCAGTGCGCGACCGTGACCGGCTGGGCCCGCTGCAGGTGAGTGTACCCGGGCATCGGGGAATCCGTCTCGGCCGTCGCCCGGGTGAGCAGTGCCTCTTCGAGGCCGACGAGGCCGTTCCCGATCCCGAGCAACGCCGCCCGAAGGTACAGTCGCTCGTCGAGCGCGACCTGGTCGTTGCGGCTGCGCGCCGTGTGAAGTTTGCCGCCGACGGCACCGACGATCTCCGTCAGACGGACCTCGACATTGGTGTGCACGTCCTCGAGGTCGTCACGCCATCCGAACGTTCCGGAGGAGACCTCACGGGCGACCTGACGGAGCCCGGTGACCAGCGCCTTCGACTCGGCGGTGGAGACGATTCCCACGGTGCCGAGCATTTCCGCGTGGGCGATGCTGCCGATGATGTCGTACATCACGAGCGGGCGGTCGACCGATAGGGAGTTGAGGAACCCGGCCGCCGGCGTCCGGACGTAGGACGGTGCGGGCGTCCGCGCGCTCGAAGTTGTCATCGCCCAGCCCACCTCTACGGCCGATATTTCGCGGCGCGCGCCGACACCGCGGTGGGCTTGGCCCCGATCGCAGCCCAGGTGCGCGCGGGAAGACCCCAGGCGTAGATGAACCCCTCCGCCATTTCCGGCCGGAATCGGTCGCCGCTCGAGTAGGTCGCCAGACTGTGCTGGTACATCGAGTAGGGTGAACGCCGGCCGACGACCTTCGCCGAGCCCTTGTAGAGCTTCATCGCCACCTCGCCGGTCACTCGCTCCTGGGTCGAGAGCACGAAGGCGTCGAGGGCGTCCCGGAGCGGTGTGAACCAGAACCCGTCGTAGACGAGCTGCGCGTACCGCTGCTCCACCGTCCGCTTGAAATCGAGCAGATCGCGCGGAAGGACGAGGGCCTCCAGCGCCTGGTGGGCGGAGATGAGCACCGTGGCGGCGGGGCACTCGTAGACCTCGCGCGACTTGATCCCGACCACCCGGGACTCGAGGTGGTCGATGCGACCGACCCCCGCTGCGCCCGCCGAGTGATTGAGCTGCACGATGAGTTCCGAGAACGGGACACGGTGGCTGTCGATCGAGACGGGAAGCCCGCGCTCGAAGCGGAGGTGGACGGAAACCGGCTCCTCCGGAGCGTCCCGCGGCGATCGAGTCCACCCGTAGACCTCTTCCGGCGGTTCGACCGATGGATCCTCGAGGATCCCGCACTCGACCGAGCGTCCCCAGAGGTTCTCGTCCGTGCTGTACGGGCTCGTCGGGCCGACGGGGACCGGGACCCCGTGGTCCGCGGCGAAGGCGACCTCCTCCTCCCGCGTCATCTTCCACTCACGAGCGGGTGCGATGACCTCGAGGTCGGGAGCGAGGCTCGTGGTCGCGAGGTCGAACCGGACCTGGTCGTTCCCCTTTCCGGTGCAGCCGTGCGCCACGTACGAGGCCCCTTCCCGACGTGCGACCTCGACCAGGTGACGAGCGATCAACGGCCGAGCCAGTGCCGTGCTCAACGGATAGATGGCCTCGTAGAGCGCGTTCGCTCGCAGCGCGGGGGCGATGAACTCCTCGGCGAACTCGTGTCGGGCGTCGACGACAAAGGCCCTCGTCGCGCCGGCGGCCACCGCCCGGGAACGGACGGCGTCGAGGTCACCCGGTTGCCCCACGTTGACCGTGAGGGCGACGACGTCGGCCCCCTTCTTCTCCCGCAACCACGGGATGGAGACGGAGGTGTCCAAACCCCCCGAATACGCCAGCACGACCTTCGACCGATCCGTCACGGATGCCGCTCGCCATCGGTGAGACCGAAATCGGCGGATTTATAGGATGCGACCGCTGCTTAACAATATCAGGCACAAATGTCCGAAATATGACAGCTACGTCACGAGACGCCGGGTCTGTCGCCCGGCAGGTCCGAGGCTACCTGGACGGCCATCCGGTGGTGGCGGATGCGATCCGCCTGGGGATCGGCAACTATTCGGCGATCGCCCGTAGGATCGCCGCCGAGCTGGGCCAGCCCCGGACGGAGGCGATCATCGCCGCGTGCCGACGGTACCCCCGCGGACGGGGGGAGTCGTACCGAGAGGCGGGAGTTCGCCGTGTCCTGCGGAAGAGTCGGATCGAGACGCGGACCAAGGTCGCCGCGATCACGTTGAACCAGGGCGTGGACGTCCTCACCCGCCTGGGGGACGTGGTCGAGGAGCTCCTCGACGAGAACTCGCTCTGTCGAGTGATCCAGGTCTCGCGCGGAACCGTAGTGATCGTGGACGAGGAATCCGTGCTCCGGGTGACCCAGCAGCTGCGCGGCCCCCAGGTGCTGGGTGTCCGGAAGCGACTCGTCGAGCTGGCGGTGACCAGTCCGGAGAGCATCGAGGAGACCCCCGGGCTCCTGACCCTCCTCACGGGGGTGCTCTCCGCCCAAGGGATCAATATCGTGGAGGCGCTCTCGTGCTATACGGACACGATCTTCCTCTTGGACGAAGGCGACCTCAACGCGGCCATGGGCGTGCTCACCCAAACCCTGGCGTGAGCGCGGGGCGCGGTCCGACGGCGCTGTTGTTACTTTTTGAACAAACGACATACTCCTTATCTGGGTCCGGGCCTGCTTCGTCGCAGTGGCGTTAGCGAGCGGTCCCGCGCCGACAGAGGAGGGCGCGTCCTCCATGGTGTTCACGCGCCGCGAGAAGTGGGGGGTCACCCTGATCGTAACGGGGATCCTCGGAGCGACCGTTCTCGGCCTCGCGGCTACGTTCGTCGTCGGCCAGGTCTACGGGATCTTCATCGGCCTGGGCATCCTCTGTTACACCCTCGGCCTGCGGCACGCCTTCGACGCCGACCACATCTCCGCGATCGACAACACGACCCGGAAGCTCCTCCAGCAGGGGAAGCGACCGTACACCGTGGGCACGTGGTTCTCGCTCGGTCACTCCACGATCGTGATGGCGATGATCGTGGCGCTCGTCGTCGCCGAACAGTCGGTCGCCGCCGCGGTCCCCGCCCTGCGTACCGAAGGGAGCATCATCGGGACGGCGGTGTCGGGGGGATTTCTCTACATCATCGCGTTCATCAATCTACTGATCTTCCTCGAGATCTACGCCATCTTCCAGAAGCTCCGGCGGGGTTCGATGAGCCACGCGGAGCTCGACGAACAGCTCAACAAGCGCGGCTTCATGAACCGGTACTTTAACTTCCTGTTCAAGCTCGTCAACGAACCGTGGCAGATCTATCCGATCGGAGTCCTGTTCGGGCTCGGATTTGACACCGCGACGGAAGTCGCCCTCATCACCACGACCCTGCTCGTGGCCACGCTCACCACGGGATTCCCGCTCTGGATGGTCCTGATCCTGCCGTTCATGTTCACCTGCGGGATGGTGCTCACCGATACCGTCGACGGGATCGGCATGCGGTTTGCCTACGGGTGGGCGTTCCTGAAACCGATGCGGAAGGTCTTCTACAATCTCACGATGACCCTGATCTCGGTCTTGGTCGCGTTCGTCGTCGGCACGATTGAGATCCTGGGGGTCATGGCCAGTGAGCTCCATCTCTCGGGCGGGCCCGACGGCGTCTGGACCTCGTTGAACTGGCTGAACGCGGGTGTCGGGCCGAACTCGCTCGACATCTGGGGGTACATCGGCATCGCCATCGTGGCGCTCTTCATCGGCTGCTGGCTGGTCGCGATGGCGATCTACCGGTACAAGCGCTACGAGGAGGTCGGGTTCGGTACGACCTCGTCCCCCGACGCTCCGGTCGAGTCCAACGCGGCATCCGTGGGTCCGCAGATGTGACCGTCAAGGTCGTTCGGCTCGGGGTGTCGCTCGAGCCCGCGCTCCTCGCGTTGCTCGACCATTGGGTCGAGGAACGCAACAGCCCCAGTCGGTCGGACGCGATCCGTGCCTTGATACGCAAAGAGCTCTCGGACCGGACCCTCGCCGACCCGAACGCCGACGCCCTCGGGGTCGTCGCGCTCCTCTACCGCCACGAAGCGCCGAACGTCCTCCGCCGGCTCACGGCCGCGGAGCATCGCTGGGGCGATCACATCCGGTCGACGACGCACGTCCACCTCGAAGGAGACGCCTGCGCCGAGGTCGTCGTGCTGCTCGGCAAGCGACGCGAGGTCGACCAGGCCGCCCAGGACCTGCGCGGGGTCAAGGGCGTGCTCGAGGGGGGCTCGCTCGTCACCACTCCCGCCGTCGCGGGGGGCCGCACCGGCCACCGTCACCCTCACGACCCCCCGGGGGTTCGGGCGCACCCTCATGCCGAGGCGACGACCGCCGCGCGCCGAAGACGCTCTCGCGCGCGTCGTGCTTGACCGGTACCTCGCCGTCCGACGGGGCGAGGCCGTAACGATCGAGACGTGGAGCCATGCCCTGAACTGGGCGCGGGCCCTGGTGGTCGAGACCCGACGACGGGGTGCGCGCCCCGCACTGGTCGTGGAGGACGAAGAGGCATTCTTTAGCTCGATCGAATCGGTCGGAGCTTCCTCCGTTCCGGGGGGCGCGGGCGGGCCGGTCGGTCGGGGAGGGGCGCACATCTACCTCGACGGTCCGGAGGAATTTCCCCGGCTTCTCGGATTGCCGCCCGACGACCGTGAACGACTCCTCGCCCGGCACGGCCGGGCGTGGTGGAGGACAGCGCGCCGTCAACGAGTCCGCGCCGTCCGTGTCGTCGTCGGCGACGCGACTCCGACCGCGGCGCTCCGCTACGGGGTGGACCCGGGGGCCTGGCAGGCGGAGCTCGTCCGCGCGAGCCTGGTCGACCCGGCCCGGCTCGCGCTCTCCGCCGCGCGGATCACCCGGGCGCTGGCCCGCGCCCGACGACTCCGTATCCGGCATTCGAACGGAACCGATCTCGTGGTCGAACGGAGCGACCGGGCGCCGATCGTCGATGCGGGTCCCCCCGACCCGTCGGCGGGCCGGATCTGGGGTCGGGTGCCGTCGGGTCTTCTGATCGTCCCGCTGCGCGCGGGCACGGGCGAAGGATCGTGGGAGTCGAATCGACCCGCGTACGACCGGTACGCGCAGCCGCCGGTCGCGATCGGGGCCCGGTTTTCGTTCCACGCGGGACGGCTCAAGGAGTTCGCGTTCGACCGCGGCGGCGCCCCGTTCGCTGCCGCCTACGCTCGGGCCGGACCGCGGCGCGAACGGCCGATCGCCCTCACGGTCGGCCTCAACCCGGCGGTCTCGCACGCCCCGGAACTCCAGGAGCTCGGGGAGGGGACGCTGGGGCTGCTGTTGGGGGACACTCCGTTCCGGTCGGACAGCGGGCGACCCGGCTTCTCGTTCCTCGCAGCGCTCGCGGGAGGGAACGTAGAGGCCGACGGACGGCCGTGGCTGGCGGGGGGGCGACTCGCACCGCCGGCGGAGGGGGTGCGTCACTCCGCCGGGCGCGGGTCTACGCGCCGAACCGGTCGGCGAACGCCGTGAGGAACGTGCGGGCGTCCGCCAGGTGACGTACCGAGATCTGCTCGACGTTCACGCCCAGCGGTACCTCCAGTCCGGCCGCTCGGGATCGTTCGTCGACGGACGCCCAGACCTCGAGGGCCCGGTCGACGCTGCGGCGGAGCGCGCCGCCGTCGTCCCCTTCTAGGATCGCGTGCTCGGCCGCTTCGGGGACATCCGCGCCGAGCCAGCGGATGAACTCGGCGTCCTGTTCGTCGACCAACGGCGCGAAGCTGAGGAGCACGGGGACCGGGGCGAGCGACGCGTGACGGCAGAGGAGGTCGTACTCTCGGACCATTTGGAAGGTCGCGTCGGCGTCAAAGATGATCTGGGTCGTGAAGAACGCGGCGCCGGCGCGGGTCTTGGAGAGCATCCGATGCGGTTCGCCCCCCCGCTGCGGGATGGTGATGTTGCCCACGAAACCTCCGGCCGCGTCGAGGATCGGTCGACAGATCCGGTTGGCCTCCGTGACGGCGGGGCCAGGGTACGGGATGTACCGGCTCGTCCCCCCGACGAGCACGACGTGGCGGATCCCCATCCGGACGGTCTCGGCCGCCCACCGCTCGATCGCCTCCGGATTTTCGAGGTGGGCCACGACCTTATTGACGACCGCTTCGCGTCCGGTGCGTTCGGCGAGCACCCTCCCGTATTCGCGCGGGTCGGCGGTCCGGTAGAGTGGACGGCCCTCGTGGTTCTCGTCCACGAGCTCGGGGACGTCCAGCGCGTCGATCCGCGGGATCGAGCGGACCAGTTCGACGACGGCGTCCACCTCCGCGGCCGCCCGCGTCGGCTTCGCGCGGGACGACGGAGGGACCGGTTCAAAGAACAGGGGAGTCCCGCGTAGCGCCTCGGCGAGCGGTCGCACCATCGATTTCGACCCGTCCCTAGAGATGCCGCCGGGACCGACCCCGCGCTAAAGCCTCTCGCCCGCCGCGCCGGGTTGCAAGCCGTGCAACCGCGGTGCCGCCGGGGCAAACGTGCCGTTACCGGCCCTCGAGGTACCCCCAACCTCATCCGAACCACCGACCTCCCCGCGCTCGTGCCGACGCGTCGGACCCTCTCCCGCACCGGACCGGCCCCGGGGGACCCGCACGCGCGCGTGCACATCGTCCCCGTGGGGTTCGAGGTCGAACGGATCACGGAGCCGCTCGCCGCGGAGCGGGTGGACCGCGTCTACCTCGTCACCCGGAACGAGCGCGATGCCGCCGCCCCGTTCGTCGAAGAGGTCAAGCGGCGCTTGCGGGGCGCGGAATGGCCGATTGACGTGCGGGTCGTCGGCACCGACCCCTGGAGCGTCTTCGAGACGTTGGCCGCATACCGCGCGATCTTTGAAGCCGAGCACCGGGCGGCTCGCGGCGCGCACGGGGTCCTGCCGATCCGCGTCAACGTCTCCACCGGCACCAAGATTACCGCGATCGCCGGCACGCTGGCGTGCATGCTCTGGAACGGGGAGCCGTACTACGTCCAGGTCTCGCGTTCGTGGTACTCCGACCGGACCCCTCGGGTTCGGGCGGTGCACGACGTCGTCGAGCGAGTCGAGCCGGTGAACGTCTACGAACTTCGTTCTCCCGCCCGGGAGCTCGTGGAGGTCCTCGAGGCCCTCGACCGGCGGGGAGGCACCCTCCGGAAGCGCGACCTCCTTCGAGAGCTCGGGCTCGACCGCCCGTCGGCGGACGGAGTTCCGGCGGCCTCGCCACAGGCCCAGCACGGGCGCCTCCGTCGCCGCCTCGAACCCCTGGAGGCGCGCTGGGGGTTCGTGCGCACCGAAGCGGCCGGCCCCCGGGCTCGGGTTCGTCTCACGGATCAGGGCCGCGTCGCGCTCTCCCTCTTCGGAAACGTTCGACCGGCTCGCAAGTGATTTCACTTATTTAACGCGCTTAACGTTACAATATCCAAATACTCACTAGCCCCTCTCCCTCTTCGTGGAAGCAGGGAACGGTTCGAAGGGGCGCGAGGGGGATGCCTCGACCTTTCGGGCGTCGACATCTTGGGTGCACAGGACGGCCTTCGGGCCGTGGCCGAAGAGGTGCTTGACTGCGCAGGAGCCCGGTGCGTCAGTGGTTCCGGCGCCGACGTTCCCCCATCCCCGGAGCCCCCGGGGTCCGCGGCGCTCGCCCGGACTTCGGCGGCTCCGCGTGTGACCCCGCGAGCGCGGGGGACGTTCCAGCGTTCCCAATCCATAAGTCGGGGTGCCCCATGCTCCCCGCGTGGGTGCGCGTCACGTCGGTGACGTCCTCTCGCTCCTTCGCCAGGGGCTGACGCTGGGTTACCAGTACGGGGCGCATTCGGTCGAGGCGCTCCTCTGGGTCGCGGAGACCGTCGAAGAAGGCGTCTACGAATCGGGTTCGCTGCGGCGGACCCCCGACGGGATCGCCTTTGCTCTCGAAAATCCGCCGCTTCGGGTCGGGGCATTCACGTCCGTCGCGCTCCGCGTCGACGGGACGCCCGTCCCTGGCGACAGCGTGCGGTTCCGGTCCGGGCCCGGGGCTCCTTGGCGGACCGCGACGGCGGTCGCGGCGGACGCCCCCCTCAACCTCGCCCCGGGGGACCGCACCGAGTTCGACCTCGCGGGAGAGTTCGGGCATGGCGGAGATTCGATCACCGTACGGCTCGAGCTGCGGACACCCGCCCTGCCACCGCTCGTTTGGTTCGAGTTCAGCGAAAGCCCGACGGAGGCGGCGCTCGAACCGTGAGTGCCCCGCCCGCGCCGGAACCCCCGGTACTGCTGACCAGCCTCCTTTCCGCCGCCCTGCTGGACGGACGGGGCGACCTCGAACTCCCGGTCGAGATGCGCGGAGCGCCCGTCGATTGGGGAGGGGTCTTCGGCCAGTGCGTCCGCCTGACCGGGCCCTGGCGACTCTCGCTGCGGAGCGGCGACGAGGACGGCACGCTCCCGGCGTCGCTCGTCTCGACCGAACGGGTCGCGGGAGGATGGCGGAGTCACCACCGGTGGAACGGGTTCGACATCGAACAGGACGTCGCGGCGGTCGGAAGTGTCCCGGGAGTCGTCCGAAGCCTCCGTTGCGCTCGGGTGGAGGGGTCCCCCACCTCCCTGACGGTCACGAGCAACTTCGCGCCCTACCTACTGCCGGTGCTGGTCGAGGGGATACGACCCCACATTTTCCGGGTCGACACCGGGGCCGAGCAGGTCCGAGTCCGTCAACGCGGCTTCGGTCTGACCGTGCGGTCGAACGTCCTTCCGACACGGCTTTTCATCGACCGGGCCTCCTGGATCGGCGGCAAGTTCCGCGGTCGGGTCGAAGAGCTCGGTTTCGAGTACGCGCTGTCCGTCGCCCCGAACGCCACGGCGGAGCTCCGCCTCCTCGTTGCGGGAGGTATCGACCGCGCGATCGACGCGTGGGAGGAGGACGGACGAACCATCCTCGCGGACCCCGTCGCGGCCGCGACAGCGGTGGACACGGCGGACCGGGCATGGACGGAGACCACCCCAACCCTTCGGTTCCCGCAGGCGCCCGAACTCGAGCGGGGCTATCTTCGCGCCCGGTCGGCGTTGCGCCGCCTCTACTCCGCTCCCGGCGATGGTCTCACGGGGCTGGTCGCCGGGTTCCCGTGGTACTCGGCCCTCTGGTGTCGCGACCTCGCCTGGATGCTCTGGGCGGTCCTCTGGCTCGGGGATTTCGACTGGGCGAAGCGGTCGATCGACACCGTGCTCCGATTCCAATCCCGGTCACCGGTCCCGATCCTCGGCGGCGAGACCGGCGAGCTGCCGATGCAGATCTCCCCCGGTCCGATCTTCTTCTACGGGACGTCCGACACGACGCTCTACTACCCGCTCCTGATGACCCGACTCGGGGAGCACGCGGGGCTCGCCGAGCTCTCCGGGGAGTGGAAGGAGGGAATCCGCCACATGATCGCCTGGGGCGAGGCGCGAACCGACCCCGAAAGCGGTCTCCTCCGGAACGGCGGTGAGGCCGAGTCGATCAGCGGGGCGACCCGCTCGCTGGCACGGGTTCGATACGGCATCGATTCCCCCGACACGACGATCTGGGACTCCACCGATCGTCGGGACCACGCCATCGACATCCAGGTCCTCTGGTGGAAAGCCCTGGAGGCCGCATCCGACCTCTGTGACGACCTCCCGGACGGGAACGTACAGCGATGGCGGGGCCGCGCGAGCCATCTCGCGGCCGCCATCCGGTCCCGGTACCTCTGGTCGAGCGAAGGATACCTGTACGACACTATCCGCGGGGGCCGTGCGGTCGAACAGGTGCGTCCGAACGCGCTCCGCGCGGTGAGCGCCGGCCTCTTTCCGGCCGCCGAGGGGCGTCGGTTCGTCGAGCGCGCCGCGCAGGATGACCTCACGACACCCTGGGGGGTCCGGACGCTCTCAGCGCGGGATCCCGACTACCGGCCCGCGGCGTACCACGACGGGCAGGTATGGACGATCGCGACCGCGTGGGCCGCCGACGCCGCGCTGGCGGTAGGCAACGTCGACCTCGGCATCGCCTATCTTCGTTCGATCGCCGAGCGGTACGACCAGGAGGGGGGATGGGCGAACGAATGCTACCGCGGGGACCGGCCGGAGTCGTTCGATTCGTGCTTCCTGCTCGGATTCAGCGTGGCTCCCTTCCTCACCGTCCTCTTCGAGCGGCTCTGGGGCCTGTCGATGGACGCCGGCGGGGGGAAGCTTCGCGTGCGTCCCGCGTTTCCGGCCGAGTGGCGGTCGGCGTCCATCGACAACCTGCGAATCGGCTCCGGCACAGCGTCGCTCGACTGGAGCCCGGAGCGGCTTCGAGTACGGTGGTCCGGCCCGGGAACGTTATCGGTCGACGCCGGCGCCGAGGTCGTGGCAGTAGGCCCCGGTTCGGCGAGCGACGTCTCGGTGGCCGTTCGGGAGTAACGCCCCCCGATACCCCACCGCCCGGAGCGATTCCTTCTTTGCTCCCGATGGGCGTGAGACGCCGGCATGAAGGTGATGCTCTTCGGCGGGTCCGGGATGGTCGGACAGGGGGTGCTGCGAGAGTCGCTCCTGGACCCCGACGTAACCGCGGTTCTCGCCGTCGGCCGCAGCCCGCTCGGCCGGACGGACCCGAAGCTCCGAGAGCTCGTAGTACCGGATGCAGGTCAACTCACCGGAGTCGAGGCGGAACTGCAGGCGTATGACGCATGCTTCTGGTGTCTCGGCACCTCTTCGGCCGGGATGACCGAGACCGACTACCGACGCGTGACCTACGAGCTCACGGTCTCGGCCGCGACGACGTTGTCGCGCCTGAATCCGGGCATGACGTTCGTCTACGTCTCGGGCGCCGGCACGGACAGCTCCGAGAAGGGCCGGTCGATGTGGGCTCGGGTCAAAGGGCAGACCGAGAACGCGGTATCGCGCCTGCCGTTCAAAGCGACGTACATGTTCCGACCGGGGATCATCCGTCCGATGCATGGAATCCGGTCGAAGACCCGGTCCTACCGAGTACTGTACACCATGCTCCGCCCGTTCCTCTTCCTCGTTCGAATGGTCGCCCCCGATTCGATGACCTGCACGGAACGGGTTGGACGAGCGATGCTCAAGGTCGCCCGGGACGGAGCGCCGAACCGGGTCGTCAGCACGCGCGACATCAACGCGCTCGGCGGCTAGCCGCCCTCGCCGGCCGCCGGAGGGTCTTCGGTCCGGGGCAGGCTTCATAACCTCGCGAGCGAGACGGCGGCGATGGCGGACGCAATCGAGGTCGAGCACCTCGTCAAGCGGTATGGGGACCTCGCGGCCGTCGCCGGCATCGACTTCAAGGTTCGGACCGGAACCGTCTTTTCGTTCCTGGGACCGAACGGTGCGGGCAAGACCACCACCACCGAGATCCTCGAGGGGCTGCGGCGCCGGACCGAGGGGACGACCCGCGTGCTGGGGCTCGACCCGTGGGACGACGCGACCGCGTTGCACCGGCGGATCGGGGTGATCCCGCAGGACTTTCGATTCTTCGACAAGATCACGCCGCGGGAAGCGATCCGCTACTACGGCGCCCTCTTCCACACGAATCCCGACCCCGACGAGCTCCTCGAACGGGTCAAGCTGGCCGACAAGGCGGGCGCACGGTTCGATACGCTCTCCGGCGGGCAGAAACAGAAGATGGGACTGGCCCTCGCCCTCACGAACGACCCGGAGGTCTGCTTCCTGGACGAGCCGACCACCGGTCTCGACCCCACCGCGCGCCGGGCGATCTGGGACGTCATCCGCACGCTCAAGTCCGAGGGCCGGACCGTTTTCCTCACGACCCACTATCTCGAGGAGGCGGAGCTGCTCGCGGACCAGGTGGCGATCATCCACCACGGTCGGATCATCGCGACGGGGACCCCGAACGAGATCATCTCGGCGCACGGTCGGCCCGAGCGGCTCCGGTTCCAGGCGAGCCCGGCGCTCGCCGAGTATCTTCGACCGAAGCTCGCGCTCCCGGTCACGGTCGCGGACGGCCGCGTCGAGGTCGAGCTCCACGACAAGGCGGACGCGCTCCGGGTCCTGTCCGCCGTCGACGCGAGCGGGATCCCGTGGCAGAACTTCTCGACCACCCAGGATACCCTCGAGGACGTGTTCGTCCGGCTCGTCGGTCAGATGGATGACGGGGCGTTGAAGTCGGAGACACCGGCATGAGACCCGCCCGGATCGCCGCCGACTTCAAGATCGTCGTACGGTCGTACCTGCGGAACCCGGTCGCGCTGTTCTTCTCGTTGATCTTCCCGATCATCCTCATCGCGCTCTTCGGGCTGATCTTCTCCGCGGCCGGTTCGACCGTCGTTCCGATCACCGTGCTCAATCTCGACCACAACTCCGAAGCGAGCGTCCAATTCCTGGCCGACCTCAACGACACCACCTACATCCGGCTCTCGTTCGTGAACTGGAACGCCTCCGATTTCGCGGCGAACCTCGGCGCAAACGACGACTCGGTGGGCCTGGTGATTCCCCAAGGCTTCAATTCGAGCTACTTCGCACGCGACCAGGTCAACGTGACGCTCTACACCGACCCCGAGGACGGCGCGGCGTCCGGGGCCGCGCAGTCCGCGGTCGGGTCGGTGGCGACCGCGTTCAACCTGCACGCCTCGAACGGGACAGCCATCGTCGGCGTCGCGCAACAGAACGTCGGAAGCCAGGTCTACTCGTACATCGACTACCTCATCCCCGGTCTGATCGGATTCTCGATCCTGACCAGTCCGATGTTCTCGATGGTCGATGTCGCGTCGTCGTACCGGAAGGAAGGGATCTTCCGCGAACTCTCGCTCACCCCGCTCACGCGGGCGGAGTGGCTCACTTCCCACATCCTGTGGTACATGAGTCTCACGTTCGTGACGGCCGGGATCATGATCGGCGCGGGCGTCGTTCTCTTCGGCGCTCACGTGAACGTCACGGTCGGCCTCATCCCGTTCCTGGTCGCGGGGCCGTTGCTGTTCGTCTCTCTCGGAATGCTGGCGGGCTCGGTGGCGAAGACCCCCGAGAGCGCGGCCCTGATCGGGAACATCATCACCTTCCCGATGATGTTCCTCTCGGGTACGTTCTTCCAGGTCTCGATGTTCCCGCCCGCGCTCCAGAGCTTCGCCCACATCCTGCCGCTGTACTACGTGATCGACGGCATGAACCAGGTGATGCTCTTCTCCAACACGGCCCGCGCGCTGACGGACGTGCTGGTCGTCTTCGTCACCGCGATCATCGTCTTCCTGCTCGCGATCCGATTCTTCCAGTGGCGGGACGAGTGACGCCCGCCGTGCCCGCCTCCGGGAGCGACCCGACCCGCTTTCGCGCGGTGATGAGTCGATGGGCGACCGGCGTGGCGGTCGTCACCGCCCACGACCCCACCGGTGATGCCGGCTTGACCGTCAACGCCCTGCTCTCGGTGTCGCTCTCGCCTCCCTCGGTGCTCGTGAGCGTTTCGACGGACGCCGACACGCTCCCCGTCATCGAACGGAGCGGCTACTTCGGCGCGAGCTTCCTCGCGTCCGGGCAACGGGCGATCAGCGAACGGTTCGCGCGGACCCTCCC
>JAKIVU010000012.1:29573-30708 GCA_022750375.1 Thermoplasmata archaeon
TCTCGGGAGTGCCGGCGGGCGGCCAGCTCCTCATCACCACCGATGTCGAGAACTACCCCGGCTTCCCCGAAGGGATCCAGGGACCCGAGCTCGTCGACCGGATGCGACGCCAGGCCGCCCGGTTCGGCGCCGAGTTCGTCGATGACAACGTCACCCAGGTCGACTTTTCCCACCGACCGTTCCTGGTCACCACGGGCAGCCGTGGCGCGTTCCGCGCGGAGGCCGTGATCATCGCCACGGGAGCGAACGCCCGCTGGCTGGACCTGCCCTCCGAGACCGCGTTGAAAGGAAAAGGGGTCTCGGCGTGCGCAACGTGCGACGGGTTCTTCTTCAAGGGAAAAGAGCTCGCGGTCGTCGGCGGCGGCGACACCGCGATGGAGGAGGCGCTCTTCCTCACGACGTTCGCCCCCCACGTGACCATCATCCATCGTCGCGGCGGTTTGCGCGCGAGCGTCATCATGCAGCAACGGGCCCGCGCGAACCCGAAGATCTCGTTCCTATTCGATTCGGAGATTGCCGAGGTCCTCGGCGCCGGCTCGGTCGAGGGCGTACAGGTGCGGCACCTTCCGACGGGAAAGCTCAGCCACCTCAAGGTCCAGGGCCTCTTCGTCGCGATCGGGCATGTCCCGGCGACCGAGGTGTTCCGCGGCCACCTCGAGCTCGACGCGAAAGGATACGTCCGGGTCCACGAGCTCACGCAGACGAGCGTCGAGGGGGTGTTCGCCGCGGGCGACGTGCACGACCACCGATACCGGCAGGCCGTGACCGCGGCGGGCGACGGATGCCGCGCAGCGATCGATGCCGAGCGGTGGCTCGCGGAACAGAGCCACGCCCGTTCCACGCACGCGGCCCCGAGCGTGACGCCGCCGCGCGCCACCTCTCGAGCGCCGACCGCGCGGTAGACTTTTATATCGAACGGACCGGTGCGAGCCGAGGACGGGCGTTGCCGAGCAAGAAGAGCCTCCATATCGAGGCGTCCGGCCAGCTCTGCATCTACTGCGGGGCGTGCGTGGGGATCTGCCCGCTCAACTGCATCTATCTCGACGAGACCCGCATCACGTTCGACGAAAAGATCTGCACCCGCTGCGAGATCTGCGTCCGGGCCTGCCCGGTCGGGGCGATCGAGATCGGCTGA
>JAKIVU010000017.1 GCA_022750375.1 Thermoplasmata archaeon
ATGGCTTAAGCGAACTCCAATAGCGGTGCCCGCCGGCAGGATCAACCGGATTTGTTGGCACACTTTTCGCTGTGTGCGGGAATACATTTTGGTCTCGAACCGATCTTACTGACTGGCGGAATTGCTCTCTTGCTTGCTATCTATGAGCTATTCGCGTACTTTTCGCTGACATCTCTCCTCCGTCAGTCCCGAGAGGTCACTCCCCGTCTCCGGGGAGGGGTTCTCAGGGCTCCACGCCCTACCGGGCCATCTGTGGCGTCTCCCTGGAAAAGACCGGATCACGGATCCCCGGCCCGCCGTGGAGGCGTCGCCGTGCCGCGCTTCCGAAGAAGCGGGCGCAGTATGTGGTGGGAGGAGCGGTCGGTATTTAACTGCCGCCACGGGCGAGCCCCGGGCCCGGGGTCGGAGGGGTTTCGGCGCGACGCAAACAGAGCGGGACCTCAAGCAACGACGTGATCTCCGGCGGGTCGTCCGACATCCCGGTGCCGGCCCGGTTCAGCCAGATCGCGCCGAGTCCCGCTTCGCGCGCCGCCTGGGCGTCGGTGAAGGCGAGATTGCCGACGTAGAACGCTTCCGCCGGACGGACCTCCATCCGAGTGACCGCCCGGTGGAAGATTTCGGGGTTCGGCTTCTCCACGCCCTCGGTCCCCGACGAGACGACCTTCTCGAAGTACGGTAGTATCCCGGTCTCGTGCAGGATCGCACGGCACCGCGCCTCGCTCGAACTGTTCGAGACGACCGCGAGGCGCCGGCCTTCCGCCTGGAGTTGCTCGAGACACCGTCGCGCATCCGAATAGAGGCGGTTGAACCCGGGATGCTCCCGCAGGAGCGCCAGGAATCGTTCGGCGGTCGGGCGCTCGACCTCTTTCGCCGAGGCGAGGGAGAGCGTACGACGCCAGAACTCGGTGTAGCTCACTCGCTCCCGGTTGTCGGTCTCCCGCTCCACGTCGAAGAAGGCGCGCGCCATCTCCTCGTCTTCGACATCAACGAAGCACCTTCGGGCGAGCTCCGTCCAGTGCGGAAAGTCGTGGTAGTCGACCAGGGTTCCCCCCAGGTCGAACAGCACCGCACGGAACCGGGGCGGTGCGGTCATCGGCGGTGCCTGAGGCCGCTACGTCTTTTCTATCTTGAGGTCCGACCGCGATGGCCACCCCCGACCTCTCCACACCGGGCGTAACGACGGAGGAGCGACTCTCCGCGCGGCACCGGACCCGGAAGTGGCGGACTCTGCTCAACCTTTCGGGGGGAGACCGCCTTCGGGGACCGACGGAGGGGAACCACCCTCGGCATCCCCTGCGCGGGGATCGGGAGTGGGCGGGCCGAGACGTCGGAAGATCACCGCTGCGAGGGCGGCTGCCATGACCAGGATGCCGAGAACGACCACGAGCGGAATCCACGGGACGTTTCCGGAGTAGGGGGGTGGAATGTGCGGAGCGTCACAGCCAGTGCAGATGTCGGGAAACTGTTGATTCAGTGGCCCAGACACGGAGTTGTTGCTAAGGTAGCCGGTCCAGGTTGCTTGAAAGTCGCATTCGGTAGTGGGCGGACCGTACGATGCATTGGTGCAGTTGGCGGTCCAATCCTGGTAGAAGAAAAGATAGAGGGTCGCCTCGTCGGTGCCTCCGGAGCCTATCGCGAAGAAGCCGTTCGCCGCGACCCCATCGAAGAGCGTGACGAATGCAGTGGTCCTGCAAATCTCCCGGAACATCTGAGTGTAGTTCACGGAATATTGCAGGCCGCCGCCCACGTATTCCGACATGAGGAGCCCGCAGGGTGTCGAGGAGAACGCGGGGGTGAGGGTCGGGTCCCCACTCATCGCTCGGGGAGCGGAGATCGACCCTTGCAGCAGTACTACGCCGGGGAGAATGAGTAAACCGAATGCGACCACCCCGGCAAAGAGCACGGCCGAGCCGCGAACCCGACCACCGCCGGAGCGACTCGCATTCATCCGCTGGCCCGCGGAGACCATCGCAAGGGTGGTCTAACTAGCTATGTCGCGGCGGCGAGATGGGGCGCAAGCGCCCCGCGGGTCACGACCCGGCCGCCGACCGTCCCCGTCACGAGACGCTGACGCTGACGATGTCCGTGTGGCGCAGAAGGATCGCCCGCGCGACCTTCAGGTTCTTGCCCGCTTTCCCGATCGCGCGCGCCTTCCACGCGGGGTCGACCGTGACGGTCGCGTGCCGGCCCTTCCCTTTGGGTTGGAAATCGACCCGCTTCGGGGAGTACCAGTAGAAGATGTTCTTGACGAGCGTCTCCGGGTCGTCCGCGTACTCGACGACCTGGATCTCCTTCTTCAGCATCCCTTTCAGCCGGTCGACGAGGACGCCCCCCGGGCCGACCGCCTTGTGGACCTCGCCGGGATAGACGAGGTAGACGAGCTTCTCCTCTGCGGCGAGGCAGTCCTTCACCCGCGCGCCGGTCCGCTCCTCGAACAGCTGGATGTACCCGAGGGTCTCGTTGTCGAGGGTGATCTCGGCCATCGACCCGCACCGCCGGCGCGCGCCCCCGCCCTACGTCTCGAGGGTAAGGATCGCGCTCGAGCCCGGGTCGAGGATCGCCATCGCGCTGATCGGGAACGGACGGCCGCACGCCTGGCCGAGGTCGACGGCGGTCCCTTCGTAGTGGTAGACCGGGATCTTGCCGATCGCCCGCTCCTTCGAGAGCGTCGGGTCGGGGCACGTCTTCGAGACAATCAGCAGGCGGGCCTTCTTCGACTGCGCCGCGTCGAGCGTCTCGGTGAGGCCGATCCGGACCGTGCCGGTCTCGAGCGCGACCTTGAGCGCGTGGGCGAGGTCCATCGGTCTACGCCTCCCCCTTCGCTTCCTCGACCACGACCTTCGGGGCGGCGACCGGCGACGCGGTGAGCGGCTTGTAGACGAGGTTCACGGCGCCCGTCCCGAGTGTGATCGGCTGGCCGACGATGATGTTCTCGGCGACGCCCTTCAGTTCGTCGACCTCGCCGGTGATCGCGGCGCGGAGCAGATGGGCGGCCGTGATCTCGAACGCGGCGCGCGCGAGGACGCTCGTCTTCTTGCCGGAGATCCCGTGGCGGCCGATCGCGCGGATGTCGCCCTCGTTCGTCATCACGTCGGAGACGAGCATCAGGTGCCGGATATCGACGCCGAGCCCCTGCTCGGCGAGCGTTCGGTTCGCTTCGTGGATGAGCGCCGCCCGGGCGGCCTCGACCCCGTAGACGCGGTAGATCTCGAAGACCGAGTTCGTGGTCGTCCGGACGGGGTCGACCCCGTCGATCTGCACGACGCCTTCCAGGTTCGAGCCCTCGGTGTAGACGACGTACTCGTCCTTCTCCTTCCGGATGAGGGCGCGGCGGATCCCGGTGACTCCCTTGATGCGGATCTGCTTCGACTCCTCGCTCGCGATCAGGAGCTTCTTGAACGGCATCTCCTCGACGAGCTCCTCCTTCTTCGACTTGGTCGCGCCGGGGGCGGACTCCTTCAGGTGGATCTCGATCGGGCGGGTCTCTCCGCTGCCGGACCCGGGCTTGATCTCGAACAGGCGTGCGTCCAGGTTCTCGAGCAACGCCGCCTCGAGCTCCGCGCGTTTCACTCCGCGTTCCTCGAGCCGGGCCGCGATGGGGGAGACGACGACCTTGAGGTCCTCGATGACCGTCCCTAGGGCGGCGACGTCGGGCACGGTGGTGACCTCGATCTGGAGGGCGATGTGGTGGACCGCTTCCCGGTCGCTCTTGAACTTCTTCTCGACGTGGACCGTCATCATCGGGGTCGACGGCACGCGTCGCGCGTCGACGAGCTCGATGAGGCGGGGCAGGCCGAGCGTGACGTTCATCTCGGCGACTCCCGCGTAGTGGAACGTTCGAAGGGTCATCTGCGTCCCCGGCTCGCCGATCGATTGGGCGGCGATGATGCCGACCGATTCGTGGGCGTCGACCTCGGCCCGGCGGAACCGACGGACGACCTCGCGGACGATCTTCATCGCGTCCCCGGGGGCGAGCCGGAGGTGCTGGAGTTTCGTCTTGAGCTCCTCCGCGACGAGCGGCGGGAGCGTGACGCCCTCCTTGCGGGCGATGTCGTGGATCCGCTGGATCGTGTCGCGCGGCGCTGCGGCTTTCTTTTCCTCGGCCATGCTTATTCGCCTCCGAACTCGGGGCCCTCCTCGGGCGTGCCGAACTCCTCGCCTTCCTCGTCGGCCTCTTCCTCTTCGAGTTGCGCCTCGGCCTGGAGGTCCATCTCTTCCTCGGTCACGGGCGGCGCGCCGGCGGGGCCGTCCGGCTTCCGCTCGTCGGAGGTGCGGACGCGTCGGCCGAGCACTTGGGAGACGACCTCGTCGAGCGAGACCGCCGCTCCGCCGTACGATCGGGTGGGGTCGATGCCGTCCTCGCCGTATTCGAATTCGATGACCGTCCCGGCGGTGTTCCGGACGGTGCGGTCCTCGGCGACCTTCAGGTCCTCGAGGGCGTTGATCAGCCGCCGCTGCATGTACCCGGACCGGCTCGTCCGGACCGCGGTGTCGACGAGCGATTCACGTCCGCCCATCGAGTGGAAGAAGTACTCCGTCGGGGAGAGTCCCCGCTTGTAACTGGAGCTCACGAATCCCCGCGCCCCGGAACCGAGGTCGCCCCGCTCGAAGTGGGGCAGGGTCCGGTTGTAGTAGCCACGCATCAGTCGCTCGCCCCGGACCGATTGCTGGCCGACGGCGCCGGCCATCTGCGTCAGGTTGAGCATCGAACCACGGGCCCCGGACTTCGCCAGAATGACGGCGGGGTTCTCGAGTCCGAGGAACCGGCCCGCGATCTCACCGGCCTTGTCCCGCGCCTGGCCGAGCTCGCGTCGCACCATCACCTCGAGCGTCTCCTCGACCGAGCGGCCGGGCATCTGCTCGAGCTTTCCCTTGCGGTACTGTTCGACCAGCTCGTTGACCCGCTCGCGGGCCGTGTCGAGTCCGGTCAGGATCTCCTTGAGCGCCGTCTCGGGAACGTCCTCGTCGTCGATCCCGGTCGACAGGCCCTTCAGGCCGATCGCGGTGATCGCGAGCCGGCTCATCTCGTCCAGGAATTGGCGGGCGCGCGGCATCCCGTCGTTCCGGGCGATCGCGTCGAGGACGGCGCCCTTCTCGTAGGCGATCGCCTTCTTGTCGATCGTTCCCGCCTTCAGGACCCCGTTCTCGATGACGACCCACGCGTCGTGCTTGCAGTTGAGCGGCGAGCACGTGCATCCCGCCCAGATGTTGGAGCGGAACTCGAGGGTCAGGTCCTTGGGGAGCGTGAGCGAGAACAGCTGCTTGCCGGACCAGAACGGAACGCCGTCCTTGTCCTTGCCCGCGGGCGGGGGCAGCGGGTAGTTGAGCTTCGAGAGCAAGTACGTCACCTCGCTGCGCGAGTACGACGGGTCCTGGTACGTGAGCAGGAACGCCGCGGTGATGTGGTCGTGCAGCATCCCGATGATCGGGCCGCCGTACCGCGGGGAGAGGATGTGCTCCTCGACCTTCATCAGGACCTTGGCCTCGGCGCGTGCCTCCTGGCTCTGCAGCACGTGGAGGTTCATCTCGTCGCCATCGAAGTCCGCGTTGTACGGCGGGCAGTCGCAGAGATTGAAACGGAACGTCTTGTTCGGAAGGATCCGGACGAAGTGGGCCATCATGCTCATCCGGTGCAGGCTGGGCTGCCGGTTGAACAGCACGATGTCCCCGTCGATCAACTGCCGCTCGACGATCGAACCGGGCGTCACGAGCTCCGCGCACGCCTCGGCGTTCTTCTCCATGACCTTGATCCGCTGCCCGTCCTCGCGGACGAGGTAGTTGACCCCGCACCGGTAGCGGGCGTCGGCATCGGGCCCGGGCGCCGGGCCGCGCTTGACGAGCTCCTTCGCGACCTCCTGGTTGTGGAGCGTGACCTCGAGTGGAACGGTGAGGCCGCGAGCGACCTCGGCCGGGATCCCCACTTCGTTGATCGAGAGCAGCGGGTCCGGACTGATGACCGTGCGCGCCGAGAAGTTCACGCGCTTACCCGAGAGGTTCGAACGGAACCGACCGTCCTTTCCCTTGAGGCGCTGGGCGAGCGTCTTCAGCGGGCGGCCGGAGCGGTGACGGGCCGGCGGGATGCCGCTCGTCTGGTTGTCAAAGTACGTCGTGACGTGGTACTGGAGCAGCTCCCACAGGTCTTCGACGACCAGCTGGGGCGCGCCCATGTCCCGGTTCTCGCGCAGGCGCTGATTGATCCGGAGCACGTCGACGAGCTTGTGCGTGAGGTCGTCCTCGCTCCGTTCCCCACTCTCGAGGGTGATCGACGGACGGACCTGGACCGGCGGCACGGGGAGGACGGTCAGGACCTCCCACTCGGGCCGGCCGAACTTCGGGTTCAGCCCGAGGGCCCGCACGTCGTCGTCGGGGATCCGCTCGAGGCGCGCGCGGACCTCCTTCGGGGTGATCTTGTGACTGTTCTCGCGGAACGTCGTGGGCTTGTCGAGCAGGATCCGTTGCTGGATCTCGTGGCAGTGCGGACAGGTCCGGTCTTCCTTCGGCTCGCGGGTCCGCGGGGCCGGCGCGGCGTCCTCGTCGATGGTCGCTTCCGCGCGGGGGCTCGGCGCGTCGGGCAGCATCCGCCCGCAGGCGCGGCACGTCGATTGCAGGAGCCGCTTGATCTCCTTCGCGTAGCCGACGTGGATCACCGGCATGGCGAGCTCGATGATGCCGAAGTGGCCGGGGCACTCGTTGACCCGGCCGCCGCACGTCCGGCAGCGGAGGTTCGGTTCGATGACCCCGAGGTGGAGGTCCATCAGACCCATCTCGATCGGGTAGCCGTCGTCGTCGTAGGTGTCGGCGGTGATGATCTTCACGCCGCTCATCCGCCGGATCTCGTCCGGCGAGAGGAACGCGAACTGGAGGGCCTTGATCCGCTTCGAAAGTCCTTGCGTCGTCATCGTCCCTCCTACCGCATCTCCGCGAGCTGGAGCCGCATGATCACGCCGAGGGAGATCAGCTCCTCGAGGAGGAGCTTGAACGAGTAGCTCATCTCGACGGGATAGATCGACGAGGTGTTGCCGCAGCTCGGGCAGCGGAGCGAATTCGCCCGCGAGTCGGGGATCGCGATGTGGCCGCAGTCGGGGTTCCCGCAGACGTACTGGATCGTCCCGTCGGACTCGTCGAGCAGACGGTCCTTGATCACCATCGCGACGCCGTGGCCGATCAGGCAGTCCCGCTCCATCTCACCGAACCGGAGGCCGCCCTGGCGCGAGCGTCCTTCCGTCGGTTGGCGGGTCAGGATCTGGACGGGGCCGCGCGAGCGCATGTGCATCTTGCCCGCGACCATGT
>JAKIVU010000013.1 GCA_022750375.1 Thermoplasmata archaeon
TCGATCTCGAGCGCGGTCGGGGCGGCGAAGTGGAGGCCGAGCTCGACCCGGTCCTGGATCGCCTTGACTTGCTCCTTGGGCGCGTGGCCGTTGATCAGGCACCCGTAGCCGAGGTTGAAGTCGATGTATTCGTTCCCGTCCTCGTCCCAGATCCGTGAGCCCTTGCCGGCCGCGATGAACGGCGGGCACGGGTCGTACGACGCGACCCGGATGAGCGAGCTCGAGGCGTTCGGGATGTACTTCTTTCCCTCTTCGAAGAGCTTCGCGCTCTTCTTCAACTTCGGCACGAGCCGGGCGATCGAGATCGGAAGGGCGTCGGCTTCGGGTGCCTCCGCCGCGGCCGGCGCCTTGGCTTCGGCCGGTGCCGCCTCCGCGGCGGCCTTCCGAGGCTCCTCCGCGGGAGCAGTCGGGGGCGGTTGAGCTTCGGAGTCCGCGGCCCTCAGCACTCCCGCGGGAAGCCGCTCCGTCAATGGTTCGCGTGGTGGAAAATCACTCCCCCGGGCGGGGAAGTTCGGCAATGAGGCGGGCTGCGGTTCCGCCATAAAGCACGCATCGCGAGCGGGTTTCGCACCCCGAGTGCCGTATATATAATTGGCTGAATGCGAATACGCATTATATCATTAATATAGCAGAGTATGAACCCAATGCTATGTAATGTTTAATCGATGTTAATCAGCAAAAATACCTATTAGTTGCCTTCGAACCAACCGAAAAATCGAAATTTCAGCCGTTTCGTCTCCACCTTCACTCCTTCCGGAGCGGCGGTAGGGGGTTTTCGGGTGGGACGATGGCGGTCTCGATCCCGCGCTTGTGGAGCCCAGCTCGGAACGGTCCCGCGGGCACGCAGAGTTCGGGCGGCACGACGCCGACCGCCCGGATCTGGCCCGTGGCGATCAGCTCCGCTCCGATCGCGCCGGCGACTCCGACCGCATATTCCGTCGCGACCAGGTGCCAGTCCCGCCGCGCGGGGAATCGGGCGATCGCGTGGCGGACCACCGGTCGGCCCCCCTGGGTTCCCCGGAGCTCGATGTCGCAGACCTCCCAGTCGACCGCATCCAGCCCTTCGGGAACTCCGAGGAGCTTCTCTCGCTTCAACAGGGCGAGAGTGAAGTCCTTCGGCGCGACCGACTGCCCCCGAACGTCGAGGGGCCGGTCGGAGCCGAGGCCCAGGAGCGCCATCGTACGGAGGACCTCAATCCCCGGCCCTCCCTCCTTCCACTCACAGTGCCGGAGCCCCTTGGACTTCAGGCTCTCGGGAAGGGTCGCCGGTTCGGAGTGCAGCGTCCGGTAGACCCGCGTCTTCCCGACCGGCGCGGCGAACTCGAACTCCTCTGCGCCACTCATGGGTGGGTACTCCCGATACTCACCGGCCTCGAAGATGATCGCCGGCATGACCATCTCGTCCAGGAACGTGCTCGGCGACCACGTGAACATGATCTCGGGACCGCCGACCGTGAGGTCGCGCCAGCCGTCCCGGACGACGATCGACTCGACCTGGTCGAGGTCCCGCGCCGCTTCCATCGCAAGAACGTTGGAGATGCCGGGGACCTGCCCGAGTCCGGGGATCGCCAGCACCCCGGCCGCACGGAACGTCGCGTCGAGCGCGAGTTGTCGGCGAGTCATGTGGAAGAGACCCCCGAAATCGAGGTACGGCACTCGGGCCTCGAGCGTCGCCTCCATGACGGTGAGGTTGAATCCGTACTGGACGGCGTTCACGACCACATCCGCCCCTCGGAGGAGGGCGACCAGCGCCGCCCGGTCTCGGACGTCCAGCGCGCTCGCGGTCGCCCGTGCGCCGGCGTTCCGCGCCGCCGTCTCCGCGAGGCCGAGATCGAGGTCTGCGGCCACGACGGAGTCGAACACTCCCCCGGTCGCCAGGTCTCGAACCGCGCACTGGCCGGTCAGGCCCCCGCCGCCCAGAACTACCGCTCGCATCTCCAGTAGACCGTCCCGGGTCGGCCGAAGGGGGCGGCCTATAGGAAGGATTGGGTCGTGTCCGCCATTGAGGCTACCGCCCCGAGGACTTCGTCCGAGAGGTACGACCTGCCGTCGGCGGCGGGGGAGTAGCGTCCGGCTTCGGCGGCGGAGCGGCGGGGGGTGCGGTGGCCGTTGACGTACGGGTCAACAGTTCGCGAAACGTCTCGAAATATCGAAGGAACGGGTCGGCGCGTCGACGCTCCTCTAACTCGAGCAGTGCGATCTCGAGCTGGGCTTTCGCTTTCGGGTCTCCCGTCGAAGCCCGAACCAGGTAGACGCAGAGGACCTGATAGTGCGGCAGCACGAACGCATCCGTCCTGGGCGTGCTCATGTCGCCCTTCCGGGGGCGGTAGATCCGTTCGACCGGGACCTCGACCGCGACCGCCCGTCGGTGAGAGAATCCAAAGTAACGTCCCGGTCCGAGGATCCGGGTGACTTCTCGCACGTTCCCGTTCAGGTTGTTCGTCAGCCGGTCACACTCGTGCCAACACCAGAGTCCGAACCCGTAATCCCCGTCGAGGTACGCCTCCCAGGATAGGCCGTAGAGCTGCCGTTCCTTTTCCTCCCCCGAGATCTCCGGGTCGAGTCCGGCGCGCCAATCGGAAATGAACACGTCGACGCGCATCGACGGAGAGAACTCCTTGAGCGGAGGCACTCCGGCGGGAGCCGACATGACCGTTCGAGACGTGGGGGAGTTTAGACCATTTCGCCGCCCCGGCGGTGCGCCACGGGATGCCCGTCGACCCACGTCTCCTGGACTGAAGCACTCCCTTCGGCGATCGCACGCTCGAGCGAAGACGACCCGAGGAGTACGAGGTCCGCGGGCGAGCCGGGTTCGAGGAGGCCGAGTGCGGGTTCGCCGAGCGCGATGCCCGCGTTGAGAGTGTAGAGACCGAGCGCCTCCTCGGGTTGGAGTGCCTCCTCTGGCGTCGGATTCGCCGACCGTCCCTCGGCGTCGGCACGTTCCACTGCGGCCCGAATCCCTCGCCACGGGTCGGCGGGATCGTAAGGTGCGTCGCTCGAACCGGCGAGGAGATGCCCCTGCCGGATCAGGCTCCGGAAGGCGTACGCCCATCTCGTGCGAGGGGCACCCAAGCGCTGCGCGAGCCAATGATCGCTCCAGATGAATCCCGGCTGAACGACCAGCGCCGGACGCACCCGCGCGAGGGCCGCGAAGACGGTCGGGGGCGTGAGCGCCGCGTGCTCGACCCGTGCCGGTGCGTGCTCGAGCCGACCCAACGGCTCCAGCATCCGGAGGGCGAACTCGACCGCCCGATCCCCGATCGCGTGGAGGGCGGGCGCCAGCCCGCGCCCGGCGGCGGCAGCGATGACGGCTCGCAAATTCTCCTCCGCCGCGACGGGCAGACCGGAAGTCCCCGTCTCGTCGGCGTAGGGCTCGGAGAGCCAGGCCGTGCGCGTTCCGAAGGCCCCGTCGGTGTACGCCTTCACTCCCACGACGGCGAACCGTCCCGCGGGTCCCGCGGCGCTCGGGGCGACGCGAAAGTACTCTTCCCAACGGTTGCTGTGGAGGTAAACTCGGACCCGGCCGGGGAGCTTTCCCGACCGGGAGAGGTCTGCCAACGCGAGGGCCTCCTCCGGCGCCGCACTCATCGCTCCCAAGGTCGTGAGACCGAACGTCGCCGCCCACGCCATCGTCCGGCGGAGCGCGGCCGGCGCGGGGAGGTCGAGGTCGTCGGGCCGGCCGATGAGCTCGCGGAGACCGCTCTCGAACACTCGTCCGTCGGGAGTTCCGTCGGCGTCGCGCCCGATCCGACCGCCGACCGGGTCGTTCGACGCCCGGTCGATCCCTGCCGCCGCCAAGGCCGCGGAGTTGGCGACCCCGGCATGACCGCTCACATGCAGCACCACCGTGGGTCGGTCGGGGGATGCGCGGTCGAGGTCGCGGCGGCTCGGCCACGCCCGGCTGGCCGACCGCTCCGGGTCCCATCCGCGGCCGACAACCGACCGCCCCGGATGTTCGCTGCTCCACTCCCGAACCTTTTCGACGAGGGCCTCGACCGAGGTGATCCCTCCGAGATTCAGACCCTCGCGGGACCGGGTGACGTCGGCGATGTGAAAATGGGCGTCGATGAGCCCGGGGAGGACGAGGGCGCCGCGGAGCGACCGTAGCTCGACCCCCGTGGGTGCGGCGCGTCGGGTCTCGGCTTCGCTCCCCGCGACCAGGACCTGTCCGTTCTCGATCAGGAGGGCTTCACAGTACCGTCGCCCGGTGAACACTCGACCCCCGACGAGGAGCGTGGATTCGGACACGGGTCCCTCGACCAAGCCGCGGAGGAATTGAAGGAAGAGGTTGGTCGCCGACGCCCGCGCGCGACCTAGACGTCGAGATACCGGTAGAACTCGTACGGGTGCGGCCGCAGATTGAGCTCCAACTGTTCCTGCCGCTTGAGCTCGATATAGGTCTCGATCAGCGACGGGGCGAACGCGGGGCGCAGGAACGCGTGGTCGGACTCGAGGCAGTCGAGCGCCTCTCCGAGCGAGCCCGGCAGCTCGCGGATCTCGAGCTCTCGACGCCGTTCCGGAGTCAGTTTGTAGATGTTCTCATCCACCGGCGCGGGGGGCTCGATCTTCTTCTTGATCCCGTCGAGCCCGGCGAGCGCGAGCGCCGCCTCGGTCAGGTAGATGTTCGCGGCGGAGTCCGGAGTCCGGTATTCGACCCGCTTCGCGGCCGGCCGCCCCCGGTGGTACGCCGGGATTCGGATGCTCGCGGAGCGGTTCGCCCGGCTCCAGGCGATGTACGTCGGCGCCTCGTAGCCCGGAACGAGGCGGCGATAGGAGTTCGTCGTCGGGTTCGTGATCGCGCAGAGCGCCCGCGAGTGCTTCATCAGCCCTCCGACGTAGTACCGGCACGCCTGGCTCACTTCCGCGTACTTGTCCTTCGCATCGTAGAATGCGTTCTTGCCGTTCGTCCACAACGACTGGTTGGTGTGCATCCCGATCGCGTTGTCCCCGTAGACGGGCTTCGGCATCAGGCAGCCGACCTTCCCATGACGGTGGGCGACGTTCTTGATCACGTACCGGACGTCCTGGATGTGGTCCGCCATCGGGACGAGGTCGTCGAACCGGACGTTCAACTCGGACTGGCTCGCGGTCGCGACCTCGTGATGGTGCGCGTCCATGACGATATGGAACTGGTCCGCGAGGATGTTGCACATCTCGGCGCGCATGCCGAGGAGGGAGTCGGTCGGGGGGCTGCGGTGGTATCCTTCCTTGAACCGGACCGTGGCCGTCGAAGGACCGGTCTGCCACGGGGCTTCGCTGTGGTTGATGAGATATCCGGATCCCGCCCACGCGTCGTGGACCCCCTGGTAGGACGGGAGCAACTGGACCGAGTCGAAGACCCAGAACTCGATCTCGGGCCCCCAATAGGAGCGGTCGAACCCGGCGTCGGCCAGGACGCGCTCCGTCTTGCGGGCGACCCACCGGGGGTCGTGGTCGTACGGGTCTTTCGTCCCGCCGATCCGGACGTCGCAGATGAAACGCACCGTGCCGCCGGCCTCCGGGTTCCACGGGATCGTCGCGAGGGTTCGGACGTCCGGGATGAGCAGCATGTCCGATTCGAAGATCTCACGGAACCCGCGGACAGACGAACCGTCGAGCTTCGGTACGCCCGAGATGAACGACTCTTCATCGAGCGTGTGGAGGGGAACGTCGACCTGGTTGAACCTGCCGAACACGTCGGTGTAGAACAACTGGACCCAGCGGATCTTCTCGGCCTTCAACTGCTCGAGGACGCGGGCACCCTCCGAGACGCTCTTCGACTCCTTCCGGGTCTTTTGTGGGGACATGTGGTGAGCCTCCGCGGTCAGCGACGGTGCCTACCTACATCAACGTTCACTTAGTTTTTTTGGACGTTTGACCACATTTTTGTTAGAACAGTTTAACTTCTACCGCTCCAGTAACCATTCATGCGTCGTCCGTCCACCCTGGACGAACTGGACCGCTCGATCCTCGAGGAGCTGAACGTCGATGCGCGGCGGAGCCACCGCGCGATCGCGCACCGACTGAAGATCTCTCCCACCACGGTCAGCGCGCGCGTCGCTCGGATGGAGGAGCAGGGCGTCATCCGAGGGTACATCCCGCTCCTGGACGACGAGCAGCTGGGTTGGGACCTCTGGGCCGCCATGGGGATTCGGATCTCCAAAGGGAAGCTCCGTGAGGTCGAAGAGCGGCTCGCGCGGGATTCGAGGGCGTATGCGATCTACGACGTGACCGGAGAGACCGACGCGCTGCTCATCGGCCGGTTTCGCGACCGTCGGGACCTCGACCGATTCGTCAAGCATGCGCTGCAGGACCCCCACGTGGAGCGCACGAACACCCAGGTCGTGCTGAACCGGGTCAAAGAGGACCGGCGCGTTCCCGTCACCCGCCGACCGGCCGAGGCCGAGCCGTCGGGGTGAGCTCGCCGCGGAAAACCTCAAAGCGGACCCGTAACTCCTCGTCCTCCGAGGGACGACGATGGATTGGGGGATGGAGAACCGCATGGCCCGCATGTTCTCGCCCGTGAGTCACAACACCGTCATGCTCGCGGTCGACCACGGGTACTTCATGGGGCCGACGCACCGGCTCGAGGACGCCCGGTCGACCATCGCTCCCCTTCTCCCGCACGCCGACGCCCTCGCCCTGACCCGAGGGATCCTCCGGCGGTGCGTGCCCCCACAGACCGATACTCCGATCGTGCTGCGCGTCTCGGGCGGCGCGACGGTCCTCAAGGAGGACCTCTCGGACGAGAAGATCACCACTTCAATGCGGGAAGCGTCCCGCCTGAACGTCTGCGCGGTCGCGATGAGCGTCTTCGTGGGCGCCCCGCACGAGCACGAGTCCCTCGTGCACCTCGGAGAGCTCGTCAGCGAGGGAGAGGAGGCCGGGATCCCCGTGATGGCGATCACCGCCGTGGGGAAAGAGCTCGAGAAGCGGGACGCGCGCTACCTCGCGCTCGCGTGCCGCGTGTCCGCCGAGCTCGGTGCGCACCTGGTGAAGACCTATTTCTGCGAAGATTTCTCGAAGGTCGTGGAGGGCTGTCCCGTTCCGCTCGTGGTCGCAGGGGGGCCGAAGCTCGACAGCGACCGCGCCGCGTTGGAACTGGCGCGTCGGGCGATCGACGAGGGCGCCCACGGCATCGACATGGGCCGGAACATCTGGCAGTCCGACCACCCGGTCGCGATGCTCCGGGCGCTCCGCGCGATCGTGCACGAGAAGGCGACGGTCCGCGAGGCGCTCGATGTCCTCGAGGGCGAGAAGGGTCGTCCGACCCCGGCTGCGGCGGCGTAGCCCCTGCCCCGCCGGGAGAACCATCATAAGCCGGCCGTCGCTCGACCCGGCGGCGCGGGGATCGCCCAGCTTGGCCAAAGGCGCCAGATTCAGGGTCTGGTCCCGTAGGGGTTCGTGGGTTCAAATCCCTCTCCCCGCACCTCACTCGTCGGGGCCTCACGGGCCCAATGGGGAACGTTCGCACCGCAGGCGCGCCGCCATCGTCCCTCCGCGATCGCCCTCAATTCGAGTCAAGGGCGCGACTATACCCGTCCGAGGTTTCGAATCGGCTGGTACGAAAGATGGTGCAGCGAAGCTTGGTCACGATCCTTGCCGCCTTCGGTGGAATTCTAGTCCTGCTCGGGGGGGTCCTCGGACTGCTCCTCGGTTACGGTCGCTACGACTATGGTCTTAGATACGGCGTAGTGGGTGTCGCGGTGATTGCCGTTCTCGCCATCATCTTCGGCCTCGTGATCCTGGTGTACTCGGGCGTCACTCACCTTCGCGGCCCAGAACGCAGCCTGACCGGCGGCGTTGTCCTCGTGGTCCTTGGCATCGTCGCTTGGGCGATCTCGGGCGAGCTGTTCCTGGTAGGGCTGGGCTCGTTCCTGACGATCCTTGCGGGCGTGGTTCTGTTCGTCGTGGTGATGATCGAGGGGCCGCGCCTCCAGACCCCTATCGCGTGATCTCATGCCCCATCCCGCAGAGGCGACGCGGCCCGCCGGCGAGCGCGAGAGAAGTCGCACGGTGTGGGCCTGTGTCGACTAACCTCCGGATCAGCCTCACCATCCTGTCGGCCGGATTCGCGGTCGAGGGAGGGGGCGAGGTCTACTCGCTCCTCACGGCCGGGTCGTTCTTGCCCGGGGCGAGCCTGTTGTTCCTCCTTCCGGCCCTCGTCACCCTGCTGGGACTCCTGTTCCTCCTCGTCGGGCGGCACGAGTGGGATGAGCTGCATCGGGCGCGAGTCCATCGAGCGAACATCATCTTCGGACTGAGCCTCTTGGCCGGGGTCATCGCGGCCGTGGACGTCACCGTGCTGGTGGCGTACCCGACGATGGGCGTCCCACTGTGGGCGGAGGTCGTTTTCGGGGCGGCGGTCGGCGCGTTCCTGCTGGGCACGTTCGCCACGTACGCCCAACTGGTCTTCCACCTCGTCACGCCCCCCAGCAAGGTGGCGCTCGTGGCCGCGACCCTCTGGGCGCTGGTTGTGTCGACCTTCATCGCTCACGCCCTGGCTGCGGACCTCCCCGACCTCCTCGGGACGATCGGCGCCCACTCGTTCTCGCTCGACTACCTGATCTCGCCGGTGGACTACCTCGCGTCTTTCCTGTGCCTCTCGTACTTCCTCTTGCTCGGAGCGTACGTCGATGCCCACATCACCGTCGCCCGGCGGCGGACGGCATGGCTCGGGAAGACGAAGGGACCCGCGGCCCTCGGATAGGTTCCCGGGGCCCCTACTGGCGCCGAGTCCATTTCGACGCCGTGATCCTCCCTACGGGACCGACCGCTCCCACGACGGTCGTCCTCGCGATGGTCAGCCAGTCACCCACTTCGCGGCGTGGCGTCGGGAAGAGCCGCTGCGTCAACGAACGGGCCGCGGATGGTCGGAATCTACGTTATTGAGAAGGCCCGTCCGCCAAACGCCGGTCGAGTCCGGAACGGAATCCACGAGCCGGTAGCCCGCCGTCCGCGGGGATCGAGTTCAATTCGATCCGGGGGAAGGGAGGAGTGCCTCGCCGATCAACGCGACGAGACACTCAGGGGTCCGGGGGCGCGTGTTCATCGTGTGATGACGACCCGACGGGCGCCCGGCCCGAAGGCGTACCAAAGGAGGATCGCGGCCAGGATCAAGATCAGGAGTCCGAACGGACCTACCAGGAACAGGAATACGATCGCCACGAGGATGATCAGCAGGGCGGCTCCAAGACTAATTGTGTGCACCATAGTGAGGACGACCCGTGCTGGAGGGGTAATGCTTTGCTTGAGTGAAATCAAGCGAACTCTGCGGGCTCCGACCGGGAGCGAGGGCGGATCCGTTCGCGAGTTCTATAGAGTAGGTTGAGGGGCCCTCCCTTCGTTCGAATGGAGGCCGAGGCTGGGTTCGGGGACGCCGGCGCTCCCCCGGGCGCACCCTCGCAAATACTATTCCCCCTCGCTTCATGCACCGCAACCTCTCGGTTCGCGGACCGGGAGGAACCCCGGGAGACACCGAGATGCGCGTACTCGTGGTCGACGACGATTTGGATTTCCGCGAGGAGCTCACCTCGCTCCTCCAAGAGACGGGACATGCCGCGACCGCGGTCTCATCCGCGGTGGAGGCCACCGCCGAGCTGGAGAAGGAGGAGTTTGAAGTGATGTTCACCGATCTCAAGATGGGTCGGCAGAGTGGCATGGACCTCCTGGCCCAAACCCGGGAGAAGTGGCCTCGACTCCTGGTCGTCATGCTCACGGGAAACGCCACCGTGGAGACTGCGATCCGTGCGCTACAGCTGGGCGCGTTCGATTATCTCCGGAAACCCGCTCGACCCGAACAGGTCCATCGCGTCCTCGAACTCATTAACCAACAACTGGCGCTGACCCGGGCCGGGGCGATGCCGCTCGATCCGGCCCGGTATGCGAGCAACCTCGCCGCGGAGGGAGGTTACGAGGTGCTCTTGATCACCCCGCCGCCCGTACCTAAGACGTCGGAGAAGGTCAGTCACCTTCCGCTGGACCCGGAGAATCCGTTCCGTATCCGGGACGCGGTCGAAGATTTCGTCTCCCCCAAGGACCGGGCCGGGGTGGTGCTCGCGGCGGTCGAACAACTACTGGCACGACACCGGGAGGAGGAGATCGCGGCGCTCCTCGAAGGCATCCGGGCGATCCTCGAGGGCAAGGGTCCGCTCGCCGTCGGCTACGACCCGACGAAGATCACGGCGACCGGGGCGCTGGCGGTGCGCGCCTCGATCGTGTCGGCCGACGCGCACTCCACCCTCGAGTCCCTATCAAACCCGATCCGCAGGCTCGTGTTGCGTCGTCTCGGCGAGGGCCCGTGCAGCTTCTCGCAAGCGATGGAGGCGGCCCACATCGACGACACGTCCAAGATCGCGTTCCACTTGCGCAAGCTTGCCGAGAGCGGGCTCGTCGCGCACCTTCCCCGGGAACGCTACCGGCTCACCGCCCGAGGGAAGGGGGCGGTCATCATCCTGAGCTCGATCGACAATCTCGACTCCGGCAAGACGAGCGGGAACCGCATTTTCCCCTCGAAGCGTCCGCACGAATCTGCGTCGTGATCCCTGCGTTGGGTTCGGGTGGTCGGTCGATGCCCGACCCTCCCGTGATGTCGGCAGGTACCCGCGTCACCTACCTGGGGCATGCGAGTCTGCTGCTCGAGTCCGGCGGCGAGGTGATCGTCAGCGACCCGGTCTTCTCCGACCGTATCGGACGGTTCTTTACCAAGCGGGTCGCTCCGTCCCGATTCCGCCCGGAAGACCTCCGGGGGGTCGTAGGGATCCTGATCTCCCATGCCCACCACGACCACCTCGATTATCGGTCCCTGCACCGCCTCGGCCGCACTCCCCCTGTCGTCGTCCCGTGGGGACTCGCGCCGTACCTCCGATGGCATGGGTTCACCGACGTGCGGGTCGTCCGTCCCTGGGAGGAGCGGTCGCTTGGCGGTTGGCGGGTCACCGCGGTCCCGTCGCGTCACTTCGGGGGGCGCCTGCCGTTCATCTATACTTCCGGGCACCAAGGATACGTGCTCTCCGGTCCGAGCTGCGTCTACTTTGCGGGTGACACGGGGTTCGACGAGCCGATGTTCCTCGAGATCGGTCGACGTTTTCCCTTGGACCTTGCGATTCTTCCGATTGCCGGGGCCGTCTTTCCGTGGTTCCGGCGGAACCACATGAACGCCGAGGACGCAGTACGGGCGTTCGCGGTCCTGGGTGCGAAGCGAATGCTCCCGATCCACTTCGAGACGTTCCCCGCTTCCTTCGAGCCGTCAGGGGACCCCCGCCGTCGCCTGATCGAATCCGCCGGTCGACTAGGGGTCAGCGACCGAGTGACCATTCTATCCGAGGGAGCGAGCCTCCTGCTGAAGTGACGCCTCATATTGCGGCACCAGCACCGGGCGATCCGACGGAGGGCCGATCATTCGGCGTCGCGTCGGTCCCCATTCGAATGAGGTGAGGAGTACGGCGAGCGACCTGTTGCTCCTGATCGTCGGACTCATCCTGACGTTCGACATCGTCGCGATCGTCACCCTGATCTTTTTCGAGCGCCGGGATCCGGAGAGCATCCTCTCCTGGCTCTTCGCGGTCGTTACCCTTCCGATCGCGGGCTTTGTCCTCTACCTGCTGTTCGGATTCAAGTACTTCAAGACCCGAGCGTTCGGGCTCAAGTCTACCGGGGACCAAGCCATCCTCAGCCGAGTCCGGAAGGGGCTCGAGCAGAGCATCCGGGACGAGACGGAGCAGAACCTCGGAGAGCTGCTCGGGTTCCGGGACCTTGCCCGTCTGCTCTACTCGGACAGCGCGGCGTTCCTGACCGCCGGCAACGAGGTCGAGGTCTTCACGAACGGGACGCAGAAGTTCGAGGCGCTCTTCGAGGCGATCCAGAACGCCAAGAACCACATCCACCTCGAATACTACATCATACGCAATGACACCCTCGGCGAACGACTGCTCGCCGCGCTCGAGGCCAAAGCGCGCGAGGGGGTTCACGTCCGACTCCTCTACGACGACTTCGGCAACCAGGTCCCGCGCGCGCGGTACCGACGTCTCATCGCCCAGGGAGCGAAGGTCTCGGGATTCTACCGGTCCCTCCTGCCCGTGGGGCTGCGCCTCAACTATCGGAACCATCGAAAGGTCGTGGTGATCGACGGGGCGGTCGGCTTCATCGGTGGATTCAACGTCGGCGACGAGTATCTCGGACTCGGCCCCCTCGGCCCGTGGCGGGACACCGCGGTGCGGATCCGCGGCGCCGCGGTGCGGTCCCTCCAGCTGCGCTTCGTCCTCGATTGGAATTATGCGACCCACGAGGGCCTCACGTTGGGAGGGTCGTACTTCGCGGCGTCCCCCAAGGTCGGGGCGGCGTCGATCCAGGTCGTCAGCGGCGGGCCGGATGCTACGTGGAACCCGACCCGGGAGGAGTACGTCAAGATCGTGCACTCGGCGCAACGAACGTGTTTCCTCCAGACGCCCTACTTCATACCGGACGTGAGCGTGATGACGGCGCTCCGGATCGCCGCGCTCTCCGGGGTCGACGTCCGCATCATGATCCCGAGCAAGGCGGACCAGCCGTTCGTCCACTGGGCGTCGCTGTCGAACGTGGGGGAACTGCTCGAGGCCGGGGTCCGGGCGTTCCGCTATAACGACGGTTTCCTGCACGCGAAGACCGTGACGGTCGACGACGCGGTCACCTCGATCGGAAGCGCGAACTGGGACCTGCGGAGCTTCAAGTGGAATTTCGAGACGAACGCGGTCATCTACGACCGGGCGCTGGGAGAACGGTATCGACGGATCTTCGAGGACGACATGACACGGTGCACGGAGATCACCAAGGAGTCGTACGCCGCTCGCTCCCGTTCGACCCGTTTCAAGGAGTCGACCTGCCGATTGTTCTCCGGCGTGCTCTAACGGTCTCCCGGTCGCGGCGCTGGATTTCGGTTAAGCAGTGCCTTATCCCCTCGCAGAGGGAACTCGAGTGGGCGGTAGGTCCTTGAGAGCGTTCCTCCTCGCCCTCGGCCTCGCCACGATATTCCTGGGGTTGTTCCTCCTGTTCGCAGGCTACGTCGGAATCGGTTGTTCCGTCGGCGGCACGACCGCGAACCCCATCCTCTCGAACTGCGGTGGGGCCATCGAGCTAGAGATTGGTGGAGCGGTCACGATTGTCGCCGCGATCGTGATGTTCGCGGGGTCCCTCGTCCCCGACAGCTCTGCCCGTTACAAGTGAAGGACCGCGGTCTGGACGATCGAGCGACGCCGGCCGGTGCAGTCGGGTCGACTACGGGTCGGACTCGATCTTCTTGATCTTGCGGTCCGCGGCGTTCAGTGCCCTATCGTCGGCGTCCGCGACGATCTTGTCGGAGTCGCGGCCCGTCTCGCTGGCCCGGTTGTCGGCGTCTTCCCATCGAACCGCGGCCTCGGCTCGCTCTTGATTCGCCGCTTCGAGCCGTTTGGCTTTGTCGGTCACAACTCCCCCTCTATCCGGTAGCGGATGATAAGTTGGAGACAACCGACGCCGAACGAGAGCTCGCGGTCGAACACGTCAGCGACGGTTCGTTTCGATGCACCCGCGCTGGTTCCGCCACAGGTCCGCGACGCGCCCTCGGCGCGCGGCTTGGCGGGAATGGTGTCCGACCTCCTAAATAGAACGGAGCGGTCGCTCGGCGTCATGGCCCGAATTCGTCGCACGACGCGCGCGCGGGCTCGCCCCTCCCGACGCGCGGCCGCCACCGCGATGGGAGCTCCCCGGCCGGTGGAGCGAGTCATCCGAATCGAGCTCGGCGAAGACCCCCACGCCCACATCGTCTGCCGCAACTGCGGCCGGATCCAGCCGTTGGAGTTGACGGAACTCGACCGCCACCAGCTCACCGAACTCGCGGCCCGGCATCCGGACGGTTGGAGCGTCGACGGGATCGCGTTCTCCGCTACGGGTGCCTGCCGACGGTGCCGCGAGGGTCCCCCCTCGTGAGGGCGCCCCGCCGACCGGCCCCGGGACGATGACCGGATTCTTCACCGCGCCCCGGATCGCCTGGGGTCCGGGGGCGATCGAACAGTTGAGCGGGTTGGGCGCCCGCCGAGCCCTCGTGGTGGTCGACGCGAACGTCAGCCGACGCGGCGGTGAGCGCCGCGTGGTCGAAGAGCTCGCTAAATCCGATACGCACGCGGAGGTCGTCATCGCCTCGGACGCCCCGGAGCGAGTCGAGCAGGTCCTCTCGCTCAAGGAGCAGATCGTCGCGTACGCCCCGGATTGGGTCGTGGCGGTCGGCGGAGGACGCACGATCGACGCGGCAAAGGCGGCCCGCCTGGGCGCGGAGCAACCCGACCTCGCGATCGAACACCTCACTCCCGTCCACGACTTCCCGGATCCCCCGCGCACCCGCCTCGTCGCCCTCCCTACCACCAGTGGAAGTGGCACGGAGGCGAGCTGGGCCGCCGACCTCGTCGCGGCGGACGGGTCCCCTATCGAGGTCGCGCACCGGGCGTTGATCCCGGAGTGGGCGCTCGTGGATGCCGGACTCGCGACCGGTCTCTCGGCCGACCAGGTGGCGGAGGGCGCCTTCGAAACGCTCGCGCTCGCGACCGAAGCCTACCTCTCGGCGTGGTCGAATCCGTTCTCGGACGCGTTGGCGCTCGACGCGGCCACCACCGTGGTCCGACGGCTCCCACACGCGTTGCGCTGGAGCGACGACCCGGACGCGAAGGCCGCCCTCCACTACGCGGCTACCGCGGCGGGGATGGCGGCCTCCAACGCGCAACGGGGAGTCGCGCACGCACTCGCGCGGGCGCTCCAGGAGCCATCGGGTCTCCCCTACGGCCGTCTCCTCGGGATACTCCTGCCCCTCGCGGTCGAGTTCGACCACCCCTCCGCCCGGGACCGGATCGAGACGCTCGCCGCCGCGGTGGCTGCGCCGGACGAGAGCGGCCACGGGTCGGTCCCCCTGCCGGTCCGACTGCGCCGTCTCGCCGAGCTGGCCCACCTCCCCGGCACGCTCCGGGCCGCGGAGGCTCCGACCGACCGCATCACCGCCTCGGCGGAGGCGATCGTCGCCCGCGCCCTGCGTTCACCGGCGGTGCTCGCGAACCCCCGGGTGCCGACGCGAGCCGACGTGCTCGCGCTCGTGCACGCGGCGGTCGGTCTGCCGGAAGTCTCCCGGCGATAGTCGCGCCTAGGCGCGCGGGTGCTCGGCCACGACCTTCTTCGCGAGCGAAGAGTCGGCCGGCTCGACGCGGGCCGGCGATTCGACCGCGCGATTGATCGCGATCTCGGCGAGGTCGCTCGCGTAGAACGCGCTCCGCTCCAGGCTCTCGAGAACGTAGGCGAGGCCGACGGCAAGTCGCCCCCGTTTACTCGTGAGCTCGTGCAGGACGTGGTCGCGTTCGCGCGTGATCCGCTTCGCAGCGTCGATCACGGCGTTCGCCTTCTCGATGTCGCGCGAGTCGAGGCTGTCGAGCGCGTCGGCGAGCGCGCTCGCCGCCGACGCCGCCATCCGGTCGAGCTCCGCCATGATCCGGTCGGGCGTGCGCTCCTTCCCCAGGATCGTCACCGTCTCGGCGATCCGGACCGCGTGGTCCGCGATCCGCTCGAGGACGCGGGAGGCGAGCAGATAGGTGGAACATTCCGGGAGAGACAGGTCGAGGCTGACGAGGATCCGGGCGTCCCGCAGGGCGCTGGTCACCTGCTTTTCGAGGAACCAGTGCAGGCGATCGACCTCCCAGTCGCGCTCGATGACGTCCCGGGCGATCGACGTGTCGTGACCCCGGAACGCGGTCATCGCGTCCGTGTGCATCGACCGGACCATCTGGTGCATCCGACGGATGACCGAGGGGATCGGGAGGGGGTTCTGGCCCACGACGTCCTGCAGGATCACCGACTCGGCCGTCTCCTCGAGGATCTCGGGACCGATCATTCGTTGGGCGAAGTTCCGGATGACCTCACGGGTCCGGGCGCTCATCCGGCCGGGGGTGCGAATCTCGAGCAGCGGGTATCCGGCGATGTACTCCCCGATCAGCCGCCGGAAGAGGTGCTCCACCTCGAGGTCATCGGAGACCTCCACGAGCCGGCGCTCGGTCTCGTTCGCCTCGCCCGATTCGGCGAACACCGTCAGGGAACCGTCGGCGCGGGGCGTGAAGAACAGCGTGTCACCGGCGCCGAGCCCCCGGGAGACGACCCAGTTCTTCGGCAGAGAAATGATGAAAGTGGAGCCGCCCGTCTTCTGGATCCGCCGCCCGTGAAATCCGCCGGTGCTGCGCATCTGTGTAGATTGGCGGAGTTCCGGCTTTCTATATAGCCACCGCTCACGAAGCGGGCGCGGAGCGACGCCCCGGGGGCGTCCTCGGCGAGTCGCGGGAGGCAGTCTAAATAGCCGGAGCGGGGGTGACCGCCGGTCCTCTCAATGGCCGGTGCTCCGGAGCGCCAGTTTCTCTTCAACCGAGCGTCGCGGGACGCCCGCTCCGAGGAGACGCTGCTGAGCGCGCTCACCCGCGGTCGTTTTCCGGTCGTCCAACGGTCGATCCGGTACCATCGCCCCCGAGGTCCGGTCTGCGGCGTCGGCTACTGCACCGGCTGCCTCGTTCGAGTGAACGGCCGTCCGAACGTCCGAGCGTGTCGGTACCTCCCGAGCGAGGGGGATGTCGTGACGACGGAGAACTCCTGGCCCTCGCCCCGATTCGACGTCCTCGGGCTCCTCGACTTCCTCTTCCCCGGTGGGATCGACACGCTCCACGGATTCCGCCGGCCCGCGTGGGCGGTCCGTTCGTATCACCGTGTCGTGCGTCGACTCGCCGGGTATGGTACCGTGCCCGACCTCGGGGCCTCCGCGTCGCTTCGCCAAGCGCCGGTACGCCGAACGGTCGATGTCGCGATCGTCGGGGGCGGAGCCGCCGGGACCGCGGTCGCGCAGCTTCTCGTCCAGGCCGGCCGCCACCCCCTCGTGTTGGACCGGCAACTCGTCCCACCGTCGATCGCGGGAGTCGACGTGGCGGCCCGCACGACCGTGACGTTCCTCCCTCCGCCCACGGGCGAGGGCGACGGGCGCTTCGCCCTCCTCGGCTTCGAAGAGCCAGCGCGCGGTGTGGAAATCCACGCACGTCACGTGGTCGTCGCCACGGGAGGGTACGATGCGTCGCTCCTGTTCGGTGGCAACGACCGTCCGGGCGTGGTGACCGCTGACGGCGCGTTCGGGTTGCTCGACCGGGACGGGCGTCCCCCGTTCGAGCGTGCGGTGGTCGTCGGAGGCGGTCCCCGCGCCGACCGGGTCCTCGAGCGCGTGGGCGACGCGGTCGTCGCGGTCGTCGCGCCGGGGGGGATCGACCCATCGGTCGTACGTCGCGCCTCCGAACAACAGATCCCCCTCTACCCCCGGTCCCTCGTGGTGAGCGCCAGTGGCCGTTCGCGCGTGCGGTCGCTCGCCCTCCGCGCCCGCGGCAGCGGGGCGCGCTTCACGATCCCGTGCGATGCGGTCGTGCTCGCCCACCGCCGTCTGCCGACCCCGCAACTGTTCTTTCAGGTCGGTGCGCGGATGGAGTGGCGTGCCGGCACCGGCGCGTACTATCCGGTCCTCTCTGACAACGCCGAGACCACGGTACCGGGCGTGTTCGCCGTCGGCGCGACCGCCGGAATCCTCCCCGAAGGATTCACCGAGAGTTGCACCCGGGTGACCGGGACGATCGCCGGCTCGCCCACGAACCACGCGCCCGAACTCCCGCGGGGGTCGCAGGGCGGACCGTCCGAGCTCGAAGGTTACTACCGCGAACTCTGGCGCGAGCCGCGGACGGGACGATGGATCGCCTGCCCGTGCGAGGACGTGCTGCTCGACGAGGTCGAGGACGCCGCGCGTCGGGGATACCGGGGGATCGAGGTCGTCAAGCGGTACACCGGCCTCGGCACCGGTCTCTGCCAGGGGCGGTACTGCCTGCCCGACGCGCTGCTGATCCTGTCGCTGCTCGAGGAGCGGCCACCCCCCGAGGTCGGATATATCACCCAGCGCCCCCCGGTCGTGCCTACGCCCCTCGCCGCGTTCGCGGCGATGGAGGACCCTGCGGCTGCTCCGGGGGGCTCGTGACCGCCCCGTCCCGTTCGGCCTACGCGGTCGTGGTCGTCGGTGCCGGGATCATCGGCCTCTACATCGCCTACCATCTCGCCCGGGCCGGAGCGGGACCGGTCCTCGTCATCGATCGCGGCTTCCTGTCGAGCGGCGCGTCGGGCCGGAACGGCGGCGGCGTCCGGCAGCAGTGGGAGACCCGGGCCACGGTGCGGCTGGCCCGCGAGTCGGTCGCCGCCTACCGGAGATTCGGACGCGACTTTGGTTACAACATCTGGTTCCGTCAATCAGGCTACCTCTTCCTCGCCGAAACGGACGTCGAGCTCGCTCGCCTGCGCGGCGTGCACGACCTCGTCGTCTCCGAAGGATTGCCGTCGCAGGTGCTCGATGCGTCGGGCGTCGCCCGGCTCCTCGATGGGATTGCCCCGGGCTCGGTCGTCGGAGGAACGTACCTGGCGACCGACGGGACGCTCTACCCGTTCCCGGCGGTGTGGGGAGTCTACGAGGCCGCGCGGGCGCTCGGGGTCGAGGTGGCGCTGGGAGTCGAGGCGCTCGGGGTGGAGGCGCCGGACGGCCGGGTGGTGGCGGTCGTGACGAACCGAGGACGCGTCACGACTCCGGTGGTCGTCAACGCGGCGGGAGGTTGGTCGGCGGAGTTTTCCCGGCGGGCGGGGCTTGCCGTGCCGAACGTCGCCACCCGCCACGAGATCCTCGCCACCGAACCGTTGAAGCCGTTCCTCGACCCGATGGTCGTGCGCGCCTCCGACGGGCTCTACTTCAGCCAAACGATGCGGGGGGAGATCGTCGGGGGACTGACCCTGCGGAACGGGAGCGGCATCGAGGCCGGCATGCCCAGTTCCCCCCGTTTCCTGAAGGAGATGTCCCGTGCGCTCGTGCGGCTCGTCCCTCGACTCGGCGCCGTCGGCGTTCTCCGGGCGTGGTCCGGGTTCTACGACGACACTCCCGACGGCTTCCCGGTGATCGGGGAAGACCCGCGTCAGAAGGGATTCGTCCACGCAAACGGATTCGGGGGTCACGGTTTCATGCTCGCCCCGGCGGTCTCGCTCCGTGCGGCCCACGCGGTGATGGGGGAGCCGGTCGACCTCGACCCGAATGCGTTCTCGCCCGCCCGCTTCCTGACCAACGACCGGCCGACCTCGGTCGAACGACTCCAACTCGGTTGAACGACGGCGGCGCGGGGCTCCGCTAGGGTATTGAATCGGACCCCCGCTCGGGCGACCCGTGATCGGACCGTTTCCTTGGGACCCCTTCCCGCACGGCGAGCCGGACCCGAAGGGCCCGGACCCGGTGCACTCCCTCGCGTTTCGGTCGGCCGTCACCGCGGCCGACGCCTACCACGCCGTGCGACTCGCCGTCCGTCGAGAGGCCGGCACGTTGCGGATCGGGAACCGGTTCGTGCTGGAGGGACGCTACCGGGAAGTGGCGTTCCTCGCGTTCGGTAACGCGGCGAATTCGATGGCGCTCGGCGCACTGCACGCAGTCGGTCAACGATTGACGCAAGGGTTCCTCGCGGGCCCGGAACCCGTCGCGGCCGACGTTCCGTTCCGGGGCGTCGTGGTCCCCCCGGGGTGGCCCGGGAATCCCATCGCCGATGCGGCCGTCCAGGCCGCGGTAGAGTTGGCGGCCGGCTTGACGGAGGAGGACCTGTTGCTCCTGCTGCTCTCCCCGGGAGCCCTCGGCGCGCTCGCCGGTGCTCCGCCCGGGATGACGCCGGCGGAGTTCGGTCGGCTGCTGGAGCAAGCGCACGCACGCGGGGCGACCGGGCGCGAGGTCGGGCTCGTGACGCGCGTGCTCGGAACGGGGGCGGTGGGCGGGCGCCTCGCGGCGGCGGTTCCCCGCGCCGACCTGGTCAGCCTCGTGGTGGAGCGGGGGGACGGGCCGACGGTCCTCGGCGGGGGACCGACCCGACCCGTGGACTCGGCCGAGCGGGTCGAGGTACGTTCGATCCTCTCGCGGACGGATCTCCTCTCCCAAGTTCCTTCGGCGGCCCAGGCGATGCTCCCACCGAACGCGGGGGAGACGACGCGGGCTCTGGCGGTCCGCCCGGTCGTCGTGGCGAGCCCGTCCGATGGCCTCCGGGCGGCCTCCGATGCGGTGTTCGACAAAGGCTGGACGGTTCGCCTTGCGTTCCTCGAGCTGCGCGAAGGGCCGGAAGCCGCGGCCGAACGATTTCTCGAGCAGTCGGAGACATTGTACCAGGGGGAGGTGCTCACGCCCGACAGCCGGACCAAGGGCGTCGCGACGTTCGCGATGGCGACCCTCGGACTTCCGGAGGGGTTGGACGAGGGTCCCGCGCTGGGCCGATTCCTTTCCCGTGCGCAGGAGCTGCTCCGGCGACGGGAGATGAGCGTCGGTCTGTTTCGGACCGGTGGCGACCCGCGGGCGAACCCCGCCTTTCCTCCGGGAGCCGTCGTCGGATCTCCGACCGAGCCCGACGACCGGGTCACGCCCGGACGTGCGCGCGCCGTTCGGATGCGCGCGGGGGTCACCGACGTCGGGTGCCTCGCGGTCGCCCTGTATCCTCGGCCCGCAGCGGCCTAGGTACTGCGGTCGGAAACGACGGCCTCGGTCGGCTGGAAATGTCGCTTCAACGACATGTATTCCTCGAACGATATCTGGCGTCGCGCGCGCACCGCCCCCGCCTGTTTCAGCGACGTAATCTGATACTGGCGGAGCAGCTCTGCGATGGGACGCGTCGGTTCGGGAAGGCGGTCCGCAGCAATCGGGACCGCCGCGATCGGCTGGTCGAATCTCGGCTCGACGCGAACGGGGGCGGCCGGTGACGACGGGGACGAGGACGCCGACGCGGAGAGGTATTCGACGAGCCGCCCGTGCTCGTTCGGCGTGATCTCTCCTTCGTCGCGGAGGAGGTCGACCAGCTCCCGCTGGCGGGGGCGGTACGTTCCGATCAGCTCCGCCAGCTCCCGGTCGGCGCGGTTCGCCGGCAGCGCAGCGAGCGGTGCGCCCACGAGCGCGTCGAGGTCGGCCTTGAGGTGGTCGAGTGCCTCGGAGAGTTCGCTCGGCGAGGGCGCCTCACCCGAAGGGCCGGAGTCGAGCCGGACCGTGAGACGGACCACTCCGCCCGAGGGACCGTCGGGTCCGAGCGGCCGCTCGAGGGAGAGCTCGGTCTCCCGCCGACGTAATGTCACGCTGCCGAACGGGCGGGGTCGGAGAAAAGGTACTCCGAGTTGTTCGCAGACCCCGGCGGACGAACCGCCGGGTATCACTTACTGATGTTCATCTACTTTCATACAGTAACTATAAAAACCACCGTGACTCTAGTCGGTGGGGAGACGGAGCCATGGAGACCGATCGTGCGCGACGCGCTGCCGGAGGTCCGGCCGCGGGGTCCGATGATTGCGAGGTCGCCGATGGGCGCAACCTGTGCCCGGTGCTCGCGGCGGTCAGCGTGATCGGGACGGAGTGGCGTCTCGCGATCGTCCACCGCCTGCTCGAGGGACCCCAGCGGTTCAGCGAGATCCTGAAATCGAACGCGCGACTGAACGCCAAGACGCTCAGCGCGACCCTGAAATTCCTGGAGGGCCAGGGCGTGGTGCAACGCACGGTCGTGAGCACCCGGCCGTTCTCCGTCGTCTACTCGCTGACCGACATGGGCCTCGGACTTGCGCCCGCCGCTCGCGAGCTTCGCGCGTGGGGAGAGCGATGGCTCCTTCCCCGAGCGACCGCCGCTTCCCGCAGCGCCGCGGCGGCCCGGCGGACCCCGGCGATCCAGGGAGAACTTCCGCGGATCGTCGTCGCCGAAGCGGACCACCCCCGGGGCCGCTAGGGCGCCCGGTGAAACACCCGCTCGGCGGGGCGTTTCTCGCTCTCTCCGTCCGCGGGTGAAATACTCGGTTCGCGATAGTTCGTACTGCAACCACCCCCGGAAGGACCCCTTCATATCGCCCCCAGAGGACAGCACCGTGTCCTGGGCGTGCGAGGGGTCCTTCCAACCCCGGTGGCTCGATTTCTGTTTTTCAACGACCCCCACGGACCAGGTCGCGGTCCGCACGACGGACCCAAGGCGCGGCGACATCTTCCACGTTCCACCGGGGGCGAAGGGACTCTCCTGTTCCTCGAGGCTCGGGCGGCGAATGCGAGGCTCTCCGTCGTCCCAACCGTCTGCCTACCTCCGTCGATCGACCTTCGACCCGAGCGTTCCGACGGTCTCCGACGAGTGCCTGTCCCGCCCCCCGGCCCACGTCGCCGGTCGGCCACCGATCCCTCGACTCGGTCGCCCCGCGACCTCCGGCCCAACCGCCTAGCGACCGGCGTCGCTTCGAAGGAGAACGGGTCCTTCGTGGCCGCCCCCCCTGAGCGTACGCCCGGCCGGCGCCGTCGGTCGTCCGCTCGCGTCCGGGGCTCGTCCGCTCGCTAGCGTTTTCCCGGCCCACGGGCCGGAACCCGCCCTCCGACTCCCCGCGAGGGTCCGATCGCGGGATGGGCCGTTCGGAGGAGGCAACGGAGCCTCGCGCGCGCTCCGTTCGATCTGTTCGTGGAACCCGCCCCCCGTCGGCCCGCCGGGGAGTGGGGGGATTCGTGAAAAACTTGGATGCACATCGCATCGCCCGTACTCCTACCCAACCCGTTCGTCGCCGACCGCAGCCCCGCGTCCGGAACATCGGGGAACTCCGACTCCCGCTGGCCGGTCCGTACCGCCCGCGTGCCCGTCTCTATCTCTTCCCCGACGGCCGGCTGCTCTGGTACGTTCGCCTTTGGGAGGTCGACCGTCCGGTCTCCCACCTCGTCCGGACGGAGACGTTGCGAACCTTCGCCCGAGTGAACGCCCTCCGATCCACGCTCGCGGAGATCGAGGCGCTCCACCGGCGGGGTCTCGCGGAGGCGTCGCGTGCGTCGCGCTGAGACCTCCGCCGTCCGCTGTCGCGCATCGTTCGCGGTCCGCCGGGCGTTCTACCAACACCTGGCCCAGTCCGTGCTCGGGGCGCGATCCCCCGCGGGTGTCGTGTTCGAGTCGACCGCCTCGGACCCGGCCCCGCTCGCCATCGTGCGACCCCGGTGGGTGCTCGAGGACATGCGCGCTTCCTCGCGCAACATGTTCGGAACGCCCGACTTTTTCGCGACCCCGCCGAGCCCCGCGCCCCCGCCGGGTGCGGTCGACCGGACCGCGGTGCTCGTCTCGTTCCCCGAAGGCGAGAACCACGGGCGCGACGCGGTACCACTCGCCGCGCCATCGCTCGAACTGCTCCTCGGCCCGGGCGGTTGGCTCGGCGTGCAGACCTACTGGGTCCGTGGGGCCCGGGAAAAGATCTGGGCGGCCCGACGATTCCGGTACGCCGCGCCGAACCGATCTATGCTGGACGTTCGGTTCGCGGGCGTCGCGGTAGCGATGGCCTACGACTGGTCCCGGGCGACGAGCACCCCGGTCATCGCTCGCGCGTATCGTTGGGGGCATGCACGGGGTTGGGCGCGTCGGTCGCTCTGGGGATTACCGCGGGACGCGTGGACCCCCGGGGCGCCCGAGAATGTAGCGGGCACCGCGGAAATCGCCTGGCTCCGACCCTCGTCGACCGGATCGGCGCCGGCGGGCCACACGGTGGTCCTCGGTTCGTCGGGCGCCGGCAAGACGACGTTTCTCGCGCGCGAGGCCGCCGCGGCGATCGTTCGGGGAGAACGTGTCGTAGCGATCGACCTGCACGGGGACCTGGCGCCCGCGGTGTGGGCCCAACTCCCGGAGTCTGCGGGCGAACGTGTGCTCGCGGTCGACGCGAGCGACCGTCCGGTACCGGGGATCGCGGCGCTCTCCGGGGCCGGCCGGGACGACCGGGCCGCGGGACTGCTCGTCGCGGCCGTGAAACGACTGAGCGCGGACGGGACCGACGTCTACTGGGGGTTCCGACTGGAGCGGATCTTCGACTCGTTCGTCCGGCTCGTGCAAGAGTCGGGAGGGACGCTGCTCGACCTGTACGACCTGCTCACCAGCGACGAGCGGAGAGACGTGGCCCGTCTCGCGACCCGACGACCGGAACTGGCCCGGTTCCTCGACGAGCTGGGACCCGTCGTCCGGCGAAATCCGGACTACCTCTGGCCGGCGGCGACCCGACTCTCCAAGGTCGCGCTCGTCCCCGCGCTCGGGGAACTGCTCGCTCCGGCCGACGGCGGGCTCCCCGTCGAGGACCTCCTCTCGGAGGGCGGTTCGCTGCTCGTCCGGCTCCCGTTCGCCCAGCTCGGTGCGGAGGCGGCGACGCTCGCCGGAACGTTCGTACTCGCACGGGTCTTCCTGGGACTCGCCAGCCGGGCTGAGGACCGCCGGGACCCCGGGGTCGTCCTGCTGGTCCTCGATGAGGTGCACGGGTTCTCGCCTCGCCTCGTCGCGGAACTGCTGGCCGAGAGCCGGAAGTTCGGTATCCGGGCCGTGGTGGCGACGCAGTATCCCGACCGGGTCGCCCCCGAGGTTCGCAGCGCCGCGGCGGGCGCATCGACCCGGTGCGTCGTGTTCCGCGTGCCCCCCGCGTCGGCGGCCGAGGCCGGGACCTGGATCGGACTCGACCGAGCCGCGGCGGAACGTACGCTGCCGCTCCTGGCCCCGGGGTGGGGGATCGAGCTCGACCCGGACACCGGAGGACTCCGGTCTCTCCCGCCGGTTCCCGAAACGGTGTCCGTGACCCCGACTCGGTGGACGGAGGCGGTCGCGCGGACCCGCGCACGGCACGGACCGACGGCGGCCGCGGACGGGGAGTGGACGCCGGAGGACCCGGTGGCGGAACGGTTGCTCCTCGCCGTCCTCGGCCGCGAGGAGAGCGGGACCCCGCTCACGGAGAGCGAGGTCGTCCCCTCGGCGGTGCTCCTGCCCGGACCGCCGCTCGACCCGGCGCTATTGGCCGACCGTTGGCGCTCCCTGCAACGGCGGGAGTGGGTCACGTGGACCGACGGGCGCTGCCACCTCGCGCCCGCGGGCGCCCGGGCCATCGGTCTCGGGGCTCCGACGCTCGCGACCCGAGAGAGCGCCGAGCACCGACGACTCCTCATGCGCACCTTTCGGGTCTTCGCACGTCACGGATGCCGGCTGGAGATCCTGCGGCAGGGGCGATTCGACACGACCCTCCCCGACGCGCGGTTTCGTCAACTCCCCGCGCCGGCGGAGGCGGGAGTTCCCGAGGAGCTCGCCCGGACCATCGACCGAGTCCGACAGGAGTGGTCGTGGCGATTCTTTGGAGGGCGGGATGTGTACGTCGAGGCGGAGGTTTCCGGCGCGCTCCGCCCCGAGCGGATCCGTCACGGCTGGGGCAAGGCGGCCGGCCGGGGCGCCTTCGTTCTGTTCGTGGTCGGTGACGCGGAACGCGCGCGCAAAGTTCGGGGGACGTTGGCTCGTGTGCACGTCGCCCGCGACCGGGCCCAGGTCTGGACGATCCCTCCGGAAACGTTCGCCAAGTCGTAAGTGCCCGCGCATCGTCCGCACCGCGTGCGCACGTTCGTCGCGATCGAGGTCGGTGACCTCTCGACGTCGGAGCACGCGAGCCACCCGACCCGTGCCCCGGCCCACCTGACGCTGCGCTTTCTCGGAGAGATCGACGCGACGCGCGCGTCGGAGGTCGCGGGAGCGGTCGGTGCCGCCGTCGCCTCCGAGCGTCCGTTCGACCTCACGCTCGAGGGCGTCGGGGCGTTTCCGTCGAGCGTGTCCCCTCGAGTGGTCTGGGTGGGGGTGACCGAGGGCCGGGAGGCCGTCGTGCGGATCGCTCACCGGGTCGCCGTGGCACTCTCCGCGGTCGGATTCCCACCGGAAGCTCAGGAGTTCGTGCCGCATGTGACCTGGTTCCGTGTCCGCTCGGGGCGCGACCGGGAGCGCGCGCGGCGTCTGCTCGAGGGAACCGACCCCCCTCCCTCGGTACGGTCGGTGCGCGTGACCGAGGTCGTGGTGAAGGAGAGTCTCCTGGCCCCGGGAGGGGTGACCCATCGAACCCTACGTCGTCTTCCGCTCTCGGGCATCGAGCGGGCGGAAGGTTAACCGCTGGGCGTATCGGAGCGGTCCGTCGTCAACTTCCTCCACAGATAGAGCGTAGCGTAACTCCCCCACCCCGGATAGTTCCGCTCCGCCCACGCGCGCACTTCGTCCTCGGGGCGCGTGCGGGCGATGCCCCCGTACTCCTCGAGCGCGACCCGGACCCCGAGATCCCCGGCGACGAAGACGTCGCGGCGGCCGGCACCGCGGAGCAGCGCGTTCTCGGCCGTCCACCGTCCGACCCCGGGAAGACGGTCGAGCGTCTCCACCGCGTCGGGGAGGAGACTCCGCGCGAGCTCGTCGATCGTCGGCGGCTGGTCGGAAGCCCACGCCGCGAGGGACCGCAGGGAGGCGGCCTTGACGCGACTCAATCCGGCCGACCGGAGCTCCTCCACCGAGAGCGCACCGAGCCGCGCGGGGGTCGGAACGCAGGGCACCGGGACCCCGCCCGCATCGAGGTACGAGCCGACCCGGTCGAACAATCGCCGCTGGATGGTGTTGGCCGCACGTACCGAGAGCTGCTGACCCACGATCGCATGCAGCAGCGCCTCGTAGACGCTCGCGTCGCGCGGGAGACGAAGGCCGCGGAACCGACGTTCGGTGCCGCGCAGGACGGGCTCCCGCCGGACCTGGGCGTAGAACTGGTCCAGCGGGTGGTCGAGGGAGAACAGGTCGCGCGCGGCTTGCCGGGCCTCGGCGGGTCCGACACCCCACCCCTCGACCCTCCACCGATGCCCGCGGGCTTCGACGCCGACCGCCCACGGCCGGTCGGGCGGGCCCCACGCGCGCAAGAGTCGCGCCCCGTCGTCGGCGAACGCGATCGACCGGGAGGAGTACTCGAGTTGGGCACGCTCCACCGGGAGCGACGAAGGCCTCGGGGGAGTGACCCAGGTGACGGTCGGCCGGCCCACGGGTCCCCGAGGGGACGGTCGGTAAGACGCCTCCGTCCGGCCACCGTTCAGTTCCGCGCGCGGGGTCGCTCGCGT
>JAKIVU010000005.1:0-73320 GCA_022750375.1 Thermoplasmata archaeon
CTCGCGACCGAAGGAGCCACGGCCGGATTCTACGAACGGATCGACCGGGTGTGGGAGGCCGTGCGCGCCCGCGCGCCGCTCCCGAAGTCGCCCGCCGGGCGACCGGCTCCGGCGACCGCTGCGGCCGCTCCCGAGGCCGGCGAGGCGTAGTCCTCCCGTGCCGGACGACGATCCCTCCACCCCTCCCCGGCGCCGCGTCCAGCGGGGGGAGGGGGAGGTGACCCAGTGGCCCCGGGGCCTCGCCGGGTACGTCTCCTCCGGGCCGGCGGACGAGGAGCCGTCGCCCGAAGAGGACCGCACCGCGAACCGGCTGAAGCTCGCGGGGCGCCTGCTCTCCGTGCTTCGCTCGCAGGGCCGGGACGTCGATCGGGAGGTACGGGAGCTCACCGAGGCGGAAGCCGCGTTCGCGCGGGGCGACAAGCGCCTCGCGACCCGGCTCGTCGACCAGCTGTTCGCCGACGTCGACGAGCGTCCGCGCGAGGCGGCCCCGCGCACCGACACACCTTAAGCAGGCGACCGACCTCGCCCCGCACCGCCATGGCGCCGCCCCGCTTCGGAACGTTCTCCATCGTCGCCCACGAGCGGGAGACCGGCAGCTGGGGGGTCGCCGTCCAATCGAAGTTCATCTCCGTCGGCTCGGTCGTCCCGTGGGCCGAGGTCGGCGTCGGGGCGATCGCAACACAGGCGGCCGCGAACGTCGCCTTCGGGCCGGAGGGACTCAAGCTCCTTCGCGCGGGTAGCTCGGCGACCGACGTCGTGCGTCGACTGACCGAATCGGACACCGGCCGCGACGAGCGACAGCTCGGGGTCGTCGATGCGCGCGGAGGCGCGGCCGCGTTCACCGGAAAGAAATGCATGAACTGGGCCGGCCACGAGGTCGGCGACGGATTCACCTGTCAAGGGAACATCCTCTTCGGGCCCGCGGTCGTGCGCGGCATGGCGCGGGCCTACGAGACGACCCCCGGCGACATCGCCGACCGTCTGCTCGCCGCGCTCTCCGCCGGGCAACGGGAGGGTGGTGATCGGCGGGGCATGCAGGCGGCCGCGCTCTTCATCGTCCGCAAGGGCGGCGGGTACGGCGAGGGCGACCGCTGGGTCGACCTTCGGGTGGACGACCATGCGACCCCGATCGAGGAGCTGAAGCGGGTGTTCAAACTGTACGACCTCACGATGCTCAGCCGCGAGGACCCCGCGACCCTCGTCTCGATCGAGGGGGAAACCGCGAAGGCGTTGCAGCACGACCTCGGTCTCCTCGGCTACTACTCCGGGCACTTCACCGGTACCTGGGACGCCGCGAGCCGCGCTGCCTTCTCCCGATTCCTGGGCGAGCACAACTTCGAGAACAAGCAGCGGGACGACGCGAAGGTCTGGCCCTCGATCCTGACGTACCTCCGCGAACAGGCGACGGCCGAGAGCGCCCGCCGGACCCAGACCGCCCCGATCGTCTCCGACGCGCTGAGCCACGGCCCCGGAGCCCAACCGAAGGGAGGTGGCTCATCCCCGCACGCGCACCCTCCGTCGAAGAAGAAGTCGAAGTGACCGCCGTCGTCCGTCGGGCGTGCGCGAGCACGACCGAGGCCGACCGGCTCCGGGCCGCCGTGACCGCCGACAACCCGGCGTTCGTGCGGGTCGAGGTCGAAGGAACGACCCTCGTCGTGCGGGTCACCGCCCAATCCGCCACGAGCGCCCGGGCGACGCTCGAGGACCTGCTCGCCTGCCTCAGCGCCGCCGAGCGCGCCGGCGCCGCGGGTGGTTAGCGGCCGAGCAGCGGGGCGACCGCCTCGGCGAGGACCGGAACGATCTCCTCCACGGACCCGACGATCCCGACGTCGACCTCCCGGAAGACCGCGGCGCTCGGGTCGCGATTGACCGCCAGGACCGCCCGTGCCCGCTTCCACCCGACCAGGTGATTCGCCGAACCGCCGACGCCGAGGAGCACGGCGAGGCGGGGAGCGAGGGCTCGACCGGTGAGTCCGACCTGGAACTGACGGGGCACCCATCCGGCGTCGACCACCCGTCGGGTGGCTCCGAGGGCGGCGTCCCAACGGTGGAGGAGCGGCGCCAGCGCCGCCACCCCGTCCGCTCCCCCGACCCCCATCCCGACTGCGACGACGACGTCGCGGGCATCGGGGGTCGGAGTTCCCTCGACGACCTCCCGGCCGGAATCGACGGGAGCGAAACGTTCGTGCGTCGGCGCCGGCGGGAGGACGGTCCAGTCGAACGACTCGACCGACGCGCCCGCGGCACGTTCCGCCCAGACCCCCGGCCGAACGGTAGCGAGGCTCGGCCGAGTACGGCTCGATATCCCCGCGATGGTGCGCCCTCCGAACGACGGCTTCGACCAGACGAGGCCGACCCCCGGCTCCTCGCGCACCGCGACCGCGTCGCCGGTCAGGCCGAGGGAGCGGGTCGCGGCGAGATGGGCGGCGGTCGCGCGACCGAACGGGTCCGAGAGAAAGACCGCGGCCGCCGCCCCGGGTCGGCGAGCGAGGACGGTCCCGAACGCGAGCGCCGTCGCCCTCGAGTCGCAGGGTAGCGGGTCCGCAGGAATGTGGTAGGCGCCGCACGCCCCCGCTTCGGCGATCCGCACTCGCTCCTTCGGAGCCGGTGGACCGCCGACCCACACGGCGCTGGGCCAGTATCCCGGAAGAGATCTCCGGACCTCGGCGAGCACGGAGAGCGCGGAGGGGTCGATCGACCCGGCGGCATCCGTGACGAGGACGATCACCTCGCGGTCCTCTGCGAGGGGCCGGAACAGCGCGGCTTCGCGAACGGACTCCGATCTCGGTCCGGAGAGATGCGGGCGGAGGGCCCCCACGGCGCGCGCGACCCGCTCCGCCGGGCTGCCCCCTTCGATCAGGACCGGCCGCCGGCGGGGCGAGTCCTCGGTGATGAACCGCACCACGGTCGGCGAACCGGCGAGACCGACCGAGTCGGCCGGCAGCCCGAGGTCATCGAGCGTCAGCACCTCGACCGCGGTCTCGGAAATCCGCGCACGATCTTCCGGGGAAACTTTTCCCGGCTTCGTGATCTTCTCTCCGACGGTCAGGAGAGTCGGAGCGGCCGTTCGGAACGTCGCCCAGCCCGACGGGGTGTCCACCGTGACCGTCAATCCCGTGCCGGTGGGGTCGCGTTCCACGGCCCGGGCACCAGAGAACACCGGTACCCCGAGGAGGGCGGCGACCTCGGGCCCGACCTGGCCGGTCTCGCTGTCCGTCGTCCACGCCCCAGCGAGCACCACGTCGTGACCGACACCTCGAAGGCCGGCGAGGAGCGCCCGCGAGGTCGCGAGCGTGTCCGAGCCTGCGAACCGCGGGTCGGAGATCAGGAGCACCCGGTCCGCTCCGAGCACCACCGCGTCCCGCAACGGTCCGCCGGCCGGAGACGGACCGAGCGAGACCACGCTCACGCGCTCCCCGGGTCGTCGCAGCTGCAACGCGACCTGGAGCGCTCGCTGGTCGAACGGGTTGAGGAACAGTTCCGCGCCGCTGCGCACGACCGTGCGTCGGACGGGGTCGTACTCGAGGTCGTCCAGACTGGGTACGGCCTTGACGAGTACGGCAAAATCCATCCCCGACTCCGCTTCGGAAGCGGGCACGGACGGATAAGTACGGCCGCGGGGTCCCGCCGCCGTGTCGGCGACCCCGCCTCCGGTTCCGGGCGCGGGAGCGCGCGGAGCCTCGCTTGGGCGATATCTTCTCGGGGTCGCAATCACGGTCGTCGCGATCCTGAGCCAGTACTTCGTTCCGCAGACGTGGACTCCGGCGCGCGCGCTGTACGACAATCTACCGGGCGACCTGTTCGTCGTCTACGGCGTGCCGGTGATCGCCTTCTCCCTGCTCGTCGGTGCCGGGCCGCTCCGCCACTGGGCCGGCCGCATGGGGACGGCCGCGGTCCAAGGTCTCCGATGGTACGGGGCGCTCTCCCTACTCGCCCTCGTGATCACGTTGGGTCTGATCTTCGTGTACGAGGCGTTCGACCTCGCGGCGCTCCAGCTACTCGATCGGCCGAACCCCGCGCTCACCCAGGCCGCCGGAAATCCCTGGTTCTGGATCGGATTCTCGTTCGTCGTCGGCGCGTTCGAAGAGACGATATTCCGGGGCTGGATCTTCGGATACTGGCAGCATCGCCGCGCGGGATGGCTCGGCCCGGCGGTCGGGTCGAGTGCCCTCTTCGCGGGGATTCACCTCTACTACGGTACCACCTACGGTCTTGCGGCGCCGCTGATCTTTCCTTCGCTCTTCCTGATCGGATTCGCGTTCGCGGCGACCTATCGAGCGTCGGGCGGGAATCTCGTCGTGGTGGCCCTCCTGCACGGGGCGTACGATGCGGCCGCGTTCTACTACGCCTTCATCAACCCGACCGGCGGCTTGTTGTTCCGGTACGTGCCGATCCTCGTCGGCGGGATCATCGCCCTGGTCTTCTATCTCGAAACGACCGACGGCGCCCGCCTGGGGCCGATCTGACCCGGCCAGCCCCCGTTCAGGCTCCGGGGGAGAGGATCAGTTCCACCCAGAGGCCGTCCGGCCCCTCGTAGTAGGCGAGCACTACCTCGCCCTTCCACTTGATCTGGTCGACCAGACGGCCCCCGGCGGCTTTGACACGGCGGCCCGCCGCCTTGATGTCGTTCACTCGGAACCCGAGATGGTCGAGGCCTTCCCCGCCGACGAACGGCGTGGCGTACTTGCTCCCCTTCGGGTACCAGTTCAGTTCGAGCTGCTGGTGCGACGTCCGATCCTGGTAGAGCACCCACACGCCGCCGTGGCCCATCTTCCCGCCGCGGACTTTCTCGAGGCCGAGTCCCTGGGTGACAAACCGCGTCGCTCGGGCGAGGTTCGTGACGCGAATTCCTGCGTAGTCGAGGTACATGACGGGTCGAATCGCGACCCGATGATATCCCTTGACCGCGTGGCCGGTCCCCCGGAACCGTCTTGTAACCGACCCGCGTCGGGCGGCCGATGCCCCCGAGCGACGCGGTGATCCGCGAGGTGTTGACCCGGGCCCGCACGATCGCGATCGTGGGGCTGTCCGACAAACCGGAGCGGGATTCGAACGAGGTCGCCCGGTACATGCAATCGAAAGGGTACCGTGTCATCCCGGTCAACCCGGCGGTAGCCGAGGTCCTCGGGGAGAAGTCCTATCCGTCCGTCGCCGCCATTCCGAAGGAGATCCGGGTCGACATCGTCGACATTTTCCGCCGCAGCGACCAGGTCCTTCCGATCGCCCAGGAGGCGATTCGACGCGGAGTCAAGGTCGTCTGGATGCAGCTCGGGATCGATAGCGCCGAGGCCGCGTCGCTGGTGCGAGAGGCCGGGGGTACCGACTTCGAGAACCTCTGTATCATGACCCAGCACCGCCGTCTCGGACTCCCGGCGGTCGGCCCGGCACGGTAGGCGCCCGAATGTCCGCCGCTGCCTCTGCTCCACCGTCCGCTTCGCCTCCGTCCCCGGCGATCCCGACCCCGCCTTCACCCAGGACCGGCGCGCTCCGTGATACGGGGACGATCCGCCGCGACGCCGTGCGTGCGACGAGCTGGACGACGACCGGTATCGCGAAGGTCCAGGGCGATGTCGACGTCGGCACCGGCACGGCGAGCGGTCTGGTCTCGATCGCCGGGAAACTGACGGCGGGTACGTTTCGGTCGCGCGGCACGCTCGAGGTCGTCGGTCCGGCCGACGTCCGAGACCGGCTCTCGCTCGACGGCACCGTCCACTTCCAGGCGGGGGTGCACGCCGGGGAGCTCTCCTCGAACGGGACGGTGCGGTGCGGCGGGGACCTCCGGGTCGACCGGTCGCTCTCCGCGACCGGACTCGTGGAGGCCCCGTCCGCGCACGTGGGGCTGTTCGACCTCACGGGGAGCGCCCAGATCTCCGGCGACCTCGAAGCGCTTCTTTCCGTCCGCGCACGGTTCCACGGGGACACGCGGATCGAGAGGGTGCGGGCGCATCGGGTCGAACTTCACGGACCCCCGCCGAGCGTGATCCCCACGCTGTTGCGCACCGTATTCGGAGGGGCGGCGACCGTCGAGGTGCACCGCATCGAGGCGGACACGGTCGAGCTCAGCGCGGTCAACGTCCAGTTCGTCCACGCGCGCGAGGTCGTCCTCGGGCCCGGCGCCCACGTCACCACCGTCGAGGGCACGATCGTCCGGCAACACGCGACGAGTCGGGTCGGACCGGAGTCCCGGAGCGCGCGTCCGCACGGTCTCAGCCGATAGCGCTGCGCCTCCCCGGCTGTTTATCTCCCCCGACTCCGTCGCACCCTCGATGACCCCCGACGAGGAGGCAACGGGGGCCCCCTCGCCGGCCGAGGTTCAGCGGCGCGTCTTGAGCTACTGGGACGGGGAAGGGGTCCCCGCTCGCGCGTACGAGGGCACCCCGAGCGGACCGGTCTTCCGGTTCACCGAGGGCCCGCCGGGGGTCAACGGGCCCCCGCACCTCGGCCACATCGAGCCCCGCGTGCTGAAGGACGTCCAGCTCCGGTACCGCCGGATGCGCGGCTATCGGATCGTCAGCTCGATGGCCGGGTGGGATTGCCACGGACTCCCCGTCGAGATCGCGATCGAGAAGCGGCACGGGCTCAAGTCGAGGAAGGAGATCGAGACGTTCGGCGTCGAACGGTTCTGCGAGGAGTGCCGCACGACCGCGCTCACCTACGCTTCCGCCTGGCAGGAGATGAGCCGCCGCCAAGGATACTGGCTCGATTACGACCACGCCTATCGAACCATGGACGCGCCGTACATCGAGAGCGTCTGGTGGGCGCTGAAGACCCTGTTCGACCGCGGCCTGCTCGAGAAGGGGCACTACGTGCTTCCGTACTGCCCTCGCTGCGAGACCACGCTATCTTCCCACGAGGTCGCCCAGGGGTATCACGAGACGACCGACCCATCGGTGACGGTCCGGCTACCGCTCGACGGCGACGCTCGCGACCTCCTCGTCTGGACCACGACTCCGTGGACGTTGCCCGCGAACCTGCTGGTCGCCGCCCATCCGGACCTCGAGTATTCCGTGGTCCACGTCGAAGAGGGCCACGACGTCGTGCTCGCCTCGGCCGCGGTCCCGCGGTACTTCCCCTCCGGGGCCGAGGTGCGCGAACGCCTCTCCGGCCGGGACCTGGCCGGGCGCACCTACCATCCTCCGTTCGACGCGGCGGGGCCGGCCCCCGGGCGCTACCGGATCGTCCTCGATGACTTCGTCACCGCGACGGAAGGCACCGGATTGGTCCACATCGCACCGAGCTTCGGGCCGGACGACTACCGCATCGGGGCACGAGAGAAGGTAGGGGTCTTTGACCCCCTCGACGGACGGGCGGTCTTCGGCGACGCGGTGCCGATCGTGCGCGGCAAGTCGTTCAAGAACGCCGACCCGACGCTGCTCCTCGACCTCGCCGCGCAGGGGATCCTCTTCCGCTCCGAGACGCTCCGACACACCTACCCGTTCTGCTGGCGGTGCGACCACGCCCTCCTCTACCGCGCAATCGATTCGTGGTTCGTGCGCACGTCCCGCGTCACGGAGGCGCTGGTGCGCAACAATGCGACGGTCACCTGGATCCCATCGTACCTCCGGGACGGGCGGTTCGGCAATTTCCTGACGGATGCGAAGGACTGGGCGCTCTCGCGGAGCCGATACTGGGGCACCCCGCTGCCGGTCTGGGTCTGCCCGGACGGCCACCCGACGTGCGTCGGCAGCTTCGCCGAGCTCGCCGAGCGGAGCGGGGCGCCGCTCCCCCAACCGTTCGACCCCCACCGCGTGACGGTCGACCGGCTCGTCCTCGCGTGCGCGACCTGCGGGAAGGAGAGCCGGCGGGAGCCGTACACGATCGACGTCTGGTTCGACAGCGGCGCGGCGCCGTTCGCGCAGTTCCATTACCCGTTCGAACCCGGTCCGTTCGACCCGGCCGCCCCCCTCGACTACGTCTCCGAGGCGATCGACCAGACGCGCGGCTGGTACTACACGCTGCTCGTGATCGCGACCACCGTCTTCGACCGCCCGGCGTTCCGCACGAGCCTGACCTGCGAGTTCCTGCTCGAAGAGAGCGGACGCAAGATGTCGAAGTCGAAGGGAAAGGTCCTCGAACCGCTCGCGCTCCTCGACACGCTCGGCGGGGACGCGCTCCGGTGGTTATTCCTCTCCCAGGACTTCACGGCGCCGATCCGGGTCAGCGAGTCGACACTGCAGAAGTCGGGACACCGAACGCTCGGGGCGCTGCGGAACGTCGTCGCCTTCCACCTCGAGAACGCACGCGCGGACGGACTCCCTCCGGTGACCGAGCCGCCGGCGTCGGATGCCCTCCTCGACCGATGGCTGCTTTCGCGTCTCGAAGGGATGCGCGAGGAGGTCTCCGCCGCGCTGGAGGGGTACGACCCCCGACCGGCGGCGACGAGCCTCCGTGACTTCGTCGACGACCTCTCGACGTGGTACCTGCGCCGGTCCCGCCCGCGCTTCTGGGCGGAGGCCGACCGGCCGGAACGCCGGGCCGCGCACGCCACGCTCTCGTACGTGCTGGACGCGACGGCACGGGTGATCGCTCCCCTCGTCCCGTTCACGGCAGAGTGGGTACACCAGGAGGTCACGGAGGCCGGATTCTCCGACGGCGGCTCTTCGGTCCACCTCGCCCCGTGGCCGACGGCGTTCGCCCCCCGAGACCGTTCCCTCGAAGACGGGATGCGGGAGCTGCGCGCGCTGGTCGAGGTCGGTCGCGAGCTCCGCCAACGGGCGGAGGTGAAGTCCCGGATCCCGCTCGCCGAATTCGTGCTATTCGGTTCCGCCGACCGGGCGCTCGCCGCGTTGGGTACCGCGGGGGAGGCCCTGCTTGCCGAGGAACTGAACGTCAAACGGGTGGTGCGAGCGCCGGCCTCGTCCCGGACCAATTATCCGGACAGCGCGTGGGTCGTCCGCGAGGACGGCGGCCGGCCGGTGGCCGCGCTGCCGCTCCACCCGTCGCCCGAGCTGATCGAGGAGGGGCTCGCCCGCGAGATCGCTCGACGACTCCAGCAGGCGCGCAAGGAGCTGGGGCTCCGGTACTTGGACGCGGTCTCCATCACGTTGAGTTCCGCGGATCCCACCGCATTGCGGGCGCTCCGACCTCGCCAGAGCGCGCTCGCGAAGGACCTCCTCGCCGACCCGTTCGACATCGTGGAGGATCCGCTGGCCGCCGGCGCCGACGTCCGCACGTGGGACGTGGACGGCGTGACGTTCTCGGCCCGCATCGTGCGTCGCTCGGATTGACCGAGGGGACGCGCCCGCCGTAGGAGGCGCTCGCCGGGGTCAGAACGCGGCGCGCGCGACGGCCCCGCCCGGCGTCCGCTCCGAGAAGACCTCCGCTTCGAACCGCCGGACCGTGACCTTCGGGTCGCGCCAGGCGCCCGCCGTGAGCCCCGCTTTCTCGCACGTGCCGTCCAACAGCTCCTCGGACGACCAGCCCTGTTCGGGAGCGACCTGAGGGAGGAGGAGCCCGCTCGTACCATACCCTTCCACGATCAGCCCGTCCCGTCCGACCTTCACCTCGCGCACCCGTTCCTCGGGCCGCGTCGCCCGGACCGGGACGGGCACGCTGAGGACGGAGACCTCGACCGTCAACCCGCCGAGCTCGGCGACACGGACCGGCGGGAAGCGCAGGTCCTGGGTCGCCGCCGAGACCGCGGCCTCTCGGATCGCCGTCGCGAGCGGGAGGACGGGGAGCGGGAAACCGATGCAGCCCCTCAGGCCGCCGCTGGGGTGACGCCGGAGCGTCACGAACGCCCCCCGCGGTTCGCGGAAAACGGCGGGGAGGTCGGCCTCGGCCGCCGTCCCTTCGCCCGGGACGCCGAGGGCGCGCGCGACGCTCGCGCGAGCGAGATGCACGGCACGGGCCCCGTCCTCCTCCGAGAGCATCGGACGCGCAGCGGCTCGGCAGGGAAAGGCCCTTCGCCGGCGCGGGGGCAGGTTTTATAGCCGAGGGACGGTCCCCGCGGGTCCCATGCCGTTCCCCGAGGCGATCGACCGCCTGCTCAACAAGAAGATCTGCATGAACTGCTCGGCCCGGAACCCGCCGAAGGCGGTCCAGTGCCGGAAGTGCGGTTACCACGGCCTCCGCGTCAAGTCGCGGGAGCGGTCGGGAAAGACCCAGTGATCCCGCGCTACGGGGGCGGCACGGCGTCCGGTCCGTGGGCGAACGGCACGGGCCGTCCGCGGGTCGGCTCTCGGGCGATCTCGAAGCGTTTCTGGATGAGGAACCGGAGATTGGTGTACCCGTCCCGCCAGCTGGAAAGCTTCGGTCGGCCCCACCGCTCCCCGTAACGGATCGGGACCTCCACGACCCGCAATCCGCGCAGGATCGCTTCGATCTTCAGCTCCTCACTGAACGCCATCCCGTCCTGGCAGAGGTGTACCCGGTCGAGGACCTCCCGACGGAAAACCCAGAAGCCGCTCTGACTGTCCTCGAGCGAACCGCCGGGCATCCCCCGGAGGAACCGGTGGAAGGCCACGTCGACAAAGAGGTTCAGCAGCCGGTTCCCGATCCGGTGCTCGGTGGTCATCGCGCGCCGATCGATGTACGCCATCCGATTCCCCGTCACAAAGTCGAGCCGCTCGTCGAGCAGACGCCGCACGAGGGCCGGGATCGTCTCGACCGGATACGTCGCGTCGCCGTCCGCGGTCGCGATCACGTCGCCCCGGGCCGCGGCAAAGCCGGTCTTGTAGGCGCGACCGTACCCCTTGCGGAGTTCGACGAGTACGTGAGCCCCCTCAGCGGTCGCGATCGCCGCGGTGCCGTCCGTCGAGCCGCCGTCGACCACGACGGTCTCCCAGTCGATCGGAGTCGACCGGAAGAGGGTGGCGTTCGCCGCCTCCGTGCTCGCACGGAAGGTGCGCAGCACGTGCCCGATCGACTCGGACTCGTTGAGCGTGGGAACCACCAGCGTTGCGCGCATCGACCCGCCGGTAAGGAGCCGACCACGCCTTAAGCCCGTCGAAAGCGTGGCGTGTCCACGAGCGCACCGGGGCGACGGCGGGCGAGCGCGCGCCGATGGGGAAGCTTCCCGACGACCGCGGACGTCGGGATCTGGGCGACCGGGCCGACGGACGCCGCGTTGTTCGAGGCGCTCGGCCTCGGGCTGTTCGCCCTGATCACCGACCGCGCGCGCGTCCGACCGCGGATGGAGCGTGCGGTGAGCGCGTCCGGCACCGACCCTTCGTCCCTCGTAGTGGCGTACTTGACCGAACTGCTCCTCCTTCAGCAGACGGAAGGGTTTCTCGCGCGCGAGATCCGCGCGCGCCCCGTGGGCGACCCCCCGACCGCGATCGTCGCGAGCGTGACCGGCGAGCCGTTCGACCCTGCGCGGCACACGGCGCGGACCGAGGTGAAGGCCGTCACCCTCCACGACCTCCAGGTCGACTTCGCCGCGGGGCGCGCCCGGGTGATCGTGGACATCTAGGCCGGGCTCATGGCATCCGGTCCACGACCGCTCGCAACGCCATTCCCGGTGCGGGAAGGCGGCCCGCCTTGCCGAGGATCCGCTCGAGCGCGGCGAACGTCACGAGAAGGTCCGGCCAGTCGGCGATACCCATGTGTCCGATCCGGAAGATCTTTCCGGTGAGGGCACCCTGGCCGCCCTGCACCAGCACGTTGTACTCACGCTCGAGCGCTTTCCTGAGTTCGGCGTCCCCCATCCCGTCCGGATTGCGCACCGCCGTCACGGTGTCGGAGGCGTGTCGCCGTTCGGGGAAGAGCGAAAGACCGAGGGCGTCGACGGCGCCGCGCGCGGCCTCGGCGAGCCGGTGCGTGCGTTCGAGCCGGTGGACGAGACCTTCTTCGCGGAGAATTACGAGCGCCTCACGGAGGGCGAGGAACAGCGGCACGGCGGGCGTCCACGGGGTATCGTTCTTCTCCAGCGACTTGAGGTGGGCCGCGAGGTCGAGATAGAACGAGCCCGGATGCAGAGCGGCGACCGCCCGGTCCGAAAGATGCACGAGTGCGAGACCCGCCGGTGCCGCGAGGCCTTTCTGACTGCCGGCGACGAGCGCATCGATCCCCCAGCCGTCGATATCGACCGGGATCCCGGCGACCGCGCTGATCCCGTCGACCAGGAACAACGCCCCGGATTTCCGTACCGAGGGAGCGAGCTGCGCGAGTTCGTTGGCGAGTCCGACGCTCGTCTCGTTGTGGACGACACAGACCGCGCCGACATCTCCCTTCTCCAGTTCCTGCTCGGCCGCGTCGCGCGCCAACGGCTGGCCCCACGGGGCGGTGACGGTCGTCACCTGCGAGGAGTAGCGGCGCACGATCTGGTCCGTGCGCTCGCCAAAGTTGCCGTTCGAGAGGACGAGCGTCCGGCGGTCCTTCGGGACGAGCGACGAGTACATCGCCTCCAGCCCCGCGGTGCCGCTGCCCGAGAGGATGAGCTGGTGGCCTTTCGCGCCGAACAGGACGGGCATCAACTCGCGGATCTCGGCGACGATCCCGTGGAAGTAGTCCCCCCGATGGTTCAGGGACGACATCGACATCGCGCGCAGCACGCGCGGGTGGATCCGCACGGGACCCGCGATGAGGAACGTGGTCGTCTCCGGGTCGAACGTCATGGTCGTCCTCCGGGGGGCGGAACGAGCGAGCGCAGCGGTTCCCCGCGGACGGCTCGAAGCACTTCGTCCACGATCTCCGCACCGGCGCGGCCCTGGCCTTCGGCCGTCATGGCCCCGATGTGGGGGGTCGCGATCACGTTCGGCAGCTCCAACAGCTCACGGTTCATCGGCGGTTCCACCTCGAAAACGTCGAGCGCAGCACCCGCGAGCCGACCGGACTTGAGGGCGGCGAGAAGTGCGGCTTCGTCGACCAGAGGGCCGCGCGCGACGTTCAGCAGGAAGGCGCCCGGCTTCATCTGCGCGAACGCCCGGGCGTCGAGGAGGTGGCGGTTCTCGCTCGTCAGCGCAGCGTGGAGGCTGAGGAGGTCGGCGCGCTGGAGCACCGCCTCCCACGGGACGATCTCGGTCCGGTCTCCCGACGTCGTGACGTACGGGTCGTAGGCGATCGTCGCCGTGCCGAACGGTTCGAGCCGACGGGCGACCTCTCGGGCGATCCGGCCGTAGCCGATGAATCCGACGGTCTTGCCGGCGAGCTCCCGGCCGTGGGCACCGCGCTCCCAACGACCCGCCTTGGTCGCGACGATCGTGGGGACGAGACCTCGAACGAGGAGCAGTGCGAGCGCGACCGTGAGCTCCGCGACGCTCGTCGTCGCGGCGGCCGGCGCGTTCACGACCCGGATCCCCCGCTGGGCGGCCGCGACCATGTCCACGTTGTCGACGCCGACCCCCGCCCGAGCGATGAGGGTCAACGACGGCGCGGCGCGGAGGAGCTCTGCGGTGACTTTCGTGCGGCTGCGGACGATGAGCGCGGTCGCTTCCGCGAGGTGACCCGGCAGCGCGGCCGGGTCCGCACTCGCGTCGACGACACGACACGGACCGGCGCGAAGACGTTCGAACGCGGCACGGTCGATCGGGTCGGCGACCACGACCAGCGGCGGCTCGGACATCGGCCGCCCGACCACCGACCGGGGGAAAACGGTTTGGCCCCTAAGTGACGAGCACGGCGATCGCGTTCCAAACGTATGGCCCGGCCGCGAGGTTCGCACCGGGGGAGACCGGCCCCGACGAGACCGTGCCGACCATCGTGCCCACCGACTCCCCGTCGGTCCAGGGGCCCGTGTCGTAGTAGCCGTTCGTCCCGAGCAACGTCTCGTTCTCGATGGGCATGTACGGACCGGCGTTCCCTTGTCCGGTGACGGTGAAGATCATGAACGACGTGTTGGTCGCGGTCAGGTTGACACTCGCCGAGGTGCTATCGCCCGAGTTGTCGCCGATCACGAGGTTGCCGAGAGATAGCCCCACGGAGCTGTTGAGGTCGACGACCGACACGACACCGCCCGCCGAGGTGTCGGTGTCGGTGAACTCCGCGGCAAAGCTCACGTTCGAGCCCCCGAGGACATCGAACGCCAGGAACATCTCCTGCGTGTGGTTCGAGGAGAAACTCGCGGTGCTCGTCTCAAGAACGAAAGAGTCGCCGGAAGAGTCGCAGACGGTAACATTGCTCGGCCCGCCGATATAAGCGGCGATGAAGCCGACGAACACCAGTAACGTGCTGCCCGGGCTCACCGAGATCGGAGGGGTGACCACGGTATTGGTCGCCCCCGCGGCCCACGCGTCGCTGTGGACGGAAACCGAGTCGGCTGCGACCGAAGGGCCGGTGTCGTTCGAGGATCCGATCGACGCCGCCGTACTCGTCGGGCACGCCCCGGTGGTGCCGCCCGGTGCGGTGGACCAGGAGATAGAGAATCCGGCCAGTCCGCCGGTCGCGTCGATGCAATAATCCCAGCTTCCGCCGGTATCGAGCTCGACCGCGGTCCCGTTCGTCAGTTCGATCGCCCCGTAGAATCCGTTGCAAGTGGCGGGCCAGCCGTACGAGTACTCCGGGTAGGCAGGGAGTACGTAGAGATCGGAGGCATTCGTTGGAAGAGCGAAGGTGGGTGCGACGGTCGCCGGCGGATTGGTGACCTCAAAGGCACCCGGTTCCCCGGTGCAATTGAACAGCGCCAGACCCCCACCGTAGGGGATCGGTCCGGTCCAGTCTTGCAGGGTCGAGCAACTGGCGGTCAACGACCCGGCCGGGGCCGTCGGGACCGACGGGAATGTCTGAGTGAACAACAGCGAGGACGCGGCGGCGAGGCCGACCACGACGGCGACCGCGCCGATCACGACGTAGAGGCTACCCCGGGGGATTCGGCCAAGGTGCGCCATCGGTCTCTCCCCTGCACGGCGGCGGGTTGCTTATGCTTTGGGGACGGCCGGGTCACCCCTAGGTGACCTTGGGGACCGGGGTCCTGTCCAGGGCGGTGCGGACGATCTCCTCTCCTCGGACTCCGCGGATCCACGGTTCGGGTTTGACGAGGATACGGTGAGCGAGCGCCGGAACGGCGAGGGCCTTCACGTCATCCGGCAGCACAAAATCCCGCCCATCCAGCAGCGCGCGGGCCCGAGCGACCTTCTGGATCGCGAGGGATCCCCGGGGTGAGGCTCCGACCTCCGCGCGGGCGTCGGCCCGGGTCGCGCGCACGAGCGCCACGATGTACCCCGCCACCGTCTCCTCGAGCTCGACATCCTCGACCGCGCGCTGAAGGTCCTGGAATTGGGCGAGCGTTGTCGCGGGCGGCACGAGGACGTTCTCCTGCTTCCTCGCGCGACGTCGGGAGAGGATGGACGCCTCCTCTTCCGGGGTCGGGTATCCGACCCGAAGCCGCATGAGGAACCGGTCGACCTGAGCTTCCGGCAACGGATAGGTACCCTCGAGCTCGAGCGGATTCTCGGTCGCGAGCACGAGGAACGGCCGGGGGAGCGGGTACGTCGACCGCTCGCTGGTGACCTGGTACTCCTGCATCGCCTCGAGCAGGGACGACTGCACCTTGGGCGGAGCGCGGTTGATCTCGTCGGCGAGGAGGACGTTGGCGAAGATCGGCCCCTGACGGAAACGGAACTCTCCCTTCGTCGTGTCGAGGATCTCGCTGCCGGTGATGTCGTGCGGCAGGAGGTCGGCGGTGAACTGGATCCGCTGGAAATCGAGACCGAGCGCCGAGGCGAACGACTTTGCCATCAGGGTCTTCCCGAGACCCGGAAGGTCCTCGATCAGGAGGTGGCCGTCGGCGACGAGGCCGGTCAGGATCGCATCGAGCGCATCGTTCCGGCCGACCACGGCGACCGAGACCGACGCACGGATCGTTCCCGCGAGCGTCCTCGCATCCTCTGCCTTCACTCGGAGCCCCCCGCCCCCCGAACACGAGCCCCGTATATGGACCGGCCCCGGCCCACACGGGTCCGGGAACCGCCCGTGTTCCCCGGTCCTAACGATCCGCGTCACGGTAGGCGATCGCCCTCTCGGCGGTCTGACCCGGACCGGGGGTGTCGGACACCGGGGTTGTCCTCACTTCATTCTCCGCGGACGACTCGTCCGCATTGAGTCAAGAGGGACCCTTCGACGGTACCCGGGCGCGGCCGATGGCCGCACCGACCCGGCTACCGGACGGGCCGCTAAATCGTTGCTGGCCCGTCGGTCGAGAACAGGTCGGGGCGGCTGACGAGGTAGGCGAGGGCGACGAGCGCCGCTGCGAGCAAGGCACCGGCGACGCCGATCGATGCGGAGGAGGAAGGGAGCAGGAACGTGCTCGCCCAGGCGATCCCCACGGCGAACGCGGGGACCCCCCATACCAGCGTCCCGCGCGAGAATGCGGCGGGAGGGCGCCATGGGTCGTCCATCAACCACGCAACGAAGACAACGCCCGCCGCCCCGACCAGGAGTTCCGGTAGGGGAGCGATCGGGGTTTCGAGCGAGAGGGTGGCGAGCACCACCAGGACCGGCACCGGGGCGATTTCGAACAGTTCACCGCGGCGGACCGCGCGCATTCCGACCGAGACCGCGACCCCGGCCGCGCCGAGGATCAACGCGGTCGCGATCGGCAGCTGGCTGTCGAAAGCGAGTGCCAGCACCGTGACGACGAGCACGGGGAGCGTCGGACCAAGCAGCCGGCGCCCGGCCCCGGGCGCCGCGGACGCCGTCAGATTCCCCTCCCCCGCCGGCTGGGCCGGCGCAGCAGTTCGACCAACGGCGCGAGGGACCAGTAATCCTCCCAGTCCACGACGGGGGCATCCTGCCACGTCCTCGCGAGTCGACGGCGCCGGAGGAGGCGGGTGAGACGCGCGACCGATTGCCGCTCGACCTCGGTGAGCGACGGCGGGGCAGGGAGCACGGGGAGCGGTGACGGGCTCAGGACGATCACGGGAAACCCCCGCCGGCGCAGGTACGGCACCACGTCCGCCGAGCTGTCGTCCGCCAAGCTCGTGAGCAGGATCGTCGTCACCCCGGGAGGAAAGTACCGTCGCACCGCGACGGCGCATCGCTCGGGGACTCCAGTTTCCGTGGCGAGGCGGGCCGCGAGCAACGCCGCACGCAGACGCACTCCCTGGGTGCGCCCCCCGGCGAGCGGCACCGTGTCGAGAAACTCACCGTAGACCCCGAGGCCGACGCGGGCCTTCTCGCGCAGGAACGATTCGGCGATCCCGTGGGCGGCGGCGACGGAGAGCGAGAGCAGCTGGGTATCGATCGCGGGACCGAGACTGGAAGGGCGCGCGTCGATCAGGAGCAGCACGTCTCCCGTCCGCTCGACCCGGTACTCGTTGGCGAGGAGGCGCCCGGCACGGGCGGTCGCCTTCCAGTTAATCCGTCGCGGGGGCTCGGTCGGGGTCGCTTCGCGGATCCCGAAGAACTCGCCGCTCGACCCAACGCCACGCGAGATCGTCTCCCCCGGCACCGCGATCGTCCGTTCCAGGCGGGCGGCGCCGATGTTCACGAGCTCGGGCGGGTACCGTTCCACAACGAGGTCCGGCGGGTTCCAGCTCACGGACCGCTCCACGAGTCCCGCCGGGTCCCGCCACACGAGCCGGGGTACCGGCAGGGGGAGGACGATCGGGTCCGCGGCACTCCAGTGGAGGAGAAACTGGATTTCCTGGCCGACCCGCTCGACGCGAGGCGGCGCGGCCTGCGCGAGGCCCGCGGGCCGGGGAAACTCGACCAGCACATCGTTCGGGTCGGTCGGCGGTTCGAAACGAATCGCCCCCGAGACCCGCACTTCGCGACCGGAACCGGAGGCCTTCCAGTCCAGCCGGGCGGGCGGACCGGCACGCGGTCCGAGGAGCGCGGCGGCGACCGGCGCGAGCAGGATCGGGAGCGCGAACAGGAGTGGCCCGGGGTTTCGCAGTACGATCCCGAGGACGAGAAGGGTGGTCCCCGCACCGAACAGAAGGGCAGCGCGGGGCCGCCAACGAAACGCGGACGGACCGGGCGCGTGACCCCCCGTGCTCACGTCCGGGCCTCGAGGTCGTCGAGGCGGCGTCGGACATAGTCGCTAAACTCGGCGGCGGAGAGGCGGGCAATCGAGTCCATCTCCCCGGACGACCGGCTCTTCAACTCGGGCGTCGGTCCCAGTCGTTCGATCCGGTCGAGGGTCGAGATCAGCTCCTCACGACCGAAGCGCCCGGACCGAAAGCCGTAGCGGAACGGGGGGATGTCCCTCTCGGAACGGTACGGGGCGACGGCGACTCTCGCCGGCGGGCGGTCGACCCACGCGCTGAGGAACAACAACCCCGCCGCGACCACCGCAGCGGCGGCAGCCACCGCGGAGATCGCGAGGTTCGGCCCGGCCCAGAGCGCGAGCCCCGTCGCCGCCACCGCGACGGCGATCAGCCCGCCGGCGAACCAGTAGTTCATGGCGATTGCCGAAGGCGGTCGAGGTCGGCTCGAGCGTCCGCGATCGCGGCGACCGCCTGCTCGGCGGCGTCCGGCCCCATCGAATGCGAGGAGTACCGTGCCTCTTCGAAGAGCCGGGTGAGCGTCTCCGCCGGCGCCGCGCCGATCCCGAGGCGTACGAGGTGTTGGACGCGGATCTCTTCGGGGGTCTGGACCTCGATGCCCCCCACCAAGGGACCGACCCGGTCGAGGACGGTGCCGTAGAGGGCGATGATCACCTCGCGGGGGTCACTTCCCTCTTGCAATTCTCTGGCTGCCGTCGCGAGCGCGCTTCGCACCTTCTCCACCTCGGCCGCGCTGCGGCGCCCGGGAACGCCCTCGCGTCGACGCTCCGCGGCATACGCCCAGGCACGCGGCAGCGCCACGGCGGCCACGACCAGCAGCGTGACCGCTACCCCGGCGAACAACGCCCAGGCGGGGAGTTTGAACGAGAGGAAGCTGATCTGGCCACCGGGACCGGTGAGGTTGTTCCCGCCGGTGTCGTTCCCCGGCCCGCCGGGGTTCGTGGGCGGCGCTCCGCCCCCGAGCGTGAACCCTCCGCCCGCGCCTCCGTAGTGAAGTAGAACGACGAAGAGGAGACCCACGAGGAGCACGGCCATCCCCGTGACGGCGAGCCGCGCCTGGGTCGCCGCCGGGCCCGCATGGAGCCGAACGTAGATCACCAGACCGAGCACCACGGTGAACAGGAACAGGAGGACCACCCCGATCAGCCAGGTCGGCAACAGAAGTTCGGTCGCCGGACCCGGATGGAAGGCCGACGACGCCGCCACGCCGGCGATCAGGCTCGCCGCGGCGCCGACGGCGAGCGCGACGGCGACGAGCACGAAGAGCACCGGCGACGATCGGGAACGGGTTCCGCCGGACATCGTGATCGCTCGAGGGGGAGAAGCGCCCGAGGCCGCCATATAGATTCCCGGGGGCTAGGTACCCGGTGCGCGGGCGTCCGGTGCGTCCGCGGAGGCGGGAGAGAGGAAGTAGAAGCTCCGGCGCTCGTGCTCCGCCGAGACCACCGCGAAATCGTCCACGACGTAGCCGAGGTCCGACGCGGCACGGAAGGCGTCCCGGCTCGCGTGGCGCCATCGACGAAGCGCCTTCGGTTCGTGCTGCCGGACGAGGTCGAGGTCGAACGGGATCTCCAGGTGGGCACTCGCGCCGGTCGGTTCTCCGACCGCGCTCGGCACGCGGATCCCGCTCTCCCCCGGCTCGGTCTCGACGGTGGCGGAGGAGGTCTCCCAACGGTGGCGGTCGTCGGTCGCGGAGGGGTACTGGCCTCCGACGCGGGCCTCGACCGCCGGGGACGCGAGCGACCAGACCGCGCGCATCCGGTCGGTCTCGATCCCCTGGTTGATCGTGTCGGCGAGCTGACCGTAGTAATGCGTGAAGTACCGGTCCGGCCGTGCCCCGAGCCGTCGGACGTTCAGCCAAGCGCCGCGGCTCTGGAGCGGGTCGAACGCCCAGCGGATCTCCGAGAGCCCGAGGCGGAGGACTTCGTCGCGTTGGAACGACTTCAGCCGGAATCCGAGGTGGTGGTTCTGGTATTCGGGTCGGACCGCGGTGAGATGCGAGTAGTGGTAGAGGCTTCCCCCATCCCAGCCGATCAACGACACCGCGAACCCGGCGAGGTAGATGTCCGCGAACGCGCCGAGGACGAGCCCGCCGTTATCCTGCAACGCTCGAAGGAGCGGGACCGGGAGCGTCGGGCTCGGGGACGCGACCCCCCAGACGGCCCGCTCGACCTCCTCGACCTGTCGGAACTCCTCGGGCTTCTCGAGTCGTCGGAAGTGGAACCCCTCGGTCCGAGCGGTCGTCCCCGCCTCCGACATGGCCGCGTTCAGCGGCGGCTCGGTACTTAACCCGGACGACCTCGGGAGCGCGGATTCCTAACGGCGGACCCGGAGCTCCGCTTTCTTCTGCTCGTACCGGATCTCGTCCGCGGGCGTCAGCTCCCACAGGAGGTCCTCGAGCTCGGGGATGTTCCGGAGGAACTCCGCCTTGCTCTTCGTGACCATCAGGTGGTCGAACTCGCGGCGCGCGATGACGTACGACCCGACGAGGTAGGCGCCCGCGATGACCACGATCGGGCCGACGATGATGAACAGCAGGTTGTAGTTCGCGGCCGGGGTGTCCGTCGCCGCATTGATCATCGGGAACGGCCAGGAGTTGGCGAGGGGAGTGAAGTAGCCGAGGGCGAGGGTCGTGAGGAGGATCCCGATGGCGAGGATCAGGTCCGAGATCCACGCCCGATACACTCGCATGCCGTGCCGCAGGCGACGTTCGAGCGGGACGGGCTCCGCGGCGGCGGTCATGCGCACCGCGGGAGGCCGCTCGGCTTATGAAACTACTCCAGCCGCTCGGAGCCGTCGTCCTCGGGGGTTGCGGCGGTCGTCGCTCGGTCCGTCCGTCCGAACGCCGCGGGCTCGTCGCGCAGGGGCGGAGCGGCGCCGGTGCTCGGCGACGGGATCACTTCGAGGAGCGGTCGGAGTCGCCGGTAGACGAGGATCCCTCCGAGGAGCGCGATGAGGGCCGCCGCATACGCGACCGCCTCCGCTTCCGTCGAACCCGTGCCCGACAGGGCGCCGACCCCGAGAATGAAAAATCCGACGACTTCGAATACGGCGCCGGCCACCGGGCCCCCTCCCTTCCGCCCGGCCGTCGTCGACGGCGGGAGCGAGAGGAGCGCGCCCGCCACTTCGAGGGCGAGGACCGCTCCGGACTCGATCAGGAGGAGCAGCACCCCATCCCAGGTGACGCCGGAGGTCGCCAGGTACTGCGCGAGGATCGCGAGGGCGAAGATCCCGGCGATCCCCGCGCGGTAGCCGAGCGCGTAGAACGGCCCGCTCTCTCCGTTCCCCCAGTAGTGCGCCCGGAGCAGGGCCCACTGCGCGACCTCGGTCCCTCCGACGAGGGCCGCGAGGAAGATCAGGGCGCCCGGGAGGGCGCCGTTCGCCATCGAGTCGAGGAACAATAGGAACGCGATCGCGAGGGGGATCCCGACGAAAAGTCCGGCGGTGTAGGCGAACACCTCGCGGCGCTCGTCGAACAAGGTTTCGGGCACCTGGGGCGTCGCGAACCGGCCGATCTCGACGTAGACATATCCGCCCGAGAGCAGGATGCCCACGAGCGCGCCGATCGAGAGACTGAGGTCGACCATGGTCAGTCGAGCCGGCGACCCGATGCGAGGAACCCGGTGTGCCCGAGCATCTCGAAGGCGGGACGCGTTCCGCCGTCGCCGACGTGGAGCCCGCGCTCCAACAGTTCGACCGCGCGTACCTCATCGTAGCCGAGCGAGCGGAGCGCTTGGACGGTCCGTTCGAGCTGGTTGTACGTCGGAGTGTACGTGGCGACGTACCCGCCCCGCACCAGCGCCGCCCGCGCCGATTCCAGCACGGCCCACGGTTCGGGCAGGTCGAGCACGATGCTGCTGACGTCGGTCAGGTCGATCCCGTCGCGCGCCACGTCCCGCTCGCGGAACGTCACGCGGTCGGAGAATCCGGCGCGCGTCACGTTCTCCCGCGCCGCATCGAGGAAATCCCGACGGCGGTCGAACGACGTCACACGGCCGGCCGCTCCGACGGTGTGGGCGAGCGCGATCGTGAGCGCTCCGCTCCCCGACCCGGCCTCCGCGACGTGGTTCCCCGGAGCGACCCCGGCGAGGAACATCAGTTGCACCGCATCCTTCGGGGTGATGATCTGGGCGCCCCGGCGCAGCGTGGAGAAGAGGTCCGCGAGCGACGGTCGAACGACCCGGTAGGATCTTCCCAACCACTCGACCGCTTCGCCCGGAGCGCTCCCGATCTGGCTCGTGAGGTCGATCACCCCGTCGTGTCCCAGGCGGATCGGGCCGCGGGCGAGCGGGACGAGGAGGGGCGGGGCTCCGAGCGCTTTGAGCGCGACGACATCCCCTTCCTTCCAACGGTCGTCGTGCATCGGTCCGTTCCGAGTCCGGGTCGTGTCACGGGGAGAAGCCCGTAATAACCCGGCGCCCGGCGCTGACTTTATGGTCGGACCGTTGCTCGGTGTCTCCCGCACCGGCCGTGGGTTGGGTCCGCTACGGTGGGTCCAAGGGGCGGTGTCCGAGGTTCGGAACGAAATTCACTGTGCGGGCATAGTGTAGTCTGGTTATCACATAGCCTTGCCAAGGCTATGACCCGGGTTCAAATCCCGGTGCCCGCATCTCCGAACTTTGACCGCACCACGACCGGGGAACGACGAACGAAAGGGAACGCAGCTCCGAGTTCAACCCGCCGAAACGTTTGAGATGGAGGAGTGATACCGGTCTCATGGCCCGTCTACGACGCATCGCGACACCCGGTGGACGTTCGTTCGAGTACGTCTCCCAGGGCAAGGGCCCCGCCACGCTCCTCGTCCACCCCGGCGGACCCGGGCTCACCTACCATTATCTCCGGGGATTGCTGAAGCTCGCGAACGCCCACCTTCGGGTCGTTCTGTTCAACCCGCGGGGGGTGGGGCACAGTTGGTCGCCGCGCTCACCGGGCGAATACACCATCACGGCGATGGCCGAGGACGTCGAGGCGATCCGGAAGGCGCTCCACATCTCGGAGCTCCACCTCCTCGGCTACTCCGCGGGCGGTTTCGTCGCGCTCGAATACGCTCACCGGTACGAGCGACGCCTCACCTCCCTGCTGCTCTGCGCGACGGCCGGCAGCGCGGAGGAGATACGGCAGTCGAACCGGATGGCGCTCGCGGTCGCGGCGCCCAGCCGACGGGCGCGCGTCCGGGAGCTGACCCGGGCGAAGGCGTTCGACTCCCCCGAGTACCAGGCGTTGGTCGAGCAGATCTTCGGCCCGTTCCAGACCCGGTTCTTCCGTGGGACCTCCGGGGACTGGAAAGCGACCAAGATGAGCGCCCCGGTCTATCGCGCGATGATGACCCGCTCCGGGGACGAGTTCGCCGTCGACGGGACGATCGCGAAATGGGACGGTCGAAAGTACTACTCGAAGATCGAAGTACCGACCCTCGTCGTGGTCGGTCGGTACGACTTCTTCCTCACTCCTTCCGTCGAGATGTCGGACCGGATCGAGCCGGCGCACCTCCGCGTGCTCCAGCGCAGCAGCCACCGGGCGATCCTCGAACAACCGAAGGAATTCCTCGGGACGATCCGGGAATTCCTGGAAGACGTCACCGGCGGATAGTCGTCCCCGCGTTCGGGGAGCGGGGGTCGGCTCCGGGCCGGAGGACCCACGGCCGCGTCGTGGTGAGCGGTACGAATCCCAACCGCTCCAGGATCGGCCGGCTCGTCTCCCGGGCGTCGACGGTCAGGAATCGGTACCCCCGCTCGCGGGCGACGTCGGCACGCGCCGCGACCAGCGTTCGATAGATCCCCCGGTGACGGAACGCCGGGGCGGTCCCCCCGCCGTAGAGCCCCGCGAACGACCGGCCGGCCGGCATCTCCAGCCGGCCCGAGGCGACGGGCGCTCCGTCGAGGTAGGCGACGAACAGTCCCTGCGTGGGGTCGCGGATCCACGCGGCCCAACGCTCGACGAAGGGCCGGCCGCCGGGACCGAACGCCGCTGCATTCACCGTCGCCGCATCGCGAAGCCCGGCCTCGTCCGTCACGCGTCGTACTTCGAGACCCGGGGGGCGGGGCTCGGCCCGGCTCGACGCCGGGAGCTCGAGAACGACCAACGTCTCGAGCTCGTCCGGGACAAACCCTTCCGCGGCGAGGAGCGACTCGAGGTTTTCCGGTAGATCGTGGCCGAACACCTTCCACTCGACCTCCGCGCCGGCGCGGCGAAAGTGGTCGGCCTGTTCGTGGACGACCCGGGCGGCGTCCGTCCCGCCGAGGTCGGAGAAGATCACGTAGTTCTCCTCTCCGACGACGCGAACGATTCGGCCCAACGGTTCGATGCGGGCGCCGGCATACGCCGCCGGATCCTTCCGCATCTCGCGGTCGTACAGCTCCCGAAGTTCGCGGGTGGCGGTCATCGGCCTCGCACCGTGGAGGGCACGGCGGTCCTGCTCGGGGGGGCGAGTTTCGACGAGTCCATATGGGAGGTGCCGGCCTTTGTATCACGATGAGCGAGCGCGAGGCCTCCGACGACCCCCGCGACCCGAAAAAGGTCGTGCGGGAAGGGTGGAACCGCGTCTCCACGATTTACCGGCCGCCCGGCTCGCCCGCCGATGCGTTCGACCACACGAACACCGATTACCGGGAGTGGCTGCAGCCGTTCTTCCGAATGCTCGCGCCCGGTTCCGAGGTCCTGGACCTCGGCTGCGGTTGCGGGATCCCGGAGGCCCGGATGCTCTCCGAACGGTTCCGCGTCACGGGGGTCGACATCTCCGACGTGCAGATCGCGCGGGCGCGCCGCACCGTGCCGGAGGGACGGTTCCTGCGGGCCGACATGACCCGGGTCTCGTTCCCCGCGCGGTCGTTCGGTGGGGTCGTCTGCCTCTACTCCCTGATCCACGTCCCGCTCGATGAACAGCCCGACCTGATCGCGAAGGTCTACCGCTGGCTCGGTCCGGGAGGCCTCTTCCTCGTCACCACCGGGGCGACGGCGTGGACGGGGGTCGAGGAAGGATGGCTCGGCTCCAACGCGAAGATGTACTGGAGCCACGCGGACGCACCGACCTACGAGCAGTGGTTCAAGGAGCGCGGCTTCCGCATCCTCCGACGAACACTCGTTCCGGAAGGCGCCACGCGCCACGCCCTGTTCCTCGTGCAGGCGCCGACCGCGTCCCCCGCGGGGCCGGCGCCCCGGATCGGGGCCGGGCAGCGGGGCCTCGACTACTTCGACCGGTGAGGGTGGGTGGCCTTCGCCTTCCGGGCGGAGTCTTCCGCGGCGACCTGCGCGTTCGCGCGGACGATGGTCTCGAGCTTCCTCGCGAAGGTCGCGAGGTGGTCCCCCCGGATCCCGATGACCATCTTGTCGCTGCCGATGTCGGTGTAGATCCGCGAGCCCGTGCATCCGAGCGACGCCGCCACCGGGGCGCCCTGGTTCATGATCGGCATGATCGCGCACATCGGTCGGCCGTTCATCGGCACCGGTGCCGCGTCGGCTCCCGAGCCCGCGGCTTCGAGCGCGAGCATCGCGCCCTTCGGCCGGGCGAACAGGAGGACCCCGGTGGGCGGCATGGAGAGCGAGCCGAGCGGACCGTAGGCGACCCACTTCGGGGCGGTCTTGTTGTGCGGGACGTGGGCTTCCTCGCCCGGGTTCAGGTACCCTTCCTTCTGCATCGAGCCGATCGTGCCCATCAGTCGGGTCCCGAGCTCGCCCGCGGGCTGGACTCCGAGGACGAAGGCGCCGATCTCGCAGTCCTCGTGCGCCGGCAAGCCCGCGTAGAACGGCTTCTCGGCCCCGAACGCGAAGAACGTGCAGACCGACGGCACGCCGCCAGGATGTTCCGGCACGCCCTTCGGTGGCTCCTCGAGGTAGGAGACCTGGACGGGAGGGGTGTCGAGCTCGAGTTGGCGTACCAACTGCGCTGCGATCGCTTGATTCTCGGCGGACATGGGTTACCGGAGCGTCGGAGACGCCCCCCCGTATAGAGGGTTTCGCCTCGCGATTCCGGGCGCGCGACGTAGCAGCGCTCGACCCGTCCCGGGATTTCGATCCCCGGTCCCTCGTCCGCGCCTCCGGTGACCGTCGGGGATAGTAGAATCTAGTCGAACGCGATGCGGTACCCGCCGAGTGACCTCCCGGGCCGGGGGGACGGCAGGAGTCCGGGTGCCCGATTCGGAGACGGTGCGGACCGCGTTGAAGTTCGTCAACGAGATCAACCGTCACGACGTCGACAGCCTGGTCGCTTTGCTCTCGGACGATCACTTGTTCGTCGATGGGCTCGGCCAGGAGTTCCGGGGCAAGGAGAAGCTTCGGGAGTCGTGGCAGGCGTACTTCGCATGGTTTCCTGATTACCATCTCGCCGTGAAGGAGTGGTTCCAGACCGGTCGGGTAGTCGGAATGTTCGGGACGGCGAGCGGCACGTTCGCGATCGGCACCGACCTCCCTGTGCAGAATCGGTGGAAGACGCCGGCCGCCTGGAGAGCGGTCGTCCGCGACCATCAGATCTCCCACTGGCAGGTGTACGCCGATAACGAACCGGTCTGGAAGGTCATGGGCATCAAACGGTAGCGCGCTAGCGCAGCACCCCAAACCGGTCGAGCGTGGCGAGGATCGTCTGCACCTCGTCGTCCACGGAAACGCGCAGACCGTACCGACGGAAGTACCGGTCGAATGCCCCCAACCCGTGACGGAGCGCGTCGCCCGCCTCGGTGAGCCGGATCCACGGGGAGGCGCCGAGCCGGTCGACCCGAACCGCCTGGCCGAGGTCGATCACCCACGGTTCCTCCCGATGCACGAGGATGTTGTACGGACTCAGGTCGGTGTGCACTACCCCCGCCGCGGCGAGCTTCTGGACCTGGTCGACAACGGACGCCAGCATCCGTTCCGGCACGCGCGGCGTCACGTCATGCAATCGGGGCGCCGGGCCTTCGTCCGTGCCCAGGTACTCCATGGAGAACATGTTCTCGACCCGCCGGCCCGGTTCCGGCACGCGCGCCCCCCCTCGCCACGCCGAGGTCAGCATCTCGAGCTCGTGCGCCGCATGGTGCCCCATCGACTCCTGCTTGACCGGCCCCCCGCCCCGGTGACTGGTGCGGTAGAGCCGGTAGACCTTCACCGCGAGGAGCATCCGATCGTCCGCGCAGGCGTAGACGTCCGCCTCCTTGCCGGAGCCGATCCGCTGGAGCACCTCGGTAGCGAGCCCGCACTCCAAGATCGACTCCGCGGCCTCGGAGTACCGTTGCTCCCGGAAGGAAGCGGTCCCCGAGCGGAGCTTCCAGTGTACACTGGGGTCGAGGTATTCTTCGTTCGGCACGGGGGGTTTGGTTGGGTGAGTTCCGTGGAGGAGCGGTCGGCCAACGCCGGGCGCGCGGCCGGGACGACCGAACGGAGTTCAGTCGGTTCCCGGTGACTGGAAAGATTCGACACGACTCGTCATTCCGGGAACCTCCTGGCCGCAGGGGCCGAGGGACGCTACTCCGGGGAGGTATCTATAGGCTTTCAGGGAGAGGAAGGGGTTCGCCGCTGGGTCCCTATTCGGGGGCTCAGTGACCCATCTGGTGGTGCCGGCTCATCTGGTGGAAGAGCCAGCCGAGGAACGCCAGGAAGATCCCGATGCCGACGAGCGCATCGAAGATCGCCATGGTGTTGAAGTACGTCTGGGTGGCGTTCGTGGCGCCCGAAGAGGCGAAGGTCGAATTCCCGATCGCGCCGACCAGGAAGCCGACCAGGACGAGCACCCCTCCGACCAGCACGAGGATGCCGCCGAAGCTGAGCCACGCCGGAAGCATCGGTCGATACTGCTGGGGCGGGGGACCCTGCCAGCCGGGGTACGGTTGGGCTGGGTAGCCCGCGGGAGCGTTTTCCGGGGGCGGCGGCGCGTTCGGGTAGTTCATCGGTGCCTGGGAGGGGGGGTCGGGCATGCTGCAGTACTTGTTGGGACCTAGTATAGGAAGCTACCCATCGCGATCCGGGGGCCCCGTCGTGGCGGACCGGTGTCGGACGTCACCGACCCTGGGGGACGCCGATCCACTTCTGCAACCGGTGCAGGTTCGGAAGACTGCCGACGACGATGAGGGCGTCGCCCGGCTGGAAACGGAACGACGACGGAGGGTTGAGCACCGTCACGAACTCTCCGTCCGCCCCCGGACGGGCGTAGCCGATCACGAGACAGTCGGCCGCCGCCCGCACGAGGGCTTCCGCCTCCAGGAGGGGCTGCTTCGACACCGGCGTGCGCTCGGTGAGGATGAACTCCTCCATGTCCGCCCCGAACGCGGTGCTCGTCAGGTCCTCGACCATGTTGGCTACCTCCGGCCGGAACGCGGCATCCGCGCAGAGCCGCCCGCCCATGTCCGCGGGGGAGGCGACGTACGTCACGCCGGCGGCTTTCAGGGTCTGCTTGAGCTCCGGTCGGGCGACCGACACGACGATCCGTATGGTGGGGTTGACCGCCCGCACGTTCAGCGCGGCGACCAGGGTCGTCGTGTCGTCCCCCGTGCAGACGATCACCGAGTGCGCCCCCGCGACGTTCACGCGTTCCAGGATCTCGGCTTCTCCGGCGTGACCGTAGGTGGCGAACAGTTGCTTTTCCGTAGCCAGGTTGTGCAACCCCCCGACCTCGTTCGCGTCGGCCGTCACGACCGCGACCTTCTCGTCCTGGGCCAGGAGCTCCCGGACCGCGGCCCGTCCGACGTCGGAGTAGCCGAGGACGACGATGTGCCCGGACATGTTCGTTCCGAGCGTCCCGAGCAGCCGATGCTGGGACTCTTCGCCGACCACGGAGATCACGACGGTGACGAGGTAGGCGCCGAGGAATACTTCAACCGCCGCGATGCCGATCGTGAACAGCTTCGCGTTGGCATTGGTGGGGACGACGTCCCCGTATCCGATGGTCGAGAGCGTGATCATCGCCCAGTAGAACGAGTTGAGCAGGTCGGTTGTCCCGTGGTACGATTCGAGAACGTAGAAGCCGAGCGCCGCGGTCAGGAAGACCGCGACGTACGCGGCGAGAAATTTCCACAGGCGCCCGAAGAGGATAGTCGCGTAGCTCCGCCGCATCGAGACCGTCGGCGCGCCACCGGTGCGGGGTTTCTAATCCTTTCTCCCCGGACATCGACGCTCGCTGTCCGCTCCGTGACACCCGCAGGGCTCGGGATCGGTCGATGTGCACCGCCTCAAGCGCGAAAGCTTTGGTAACGATCCGGGCGGATGGGCCGCGGAACGGAAGCGATTGGATTGATCCGAGGACTTGCCGGTTCGTTCGTCTGCGCTTTACCTAGCCAGTTCTAGCGCCTTGTCGAAGACGGGATCGCGCCCGGAACTATAATCGTCGAAAGTCGGCTCGACCTCGATCTCCGGCGTCAGCGAGATGCCAACCTTCGGTCCCCAAACGACATTCGCCCAAAAGTAACGGTCCAGGTCCGATCCTGCCTTGCTCCAGTCCGAGAACTATCGTCTGCACAGAAACTCGCGGGGATGCGCACAAACCCCTGCCGCCGCACTGAAACCCGTGCCCTCCACAGGTGAGAGATGGGATGCGCTGTAGCCCACGTTGCGGCTACCCCAGCGGTGAACGGAGCTAAGCGAACTCACCCTTGGGCCGGAGGAACTTCACGACGTAACCGTCGGGGTCGTTGATAGTGAACGCCTTCCCGTACGGCCAGTCGCGGAGGCCCGACTCGATCTTTACCTTGGCTTTCTTCGCTCGCGCGTAGACCTTCTCGACGCTTCGGAGCTCGACGTTGACGATGACGCCGCCGCCCAGCGGACCCTTCACCCAATCGTGATAGTCACTGTAGCCGCCACCGGTGGCTCCCGCCTCCCAGATTCGGCCGAGCGCGATGACCGCGCCCCCCATCCCGACACCCGCATAGTCCAGTTTGCCGTCGTCGCCATTCCAAGCCCATCGAGTGTCGAACCCGAGCGCCTGGTAGAACTTCACTGAGCGTTCGACGTTCTTGACGTTGAACATGACGCTGATCTCCGCCTTCACCTACTTTTCCTCCGACGCGGGTGCACTACCGAGAGCCCTGCACATTAAGTCCTACATAGAAAATAGTTCTCGGTCAAAGCCGTCGGCACTCGGGGCCGCTTCGGGGCCGTTCCCGGAACCCGGGCTTAAGTCGTCCCACCGGTTTCCCGGCACATGCCCGAACGGGGCCACCGGATCTACGGGACCGCCACGGTGCGTGTCTCCCTAGTGATTCACGCCCCGTCGCGCTACGTGTACGAGTGGTGCACGGACTATCGGAGCGACGACGGACGATTCTCGAACGGCCGCGCGAGTTACCGTGTGATCAAAATTTCGCCCCGCCGCGTGGTCCGGATTCGCGTTTCCCGGGGTTCTGGTCGCGATCCCAGCATCGCGGTCGAGTTGATTGGTCTCAATCCCCCCCACTCCTGGCACCTTGACCAGATCGACCAGACCGACCAGCAGTCCTTGGACTACCGGGTCAGCGCCGTCGGCCGCGCGCGGACGCGACTTCAGCTGTTGAGCACCGAACGCTGGGTCACCCCGGAATTCCCGACCCGTGAAGCACTCCGCGCGCAGATCGCGAAGACGTGGGCCATGTTCGCCGTGGCACTCGAGGCGGACTATCGCGCCGGACGTCCCGCCCGGGGCAGGTGAACAGTCGTCGACGGAACGACCGCGCGTCGTCCGAGTTCTACTCACCTCTCCGCGATCCCCACCGGCGTTCCCCATCGACGCCTCCCTGCGCAGAAACTAGCACCCCTTCACAGAAAATCGTTCTCGGGCACAGCTTTGCGCTCCGGCTTTGCACCGCAACTAGTTTCTGTGCAGGGGCTTCCGTGCAGGGTCCGTAGTTCCTGTGCAGCGGTGGGTGGCACCGAGCGCCTAAGCCCGGAAGTGTCGTTCAAAATCCGATCGGTCGCTAATCAATCTCTCGGAGCGCGCCGGTTGTTTCGTCTATGACTCCGAAATGATTCGAGTGCAGCCTTGCGTCTCGCGCAGTCTATCCGTCGTGGCCAGTCACAGGCAGAGTCGCGCTTAACAACGGCCACCGTCTCAATGACTGACTCCGTCCGCGGCGTAACTGGCGTGGAGGATGGAGTGATATTCCAGTGGGCCATGTCTTTGACGGTGTGCAATGGTCACGGGGCCATCCGGCCTCTTCGCTAAACTGTATTTGGCCGGGAATCCGCGACCAGTCTTAGCAGTGATTACAATTGTTGTTCTCGTGTTTGGCGCGATCGTCGGCGGTGTGAAACGTGCCGCAGCGTCCACCGCCTTGCCTGCAGGTTGCTCACCGGACGCCGTTTCAGCGGCAGGGTACAACCTCTCCTCGACCGTTAACACGACCCAAGTCCTGAACGAGGCACTATCTGCCGGCAGCCTTGTCGCGGAGACCAGCGGATTCCCTTCCCCTCAAAATCTCTCGTACGGCAGCACCTTTGAAATTTGGAACTTCACAGCACCAGTCTGCGTACCAATAATCCAGACTACCAACGCGGTCTTCTCGGGCCAAGTTGACGGCCAACCGTTTAATCTGGTAGTCTCTGAGAACCCCACGTCCACGGCGATCGAAAGTGTTTCCCTGCAGTCCGCGGGACTCTCAGACCCGAGTCACACTCCGAGCCTTTACGCAGGTTACGGTGTCAAGTCTACGAATAGCCCATCCGGTAAATGGACAGTTTCTACTGTGACCCTTCCCTCGGGCGGTTGTTTCAACTATTGCGACATTGACCCGTGGATCGGCCAGTCTCCCAACGCCAGCGGAACCGCCGGGATTTCCCAAACGGGAACCGAATCCGAAATTGAAGTCGTAACTGGGTGTTGTACTATCTATTCATATTATGCGTGGTACGAGTTTTGGCCTGGAACGGCTACAACCTGTTTCTCCGGGCGATGCGATCAAGGCAGAGTCAGGATATTCTGGTACGACGTACACTACAACCTTGCTCGACGTTTCATCGAACACGGGCTGCACCGCGAGCGACTCAGCAGGGTTCATTCCGAGTCCTGACGATGCGATCTTCGTGGAGGAGGAGCAGTATAGTTCCGCTTGCGGTTGCTATTTGGGCACCCCGGTTTTCACGACATTTGACTTCGACGACCTGGTCGTCGGTGCCACTGGTGATCTAAACTCGTTGAGGCCAGCCCCCTTCCAATACAACACCGCAGGTAACGTTGGGATCGGCCCTTTAACTTACGATAATCACACGTGCGTAGTCCATGTCGACAGTTGCTTTGACGAGTACTACACGTAGGAGCGGTGTGAGTACATGGATACCGTCAACGTTCGAGGGACGATGCGCATCGGCCCGCCGCCGATGCCGACAATATTCGCGTTTATCGGTCTCGTGATGATCTGCCTCGCTGTTGTTCTAACCCTTGTCACGCCGTGGGCCATCCAAGCGTCAAACCTACCACTCGGGAGCTTCGAACCGATCGTTCTGGCCCCGCTTGGCAGCTTGATGGCCGGGTCGCTACTACTTGCGCTCGGAGCCAGTGCCTACATCCGATCCCTTCGGCACCAGGCGACCGACTCAGCTGGTCCGGTGGGGTCGTTTCGCCAGCGGCGGCGCGATATCGCGCTCAAATCGACTATCTTCGGAGTGGTCCTTGGAGGCGGACTCATACTGCTCGGCTACCAGATCGTCTCCCCAGCGACCTGTGTTGCGCTCACTCATGGGCCTTACGCTTGCATGATTCCGAGTGCGGTTGCCGAGTTGTCTCTCGTGCTCATGTCGGGGGGTGTCGTGGCGCTGGGCTTGGGTATAGTGATTGGCGCCTTACTCGCGAGACCACAAATTAAAATGCGATCGAGGACTTCTTCATAGCACGGCCGCGACCCCGACTGAAGACCAATCAATCACTGGACCGCGATGGTGCTTCCCTAGTTATGGTGGGGCCGTTGGGTAATGAAGCGGCGCTCGGCGGATGCGACCCCAAATAGGGTTCCTGTGCGGCCCAGCTAGTTTCTGTGCACCGAAGTGTTTTCGGGCAAAGCCTTGCGCTCCGCAAGGCGTAAATACGGTGCCTTGAGTGGGCGACCCCTTGATGGCCGCATCGACTCCCGCGGCCTCGGGGAGTGTTATCGTGCCCGAGCATCCGGTGCCGGCCCCCCTCGAGTCCAGCGATTTCACTCGGTTCGAACGGGCGCGCATCCTCGGGGCGCGCGCACTCCAGCTGTCGTTGGGGGCTCCGATCCTTATCGACGTCCTCGCCACGCTGGTCGACCCGGTCGAGATCGCCGAGGCGGAGTTCGCGGCCGGGCGCATCCCGATCACGGTCCGCCGAGGCCCGCGCTCCAGTTAGACTCCGGCGTCGTCCAGCGCGTGAGCGCATCGACAGGTCGGCGGCCGCACCAGTCGCGGCATCAGTTCCGTCAATATCCGTCGCATGCGCTCGGCGTTTCGGTGCATCACCTCGACGATCTCCTTCGCCTCCACCGGTCGGTCCGCCCAGACGTCGTAGTCCGTGACCATGGCGAGGCAGGCGTAGCAGATCGCGCGTTCGCGCGCGAGCGTGACCTCGGGGACGAGCGTCATTCCGATCACGTCCGCGAACGTCCGGAAGAACGCCGACTCGGCCCGCGTGCTGAACCGGGGCCCTTCCACGCAGACGTACGTCTTCCCCTCCGCGAACGGCGCGCCGATATCCCGGCCGACGCCCGCCGCGGTGGCGGTAAGGTCCGGACAGAACGGGTCGGCGAGCGAGACGTGATAGACGCGGCCCCCGTCGAAGAACGTCGTCGGTCGCTGTCGGGTGAGGTCGACGAACTGCTGCGGGAGCACGAAGGTCCCCGGCGCCAACTCCTCCTTGAGCGACCCGACCGAGCTCACGGTCACGATCGCATCCGCACCGAGCGACCGGAGCGCGTCCACGTTCGCACGGTAGTTGATCCGATGCGGAGGGATGGAGTGGCCCGGCCCGTGTCGAGCGAGGAACAGTACCCGCACGCCGCGGACGTCCCCTTCTTCCACGAGGCCGGACGGAGCGCCCCACGGAGTCGACACCCGGTGGGATTTGACCGCGCCCTCTCCGAAGATGCTCGAGATCCCGGAACCGCCGATCACGCCGATCGCGCGCCGCGCCGGGGCGCTCACGACGGCTCCGATGGCGGAGCGGAGCGGTCCGGGCGCGCCCGAGCGAGGAACCGGGCCATGACGACTTCCCCGCGCGTCCGCTCGAGGAGGGTCCGCGCGGTGTCCTGTTTCGGTTTCAATTGAACGATCGCCCGGGTGGTGTCGAACCGGAGGAGGGATCGGGTGAGCCGCTCCATCAGGGCCAGGTCGGCCTCGGCGCCGGGGAGGTCGTCCCTGCCCAGGCGGTCGAGCACTCGCCGCCGAACCTCCCCCACGACGTCGCCGAGGCCGAGCAGATACGGTTCCGGGTCGACCCCGAGGTCCGACGGGCCGGGGAGCGGTTGCCCCTCTCCGATCGCACCGAGCAGGATCGCCTCGACCGCCTCCTGGAACGCGTCGAGCGCGAGGGGCTCGTCGCCGCGGCCCTCCCGGTGCAACCAGTCGGTGAGTTCCGCGGTGAGGCGGCGGACCTCGGCGAGCTCGGGGGCCGCCGAACCGTTCGCGTGGAGGTGCGTCATGGTCGCCTGGGCGAGGCGACGCAGTCGTCGCGCCCGCTGGTAGAGGTCTTCCCGTCGTAGCTCGCGCTGACGCAAGTGGGCCTCGATTGTGGCGAGCACCGGGTCGGGAACCCCGGGCGAAATGGGAGGTGCCGCGCTACCGGAAGAGGGTGAACCGTTGGTCATCTTCGCCTCCGTCCAGTATCCCCAGCCGAACCCCGGCGTCGAGCCATCCGTGCGCGTAGCTCGCCGCCGCGAGCGCCCGCTCGGTGTCGCCGGACGCCGAGAAGTGTTCCGCGTCGGAGAGGTAGGCGCGGGCCATGGCGAGGAAGTCGTCCGACGCTCCGCGCAGGAACGACCGTTCGGGCGGCGTCGCGGCGACTCGCTCGAGCGCCTCGTGGGTGAGGCGGAGGTACTTCTCCAGAAGCGTCGGCTCGGTCACGTTCGAGGAGGGTAGCCGAGCGCGTGTAATAATCCGTCGGACCCGAAACGCCCGTTCAACCCTTCGGCACTTTCTCCCAGTCCTTCAGGAACCGGGCGAGTCCGATGTCGGTGAGCGGGTGCTGGACGAGTTTCTCCATCACGGCGTACGGCATCGTGGCGATGTCCGCCCCGATCTTCGCCGCATCGAGCACGTGGACCGGGTGCCGCACGCTGGCGACGAGCACCTGGGTGCGAACCTTGTAGTTCCGGTAGATCTGGACGATGTCGCGAATCAGCTCCATCCCGTCCTGCCCCTGGTCGTCCAGGCGCCCGATGAACGGACTGACGTAGGCCGCTCCGACCTTCGCGGCGAGGAGCGCCTGATTCGCGCTGAACACGAGCGTCATGTTCACGCGCGTCCCCTCCTGGGCGAGCGTCTTCGTCGCTTTGAGTCCGGTGGCGGTCATCGGGATCTTGACGTAGATTGACGGGTGGATCTCGCGCAGGCGGCGCCCCTCGCGCAACATCCCCTCGGTGTCGGTCGCCACGACCTCGGCGGAGACGCTCGGAACCCCGAGCGCGCAGACCTCGCGCAGCACGTCCTCGAACTTCCGGCCCTCCTTCGCGACGAGGCTGGGGTTGGTCGTCACCCCGTCCAGGATGCCGGTCTCCCACATCGTTCGGATCTCGGTGACGCTCGCCGTGTCCAGGAACAGTTGCATCGATCTTCCCCCGCGCGTTGCTCGTTCAGGTCACCTTGCCCCGGCTCTTGAGTAGTTCCCACGCTTCGTCCCGGATACGCTCGGTCGACATCCCGAGGTGGTCGCGCAGGGACGCCGACTCTCCGGACTCGCCGAATACATCCGGGACGCCGACGCGACGAACGGGCACGGGATAGTTCTCCGCCGTCGTCGCCGCGACCAGCGCCCCAACGCCGGTCAGGACCGAATGCTCCTCCAGCACGAGGATCGCCCCGGTGTCGCGTGCCGCGCGAAGCAACGCGGGCTCGTCGAACGGTTTGACGGAGGCGAAGTCCAGCACGCGGGCCGAGAGGCCGACGTGAGCCAGCTCCTCGGCGACTTCGAGCGCGGGGCCGACCAGTGCGCCCAGCGCGATGATCGTCAGATCGCTCCCGGACCGAAGTTCGGGGGCGCTCCCGACCGCGAACGTGCCCTCGGTCACCGTGGGGAGAAGATCACCGTTCAACCGGAGGTACGCCGGTCCGGTCCGCTCGGCGAGCGCGAACGTCGCGGCGGCCGCGCTGGGAGCGTCCGCCGGTACGACCACGGTCATCCCGGGCAACCCTCGCATCAACCCGAGGTCCTCGAGCATCTGAGTCGGGCCTCCGTCTCCGCCCGCGGCATGCCCTCCGTGCGTCGCGCCGATCTTCACCTTCGCGCGATTGGCGCAGATCGACTGGCGCACGAAGTTGTACGCTTCGCCCGCGGCAAAGACCGCCGCCGTGTTCGCGAACACGGTCCGTCCGTCGAGCGCGAGACCGGCGGCGATCGACATCATCGATTGGTCCATCACGCCGAGGTCGAAAATTCGGCCGGGAAATCGTTGACCGAACGCGCGGGTCCCGTTCTCGGTCGCCGTGTCCGCGTCGAGAACGACCAGACGCGGGTCGCGTTCGCCGAGCTCGACGAGCGCCTTCCCGTACGCCTCCGTGAGGCTCGCCCGCGGGGACGTCTGCGTCACCGCGCCGCCTCGCTCGGAGAGAGGCCCAGTTCGAGAAGGGCTCGTTCCGCCTCGTCCTTCGTCGGCGCCCGAGCGTGCCAGACGTGCGTGTTCTCCATGAACGAGACGCCCTTGCCCTTGACCGTCCGTGCAACGACCACGGAAGGCCGGTCCGTCGCCGCTCGCGCGTGCGCGAACGCGCCGAGGATCTCGCGGAAGTCGTGTCCATCGATCTCTTCGGTTCGATACCCGAAGGCGCGCAGCTTCTCGACGAGCGGCTCGATGCCGAGGACCGACTCGATGGGACCGTCGCTCTCGAATCCGTTCCGGTCGATCACCACGACCAGGTTGCCGAGCCGGTGGTGCGCTCCCGCCATCAGGGACTCCCACGTCCCACCGGCTTGACACTCTCCGTCGCCGAGGACGGCGTAGACGCGCGTCGCCCTTCGGTCGAGGCGCGCGTCGAGCGCCATCCCGACCGCCATCCCTAGCCCCTGGCCGAGCGCGCCCGTGCTTGCGTCGACCATCGGCAGCCGGATCCGGTCCGGCATCCCCTGCAAACGACTGCCGAACTGGCGGAACGTGGTCAGCTCGTCACGCGGGAAGAATCCCCGGAGCGCGAGGGCCGAGTAGAGCGCCGCGGCCGCGTGTCCCTTCGAGAGCACGAGCCGGTCCCGGTCGGCCCACGCGGGGCGTTGGGGATCGACCCTCAACTCTCGGAACAGTAATGCCGTCAAGAGGTCGGCGACCGACAGGCTTCCCCCCAGGTACCCCCCGCGCGAGGCGAGGTTCATCCGGACGACATCGCGACGGACCTCTCGGGCCGTCGCCTGGAGGGACTCGACGAGCTCGGCCGGGACCTCGTCCCCCATCGGCGGCGGCGCGAGGTGGGCGAGGCTATTTGATGGTTGAGGACGGGCGACGCGTTCGCCGTCGCACCGGGGGTCCGGGGGCGGCCGGCGGGGTCACCGGAACGAGGGACCGCAGCGTCGCGAGGTCCCCCGCGTAACGGCCGTACCCCTCGTCGTCGTCGTCGAGCGGCGTCTCCAGGTACCCCGGTATGTCCCTCCACTGTGGGTCGCCGAGCAGGTGGCGGAATCCTTCGAGTCCGATCTGTCCCTTGCCGATGTTCTCATGCCGGTCCAAGTGGGAGCCGAGCTCGGCCTTGGCGTCGTTGAGATGGAACGCTCGCACGGCGGTGACCCCGATCGTGTCGCGTACCTGGTCGACGAGCCGTCCGTACCCGGCCTCGGTGCGGAAGTCCCAGCCGGCCGCGAACAAGTGGCAGGTGTCGAGCGTGACCCCCAGACGGTCCGGCGCGCCCACCGCCGCGAGCACGGTGGCGAGCTCCTCGAGCTTCGAGCAGAGCGTCGTCCCCTGTCCCGCCGCGTTCTCGAGGAGGAATCGGACGTGGCAGTTCGGCGTCTCGTCCACGACCGCGCGCAGGCTTTCCGCGACCGTCTTCAACCCCGCCTCGACCCCGGAATCGAGATGCGCCCCCGGGTGGAAGATGAGGCCGTCGACCCCGAGCAGCTCGGCGCGGGCGACCTCGTCCCGGAACGCGGCGCGAGAGCGCGCGAGCGTTTCGGGTTTCGGGCTGCCGAGGTTCGCGAGGTACCCGTGATGCACGGCCGTCGCGCGAACTCCCCGTTCTCGCACCGCGGTTCGAAAGCTCTCCGCCGCGGCCGGGGCGATCGGGGGCCCGTTCCACATCTGCGGACTCTTCGAGAATATCTGGAGCGCGTCGCCCCCGATACCCCGGAGGTCGAGTACGGCCTCGGGGAGTCCCTTCGCGATGCCGAGATGCGCGCCGAGGATCATCTCCCGCCCGACCGGTTCGGCGGGAATAACTTATCGGGGGACCGGGGCGCCATCCCGCGGGCTCTCGACCCGCTGCGGCTCGGGCCGCGAGAATCAAGGACGCGGCGCCGGACCTCGAGATTTCGTTCCCGTCGTCCGAGGGGAAGTCGGGAGGCTGACAGCTTTCCGCGTCTCCCGTAGGCTCGCGCACTTCAGTACTGCGCGGAACGCCAGCGGGCTTAACTGCCGGGTTCGGAATGGGACCGGGTGTTTCCCCGCCGCTTTGGCCGTCAGCCAATCGCGGCGACAGGCGAGAGCTATTTAACTTGATTTGGGTCGCGGGGGTCGCTTCGTGCACCCCGAGCAGGCTCCAAATGAACCTCCCGAACCGAGCGTCCCCTCACCGCCGGGGCTAGGTGCGAGAGGTTGGATTTGGGAGAGCCCCCGGTGATACCGGAATACCGACTCCGTCTCGAAGTCGATTTCGCGCGTCGGAAGTGGGTCGGGACCGTCACCTTCGATCCGCCGGCCGATACCCCATCGCTCTCGCTCGACTCGGACGGTCTCACGATCGCCGCGGTCCGCGTCGGGACCCGACCGATCGCATTCCGTGTCGATCCGGCGAAAAGGAAACTCGTCCTTCCCGACCTCCCACCGGGGACCGTGTCGATCGACTTCTCCGGTACGGTCGCGGAGACCGTCCTCATCGGCCTCTATCGTTCCCGGCAGGGGGACGGGTACGTCCTCACGAGCCAATGCGAGCCGAACGGCGCGTCGAGGATCTTCCCGTGCCTCGACCGACCCGACCGGAAAAGCCAACTGGCCCTCACGGTCGTGACGGAGTCCGCGCTCCAGGTCGTCACGAACACGATCGAGGAGTCGGCCGCGGAGACCGGGGGTCGACGCGAGTGGCGGTTCCCTTCGACGCCGAAGATGTCGTCGTACCTGTTCTTTCTCGCGATCGGGCGCTTCGACTGCATCGAGGACTCGACCGACCGCCCGAAGTTTCGGGTGTTCACGCCGCCCGGACAGGGGCCGTCGGGTCGGTTCGCTCTTGAATCCGCTCGCCGGATCCTCCGCGCCTACGAGCAGTACTACGGCATCCCGTATCCACTCCCCAAGCTCGACTTGATCGCGGTCGCCGAGGCGTCGTTCGGCGCCATGGAAAATTGGGGGGCGATCGCGTTCCGGGAGAACCGGCTGCTCGTGGACGAACGCTCCTCGTCGTTCACGCGCCGGGAGGTTTTCGAGACGATCGCGCACGAGGTCGCGCACATGTGGTTCGGCAACCTCGTCACGCTCACCGATTGGACCGACATCTGGCTCAACGAGAGCCTCGCCTCGTTCCTGGAGACGAAGATCTCGCACCTCGTCGACCCGTCGCTCGACAGTCAATCCGACTTCTTCCTTCGAACGGCCGGGACCGGCGCGGCGCTCGAAGGCGACTCACTGGACGCGACGCATCCGGTGCGGGCGCGCGTGACGAGCCCCGAAGAGGTCAGCCAGATCTTCGACGAGATCAGCTACGGAAAAGGCTCGACCCTCGTCGGGATGATCGAAGCGTACCTCGGCGAGGAACCGTTCCGCCGGGGGGTTGCGGATTACCTCGGCCGGTTCCAGTACTCCAACGCCACGACCGCCGATCTGTGGGAGTCGTTGAGCCGAGCGACCGGGGAGCCGGTCGGACCGCTCGTTGACCCGTGGCTCGACCGACCGGGAGTTCCTTCGATCTCAGTCCGGTCGACCGACGGCGGCATCGAGCTCTCCCAGCGCCGCTTCTCCTACCACGGGGCCACTCCGTCGGACCCTTGGCCGATCCCCATGGTGATTGACGTCGACGGGATTCGCGAGCGAATCCGGTTCGACACACCGACCCGCACCCTCCCCGTGCCCGTGGGCGCGACCGTTCATCTGAATCCCGGGGCGGTCGGATTCTATCGGGTTCTCTACGACCCCGCACTCCGGAACCGCCTCCTGCGCGCTCTCCCCGGCCGGCCCGCTGCCGACCGATGGTCGTTCCTCGCGGACCTGTGGGCGTACCTCCTATCGGGAGAGGTCGACTGGCCGACGTTCGCAACCGCCGTTCGCACTCTCGGGGGTACGCCGGACCGTCTGGTCGCCGAGTTCCTGAGCCGTACGCTCGGACCGCTCGCGATCTTCTTTCCGGACTCCGGGCCGGTGCAAGACCTCACCCGCTGGTTCTTCAGCGACCAGTTCGCGCGGCTGGGCACGGCCCGCCGTCCGGGGGACACGACCTCGGACGGAGTGCTCCGGGAACGGATCTCGTTCGGCTGGGTCCGGGTCGACTCGGCGTTCGCCCGTCAGTTGTCGGAACTTTTCGTGTCGTGGGACCGGGTCGAGCCCGACCTCCGTCCGGCCGTCGCGGTGGCGCGCGCCCGGACCGCCGGAGCCGTCGGCTACCGCGAGCTCCGTCGGGCCCTGGAACGCCGCCAGCCGGAGGGCGAGCAGGAGCTGCTCGAGAACGCGCTCGCCTGGAGCAACGACCCCGCCCTCGTCCTCGAGACCCTCGACCGTGCCTGTTCGGGCCGGGTCAATCGCGCGACGGTCCCCGAGGTCATCCGCAACGTCGCTGCGAATCCAGTAGGACGGCCGGTGCTGTGGCCGTGGTTCACCAGCAATCTCCCTCGCCTGGACGACCTGTTCCGCAGCGCCGGACTGTTATCGACCACCCTCGAGATCACGCTCCCCGTCCTCGGGATCGGGCGCGGGGAGGAAGTGCGTGCCTACTTCCGGGACCACGCGTACCCCGAAGCGGACCGGGGGATCGGAAAGGGGCTCGAGCGTCTCGCGATCCTCGAACGGACGGCGCCGATCTTCGCGGCGCTCCGCAACTAACCGCGGCGCCGCACCGACGGCGCCGGTGACGCGTCCTCTTGCGACCAGATGTACCACGTCCCCCGGGCCTGGCTGAAGCGTCGCCCGTCGGCCCCGTAGAGATTCCCTTCGGCGAAGGCGATGTGGCGACCGCGGCGCAGGACGTCCCCCCGCGCGGTCAGCGTTTCGCCCTCGCGGGCGGCGCGGAGGAACTCGACGTAGAGCGAGGTCGTCGCGGTGGTTTCGGTCTCGCCGAGCATCGAGACGACCGCAGCGCCCATCGCCGTGTCGAGGATCGTCGCGTAGACCCCGCCGTGCACGACCCCGTTGATGTTCAGATGACGCTCCTCGACCTTGCCCGTGACCGTGACGAAGCCGTGTCCGCTGTGACGCGCGTCGATCCGGAATCCGACCTCGGTATGGAACCCACCGCGTCGCGCCGCGGCGAGCAGGTCGGGGAGGGGTCGGGTGGGGCGGGGATCGGGTCTCGCGCTCCGACGCGGCACGGCGAACGCGAGCCGGTCGGCGTGGATAAGTAGTCGCCGCGACCGTGGCGCACCGCTCCGATGGCTCCCTCCGTTCGTCCCTCGGTCACGTACGAAGCGCCCCCGAACATCGCGCTCGTCAAGTACTGGGGCGTCCGCGATCCGGCGCGGGCTCTCCCCTACAACTCCTCGCTCTCCGTGACCCTCGACCGGCTCCGCTCCCGCACCCGGGTGCGTTTCGACCCGGAGCTCGAAGAGGACGCGGTCGTGCTCAACGGGGCGACCGCCACCGGCGGACCGCGCGACGGGGTCGTCCGATTCCTCGACCGCGTACGCGCGCTCGCGGGGATCGCGGACCGCGCCGACGTTCGTTCCGCGAACAATTTTCCGACGGCGAGCGGGCTCGCCTCGAGCGCGAGCGGGTTCGCGGCGCTCGCCGGCGCGGCGACGCGGGCCGCGGGCCTCACCCTCTCCGACCGAGAGCTCTCCCAGCTCGCGCGGTTCGGTTCGGGAAGTGCCTGCCGCTCGATCTTCGGTGGATTTGTCGAGTGGCGCGCGGGCGCGCGGCCCGACGGGCGCGACTGCTACGCCCGCCCCCTCTTCGGCCCCCGCCACTGGCCCGAGCTCGTCGACCTCGTCCTCATGGTACGCGACGCTCCCGTCAAGGAGGTGCGGTCCGCGGACGCGATGCAGTCGTCCGTCCGCACGAGCGATTACTTCGCCGCGCGCCAGAAGGAGGTCCCCCCACGGATCCGACGGATCCGCGCCGCGATCGGCGCCCGCCGCGAGGACCGGCTCTTCCCGCTCCTGATGGAGGAGTGCGACAGCTTCCGCCGCGTCTGCGAAACGACCCGGCCGAGGCTCGACTACCTCACTTCCACTTCCCGCGCGATCCTCGCCGAGGTCCACTCGATGAACCGCGATGCCGGCCGCGCCTTGGCCGGGTACACTCACGACGCGGGAGCCCACATGCACGTCTTCACGCTCCGACGACACCTCGCCCGGGTCCGGGCCCGCCTCACCCCGATCGATGGCGTCGAACGCGCCCTCGTCCTACGGCCGGGCCCTGGAGGGAAGCTCGTCTCCGCGCGACGCCGCGCGGCCTAGAGGACGTGCCGGTCCGTCGCGGGGTCCGGGAGCTCGAGGCCGATGTTCGCGGTGAGTCCGGTGACTTCCTGAATGTACCGGGCGCGGGCGTCCTCGTTGGTCCACCGCTTCAGTCCGTACTCGATCGCCCGACGGCTCGTCGCCGAGTTCGAGTGGCCGAACATGTCGAGGGCGCGGGGATACCACTTGTTCACGGAGCGCTGCGCCTCCTCCTTCGAACCGTAGTACTTTCCGTCGTTCTGCACCATGCGGCGGAGCACGCTCGCTCCGAAGTTCAGATGGAGCTGCTCTTCGCTCAGCATCAGCGGCATCGCGCGAGCCAACGGACCATAGGAACACTCCTGGAACGCGCGGAGCTGGTAGACGCCGACCCGGTCCACAAAACAGGTGAAGGCACCGACGTCGCCCCACGTGTCGAATTTCATGTTGAACGCGTCGAGCTTGTGTTCGCCTTCCCGCTTCGCGAGCAGCTCGTCGATGTACCGCTGTCCCGCCTCCCCGAAGTCGCGCAGGATCCGGCACGCTTGGAGGCCGTGGCGCGCCTCGTCCGCCACGATGCGCGATTCGATCCAACGGTCCTCGAGGGTCGGCGCGGTGTCGAGCCACGGGCGATGCTGCTGGATCGACGCGAACTCCGTGTCGGCCTGGACGACCATCAACTTGACGACCAGCTTCGCCATCTCCGGGTCGAGCTCCTCGGCGGTCTCGTACTTGTGGGCGCCGGCCGAAGCGCCCCAGAGGATCTCGCGAACCGGGACCACCGTCCCGCCGTCCTTGAGGCTGGACGACCCGGCGCGCGTCTTCGAGACGGCGGGGGGCGGGGTCACCGGACCGGACATCGCAGACCGAACGAGAGAAGGGCTCAACGGCCCTTAAAGTTGGGCTTGCGCTTCTCGGTGAATGCCGCCAACCCTTCCTTCGCGTCCTCGGTGATGAACAGTCGGTTCTGCAGTTCGCGTTCGAGCGCGAGACCGGCGGTGAGCGGCATCTCCACGCCCTCCACGACCGCGCGCTTGATCAGGCTGACCGCACGGACGGGGCCGAGCGCGAGGGCGCTCGCATACGCCTGCACGTCCTTCGCGAACGTCTCCTTGGGGTAGACGTAGTTCACGAGCCCGATCGCGAGGGCCTCGTCGGGCGTCAGTCGTTTGCCGGTGATCATCATGTCGAGCGCTCGGGAGGTGCCGATGAGCCGCGGCAGCCGCTGCGTCCCTCCGGTCCCGGGCAGGACGCCGAGCGTCACCTCCGGGAGTCCGATCATCCCCGAGTCCTTGGCCATCATGCGGAGGTCGCAGGCGAGCGCGATCTCGAGCCCCCCGCCGACCGTGTGTCCGTTGAGCGCCGCGATGACGACCTTGGGCGTCTTCGCGAACTTGTCGAGCGTCTCCTGGCAGTGAAGGCAGAACATCGCCTTGAAATCCGGCGCGCTCCGCTTGAGCATCTCGATGTCCGCCCCCGCGCTGAAGAATCCGGGCACGGTGCTGGCGAGCACGATCACGCGGACCTCGTCGTCGAAGCGGAACGCGTCGATCGCCGCGCTGAACTCGCGCATCATGTCGAGGTCGTAGGTGTTCGCCTTCGGCTTGCTGATCTCGATGTAACCGACGTGGTCCTCGACGCGCGTTTGAAGGTACTTGCCCTGCATGGTGTCACGACCGCCCGGGCCGGGCGATACGACCGACCGCACCCGCGCGGGCGGATAACGCCGGCGCTCCGGGGGCCGGGCTACGGCGCCGGCGGCGCATCCTTCGTGCGCTCGTCGACCCGCCCGTCAGCATGACCGACCAGGACCCGGGTGGCGAGTCCCACGAAAATGCCGGTCTCGACCACGCCGGTCACCGACGCGAGGGCATCCGCGGTCGCCCGGGGATCTTCGATGGGGTGCAGCGGGGTCAGGTCGAGGAGCTCGTTGCCGTTGTCCGTAAGATACGCCCGTCCGTCCGGTCCTTCCCGATGCCGCACTCGGTAACCGTCGTGGGCGAACCGACGAGCGAGCACCGCTCGCGCGAACGGGACGACCTCCACCGGGATCGGGGCCCGTTCTCCGAGATGGGCGACGAGCTTGGTCGGGTCGACCAGGATCACCACCTCCTTCGACAGGCGGGCCAGGAGCTTCTCTCGGAGCAGCGCGCCCCCGCCGCCTTTCGTGAGGTCGAGCGAGGGGGTGACCTCGTCCGCGCCGTCGAGCATCAGGTCGAACCGGTCGTCGGCGCGGAGCGGGCGGACGGAGATTCCCAGCGAGCCGGCGAGTTCTTCCGTGGCCCGCGAGCTCGCGACGCAATCGAACGGTTCTCCCGGGAATCGCGCGGCGAGGGCGCGGACCGCTTCGCCCGCCGTCGACCCGGTCCCCAGGGCGAGGCGCATGTCGGGTCGGACGCGCTCGACGCCCCGTCGGGCGGCGGCGGCCTTCGCCAGGGTCAGTTCGTCGGGCACGACCGACACGGAGCGGTGCCGACTATTCAACCCGGCGGACCCCGAGCCCGACACCCATAAGGCGGGGAGCCGTTCCCGTCGTTCGATGCCGGTGCACGCCCCGTCGAACCCCCGGGCGGTCGTCGTCTCGATCGGGGGCTCGGTCCTGCTCACCGGCGCCGACGACCACGCCTACGTCGGGCGGCTGGCCCGCCTCCTGCGGGACGTCGGTCGGTCGACTCCGCTCGTCGTGACGACCGGCGGCGGTCGAACGGCGCGGGATTACATCCGGCTCGGGCGCGAGCTCGGTTTGACGGAGGTCGAACTGGACGAGATCGGGATCGAGGTGACCCGGCTGCATGCCCGACTGTTGGCGGCGAGCGTGGGGGCCCCGACGCCGGCCCACCCCCCCACGACGATCGCGCTCGCGGTCCACGAGCTGCACCGTTCGTCCCCGGTGATCCTCGGCGGCACCGAACCGGGTCACACCACGGACGGCGTCGCGGCGTTGATCGCGGTCCGGCTCCGTGCGGCCCGGCTGGTCAATGCGACCGACGTGGACGGGCTCTACGACGCCGACCCCCGAACTCACCCGGCCGCATGTCGGATCCCGCGGATCCGCTGGTCGGAGTTTCGCGGGAAGGTCCACCAGGCGACGTCGGGCGAGGCGGGTCAGAATTTTCTGTTCGACCGCCTGGGCGCGGACTCCCTCGCGCGGGCGAATATCCCACTATCGATCGTCGACGGACGGGACCTCCCGAATCTCGCCCGCGCGATCCGGGGACGAAAATTCGTGGGAACCCGTGTCGAGTGAGCCACGGCGGCAGTCCCATTACGGTGGGTGGCGATACACCGCATGATGCGACACATCGTGTTCCTGGGACCGCCGGGCGTCGGCAAGGGAACTCAGTCGGCGACCCTGGCGAAAGAACTCGGAATCCCCCACCTCTCCACCGGCGACCTCCTGAGGAGCGCCGTGGCGGCCCGTACCCCGTTGGGACTCGAGGCGCAAGGCCACATGGACGACGGCCGTCTCGTCCCGGACGAGCTGGTGCTCCGCATCCTCACCGAACGGTTGGCCGGACCGGACGCCCGCGCCGGGTTCATCCTGGACGGGTTCCCACGTAATCTCGGTCAGGCGCAGAAGCTCGATGCGATCACGACGCTCGACGCGGTCGTGTCGTTCGAGCTTCCGGCCAATCTGCTCGTCGAACGACTGTCGGGCCGGCGCGTCTGCCCGACCTGTCAGACCGTGTACAACCTGACGACCCGCCCGCCGAAAGTCCCCGGCCGATGCGACCGGGACGGGACGGAGCTGATCCAGCGACCCGACGACCGACCCGAGGCGATCGCGACCCGTCTCGCGGTCTACGCCGAGCAGACCGCCCCGCTGCTGGGTCACTACCGGCGGGCCGGGCTCCTGCGAGCGATCGATGCGACCGGGAATCCCGACGAGGTCGCCGCCCGCGTGCGCGGGGCCCTCCGCTGAACTCGCGGCGCCCCGCACTTCAATCCGGCACGCGGAGGACGTCTCCCGTGGTCCAGCGTCGTCCGTCCCAGCGCAAGCGGACCCCCTCCATGTATCGGAGCGCGGAGCCCCACGACGGAGCGATGCGCGGAACGGCCGCGAGGGCCCCCAGCTCAATGATGCCGCCATGGGAGATCATCAGGAGCGATCCGTCGTCCGGTACGCGTTCGAGCTCGGTGCGCCAGAGCTCCGCCTGGCGCGCCGCGTACGCGGCGGTCACCGAGCTCTGCCGGATCATCTCGGCGTAATCCGAGAAAGTTCGCGGTTGGAAAAGTTCCATCGGGACCCCCGCCTCGTCGGGCATCTCCGCAAGCTCGGCGAGGGTGACATCCACGGAGCGACCCATCGCTTCGGCGGTCTCGATCGCTCGCGGTCGCGGCGACGTCACGACCCGGTCGAACGGGGCAAGGCCGGCTCCGATCGACCGGGCGACGCTCCGACCCGCCGCATTGAGGTGGGTGCCGGTGGGGTCCCTCCGGCTGTGCCGCCGGTGCTCGAGCGTTCGCATTCCCCGCCCACCGGGCCGGCCGAGCAGGGGCAAGTTTATAGCGCGTCGACCGCTCCTCGACGCATCCCGGCTTAGCTCAGTGGTAGAGCGGGGGACTGTAGGCGAGACTGCCGGAGCTCCGGCGGCCCCCGTGGAGATCCTCAGGTCGCCTGTTCGAGTCAGGCAGCCGGGACCTGGGGACGCGGACCTTGGATTCGATGATCCCCGCCCGCGCAGGGCTCAAGTAACGAAGGCCGTTCGCTTCCTGAAACGTCCCGGCGCGATCTGCGCAAGTGGAACCCCGAACCCGACGGGAACGAGTTCTGGTTCCTGACCGCAGAGCGAGGCTCGGGAGGAGCGAAACCGCATGGCGAAACCCGCGTCGGACCCGAAGATCGTCGTGAGTGAGAATGGCCCGTATCTGGTGACCGGTGGCGTACCGTTACGAGTCCAGACCATCACGCCGAACCAGGAACGTCTTTCCTGGGAATGGACGGAAGGGCGGGAGTTTCCCGGTGCGGCTGCCTACGCACTTTGCCGCTGCGGGCAGTCCAAGAACAAGCCGTTCTGCGACCAGAGCCATGTGAGGGTCGGTTTTCGGGGAACGGAGACCGCCACCCGGCGTCCGTACGCCCGCCAGGCGCAGACGCTGGACGGCCCGACGCTCGAACTCCAGGACGCGGAGGAGTTGTGCGCCTTCGCTCGATTCTGCGACCCCGGCGGCAAGGTCTGGTCCCTCATTGAACGTACGGACGATCCGGCGACGCGAGCGTTGGTGATCCGGGAGGCGAACCACTGCCCCGGCGGCCGATTGGTCGTGACCGACAAGCCCACGGGGGAGGTGCTCGAGCCGACCCTTCCCGCCTCGATCGGACTCGTCGAGGATCCGGTGGCCCGGTGCAGCGGTCCGCTGTGGGTCCGAGGGAGTATCCCGATCGTCTCGGAGAACGGAAAGCCGTACGAAATCCGAAACCGCGTGGCGCTCTGCCGATGCGGCGCGTCCAGCAACATGCCGTTCTGCAACGGCAGCCACGCGAGCATCAAGTTCCAGGACGGGTTGAAGTGAGGGGACGGCCGGGGGCCGTTCGGCCGACGCGGCGCATGCGGTTGTCGGGATTCGAACCCGAGTAGGTAGCTTGGGAAGCTACCGTCCTAACCACTAGACCACAACCGCGCGCTCCCACGGGAAGGCGGGTCGCTCTTACGTTTTGTGCGCGCGGGGCGCTTCGCCCCCTTACAGGAGCAGGCCGACCGACTCCGCGGGGATGCTGGGGGCAGCCGCGAGCAGGTCAGGGTTCGACACCAGCCGGTCGGCCAACTGGCTCGCGAAGCCGGCCTGGCGGAGGATCCGTCGGGCGCGGGGGAGGTCGTTGGTGGAGAGGGCCACCAGCGGGTGGTTCCCTTCCCGCGCGACGAGGATCGCGACGCTCTGTAGGTTCACCTTTCCTTTTGCCAGGACCTCGAGGACCTTGAGAAAGCTCCCGGCACGGTCCTCGAGCCGCACGGCGATCATGTCGCGGACCTCCGCCGGGTAGCCGGCGGCCGACAGGAGCCCGAGCGCGCGGTCCGGGTCGTTCACGATCAGGCGCACCCGGCCCTTGGTGCCGGTCGAGTCGACGCTGATCGCGGCCACGTTGATCCGTTCCTGGGCGAGGGTGCGGGCGACCGCCGCGAGCGTTCCGGGCCGGTTGGGCAGGGAGAGGGAGATCTCTCGGAGGGTCATGGGCTCCGTTACACCGCGCGGACTAAAGGTTCTGACGCCCGGGACGAATAGTGACGCCCGCCGTCGCGCATGTATTTATAGACGAACCGGGCCTAATTCTCGATACCCGGGGCCGTGCGGCCTCGGTGGGTCCGTCTGATGGGGGGAACGAACAACGTGACCGCGGGGCGGCGCTATCGCCGGGCCCGCCGGCTGCGCCACGAACGGCACGGCGTCGTCGCCGTGATCGGCACGCTCCTCGCGCTGCTCGTCTTCTTCGCTCTGTTCGGGATCTTCCTCACCCAGTACGTCCCCCTCTGGATGACCGACAACGAGGCGCTGCTGACCGCCCAGGCCTCGACCTCGTTCGCCAATTTCAAATCGTTCTCGGACGCCCAGTATGCCCTGGGAGGTCCCCAGTCGTACGGCACGCCGTTCGTCATCAGCAGCATGGGGGTCCCGTTGATCGCCCAGCCGACCCAGGGCTCCCTGATCTTCCTCCCGAGCACCTGCCCCGGGGGCCTCTACTCCACGGGGAGCTTCCCCGCCGGCACCGCCGCGGACTACGGCCAGCCGGTCAACCCGGCGTACTGCGTCTTCGACAACTACACCGAATCGGTCGGTCCGGGCGGCGTCCCCAACTACGCGCAACAGATCGCCACCGGCGCCCTCGAGCTCATCCTGCCCAACCGGTACTACACTCCGGAGACGTTCTTCTTCGAGGACGACGCGGTCATCCAGAGCCAGAGCACCGGCTACCAGGTGATGGCGTTCCCGCCCCCGCTGAATGTGACGGTCGCCGCCACCAACACGACCGTCTCCGACAGCTTCCTTCAACTGTACGGCAACGCCTCCAGCGTCTTTGGCCAAGGCTCCGTGGAGGTCTACAGCCACCTGAAGTTCACCCAGCTCGTGACGTCCAACGGCGCCGGGTCGCCGTTCAAGTTCACCTTCGAGATCGGTACGCAGTACCCCTGCGCGTGGGACCCGTTCCTTTACCACGTGCTCACGAACAGCGGGATCGCTCCGGCAAACTACCGCCTCGCCAACAATTTCACGTCAGGGAACCCGGCAACGCTCAAGGAAACGCCGCTCCTCAGCAACTCCTATACGGCGAGTTCGTGCTTCAATACGAACGGGGCGACCACGATCCTCTCGTTCTCGATCACGAATGTCAACTACGCTCAAGTCTATCAAGCAGGACTGGAAGTAGGAATGGGCGTAGGGAGCACCTAGGACGATGGCCGGCGGATCCGTACGAGTGAAGATCCCTCGGGCCGGTGTGCCCGAGGCCGAAACCTCCCCCCTCGACACCTCCCGCTCCCTCGAGACCCCGACCGACGTGCCGGGGACGTTCATCACGGCGATGCCCCCGCTCCCGGAGCCGACGATGAAGGAGCTCGAGGTGAACGCGGTGAACCCGCCGTACTCGTACTCGCGCGTCAGCTACAACGACCGGACGAAGGAGTACCTCTACGAGGTCATCGAACCCCAGCTCACGCCCCGCGAACGCCAGCTCGTCGACCACCTGAAGGCGACGTTGTCGATGATCCTGGGCAGCGACGTCGGCACCCTCTCGACCGCCGACAAACGCCTGTACCTTCGGGGAGAGGCGGAGGAGTACTTCCGGAGCCGGGGGATCTCGCTCAGCCCGATCTCGATGGAACGGATCGTCTACTACGTGCTCCGCGATTTCGTCGGGTATGGGCCCGTCGACGCGTTGATCCTGGACCCCCAGGTCGAGGACATCTCGTGCGATGGCGTCGACGTCCCGTTGTTCATCTTCCACGGAAAGTACGAGTCGATGAAGACGAACGTCGTCTTCGCGGACGAGAACGCCACGAACTCGTTCATCGTCATGCTCGGCCAGCGGTGTTCGAAGTCCGTCAGCGTCTCCGCCCCGATCCTGGATGGGACGACCCCCGAGGGCCACCGGGTCCAGGCGACGTACGCCCGGGAGATCACGACCCGGGGAGCGAGCTTCACGATCCGCCGATTCAAGGAACGGCCGTTCACCCCCGTCGACCTCGTCGTCATGGGCAGCGCCAGCGAGGAGATGGTCGCCTACTTCTGGCTCGCGGCCGAGCAGGGGGAATCGCTCATCATCTGCGGCGGGCCGGCCGCGGGGAAGACCAGCACGCTCAACGCCATCGCGCTCTTCATTCCCCCGACCGCGAAGATCGTATCGATCGAGGATACCCGCGAGGTCAACCTTCCGCACGAGAACTGGATCCCCGGGGCCACCCGCAGCGGCACCGGCGACCGCGGCCCCGACGGGAAAGCCGCGGGGGAGGTCGACATGTTCGACCTCGTTCGAGCCGCCCTGCGGCAGCGCCCGAACTACATCATCGTGGGAGAGGTCCGGGGCAAGGAGACGTACACCATGTTCCAGGCGATGGCGACGGGCCACACGACCTACTCGACCATGCACGCGGACAGCGTGAAATCGATGGTCAACCGGCTCGAGAACCCGCCGATCAACACGCCGCGGATCCTCCTCTCCGCCCTGAACAACGTCATCATCCAGATCCAGACCCGCACCGACAAGGGCGTCGTCCGGCGCCTGAAGCAGGTGCTCGAGATCGTCGGGTTCGAACCCGAGACGAACGAGCTGATCACGAACACCGTCTACGAGTGGGACCCCGCGACCGACGGATTCGTGTTCAAGGGGCACTCGTTCCTGTTCGACAAGATCATGGAACTCAAGAACTTCACACCGGACGAGATGGAGGCCGAGTTCCAGCGCCGGAGCGCGGTCATCCGATACCTCGTCCAGCACCAGATCACCGACTACCGTCAGCTCTGGCGGACGATCGCGCAGTACTACCGGGACCCGGCCGAGGTCATGGCGCGGATCGGTGCGTTGAGCGCCACCGCCACCCCCAAGGAGGGATAGCGACCGTGCCCGCGACTGCCACGCTCCCGGCATCCGGAGTCACCCGCGTGGCCGCCGACCCGGCCGTCCGTCCGGTCCGGCTGAAGCGAGGGCAGCAGCCGACCCACTCCACCCTGACCGGATTCCAGCGGTGGGCGTGGAGGACGTTCCGGGCCCGCGTGCTCGCGAAGCCCCCGGACCCGGTCCTCGAGGAGAACCTGGTCAAGGCCCATATGCGGATCCGGGCCGACGAGTTCATGGCGACCGTCTACGCGACGACGGTGGTGGTGGCGATCGCGACGATCGTCGCGGGCGCCGTGATCGGTTTCATCTTCATCGACATGGGACAGTTCCTCTTCGGGGTCCTCATCGCGGTCGCCCTCCCGGTGTTCGGCTCGCTCGGTTCGTTCTTCGGTCTCCAGGGCAGTCCGGGCGGCACGGCGAAATCCCGGGGCCGGAAGATCGACCAGAAGATCAGCCCGGCGATGAGCTTCGTGAGCGCGATGGCGTCGGCCGACGTGAACGTCGACCAGATCTTCAAGGAGCTCGGACGCCAGAAGATCTACGGCGAGGTCGCGAACGAGGCGTCGTGGATCTCCCGCGACACCGAGCTGCTGGGCGTCGATATCCTGACCGCGATCCGCAACGGCGCGCAGCGCAGCCCGTCGAAGCGGTTCCAGGACTTCCTGCAGGGCGTCGTGACCACCGCGACGAGCGGCGGCCAGTTGAAGCCGTACTTCCTGCTCAAGGCCGAGCAGTACGAGCGGGAGAACAAGCTCGCGCAGCTCCAGCGCGTCGAGACGATGGGCCTGCTCGCGGAGACGTTCGTCACCGTCGTGGTGGCGTTCCCGCTGTTCCTGGTCATCATCATCGCGATCTTCGCGATCATCGGCGGCGGCGGCACGTTCATGCTCGACATCCTCTGGGCGATCGTTGGCCTGATGATCCCGCTCTCCCAGTTCGGTTTCATTTTCTTTATGTATACGCTCGCGCAGGAGATGTAAGATGGCGACCGCAACGGTTCCGGCGTCCGTCCGCAAGGTCAAGTCGCTGACCAGCGCGGAGGTGAACACCGACGAGTCGTCCGGGATCACGCGAGAGACGTGGCTGCTGATCGGCGGCATGGCGGTCGCGATCGTGCTGTGGATCATCGCGGGACTCAACTACACCGGGTCGGTGGACTGGGAGATGCGGCCCGGCGAAGGACCGGGAGCGAACCCGGCGATCGACTTCTTCGTCATCGGCCTGCTCGCCCTCATCGCCCCGTACGGGTTCGCGATGAGCGCGAAGCTCCGCCGCATCTCGAACATCGAAGAGCGACTCCCCGACTTTCTCCGCGACGTCGCCGAAGCCGGTCGGTTCGGGATGACCCTGCCCGACGCGATCGTCGTCGCGAGCGGGGGACGGTACGGCCTCCTGACAGACGAGATCAAGAAGATGGCGAGCCAGCTCGAGTGGGGCGTCCCCGTCGCCACCTCGCTCCGGCTCTTCGAGGAGCGCGTACCGACCCCGCTCGTCCAGCGGGTCGTCTCGATCATCACCCGGGCGAACGAAGCCGGCGGGAACGTCGCGGACGTGCTGACGATGGTCGCCCACGATACCCGCGAGGCCCAACTCGAGGCCCAGGGCCGTCAGATCTCGATGCTGACCTACGTGACGGTCATCTACATCGCGTTCTTCGTCTTCCTCGTCACGATCTACATCATGGCGGCGGTCTTCCTGCCGCAGATGATCCTCGCCGGCCAGGGCGTCGCCTCGTCGTCCCTGTCGGGGGCGGGCGCCTTGACGCTGCAGTTCACCTTCGTGCCGGTCCTGTTCCTCGCGTTCATGGTCGCCGTCATCGTCCACGCGGTCGGGGACGGGGTCATGGCCGGGATCCTGTTCAACGGACGGATCGCGGAGGGCCTGCAGCACGCGACCATCATGCTCGCGACCGGCTGGCTGATCATGCGCTTCGTCGTGCCGATCCTGAACGTGGGGTAACGGAGCGGAATCGATGGCAGGATCGGTCGCACCCCAACCCGAGGGCTCGGAGCCGGACGTGCCCGAGCCCGAGGAGATCCCCGCGGCGCGCAAGCGCAGTTCCTCCTCGGCGTGGCTCCGCCTCGGCGCCTCCATGCGCAAGGGGTCGTCCGACCCCCGCCCCGTCAAGCTCGCCCGACTCGGCGTCTCGGGCCAGGGCAGTCAGGGGGAGATCACCCCGATCCCTCCGCTCAACGACCCCGGTCTGAAGGAGCTCGATCTGGCCCCGATCCGTCCCGGTGTCTCGTTCATCCGGATCACGTACCACAACACGCGGAACGAGTACCTCTACGAGGTCATCGAGCCCCCGCTCTCCCCGATCGAGAAGGACCTGACCGAACGGCTCCGGATCGTGCTCATCGACGACTTCCAGCCGCTCACCGAGATCGACCCCGAGTCGAAGCGTCGGGAGCTGCGTCGGATGGTCGACCACAAGCTCCAGGAGTGGGAGCTCGGCCCGGGCCCGACCACCAAGGGCCGGATCCTCTACCACCTCGAACGGGACTTCATCGGCTACGGGATCGTCGACGTCCCGATGACCGATACCGAGGTCGAGGACATCTCGTGCGACGGGGTCGGCATTCCCCTGTTCATCTACCACCGGAAGTACGGCTCGATCCGCTCGAACATGAAGTTCCACGACTCGAAGGAGCTCGACGACTACGTCGTCTGGCTCGCCCAGCGGTCGGGGAAGCACATCTCCGTCGCGAGCCCGATCCTGGACGCGACCGTCCCGGACGGCTCCCGTCTCCAGGCGACGCTCGGAACCCACGTGACGAAGCGCGGCAGCTCGTTCACGATCCGCAGGTTCCGCGACAATCCGTTCACGCCGGTCGACCTGCTCAAGTTCAAGACGATGAGTCCGGAGATGATGGCGTATCTCTGGATCTCGATCGAGAACGGCCAGTCGATGATGGTCTGCGGCGGCACGGCGAGCGGCAAGACCACGACCCTCAACGCGACCCTCCTGTTCATCCCGCCGCAGATGAAGATCGTCTCGATCGAGGATACCCGCGAGCTCAACCTGCCGCACGAGAACTGGGTGCCGTCCCTTACGCGCGCCGGGTTCGGCGCGAAGAACCTCACGAGCGGGAAGGCCCCCGGCGAGATCGACATGTTCGACCTGCTGGCGGCGGCGCTCCGTCAGCGCCCCCAGTACCTGATGGTCGGAGAGGTGCGGGGCGCGGAGGCGTTCATCGTCTTCCAGGCGATGGCGACGGGGAAGACCTGCTACACCACGTTCCACGCGGAGAGCGTCAGCGCGATGGTCCACCGGATGGAGAACCCGCCGATCTCGCTGCCGCGCTCGCTCGTCTCGGCGCTGAACCTCGTGCTCCTCCAGCGGCAGGTGAAGGTCGGGACGAAGATGACCCGGCGCGTCCAGTCGCTCACCGAGATCGTCGGTCTCGACCCCGAGACGAACGAACTGATCACGAACTCCGTCTACTCGTGGAACCCCGCGGACGACACGTTCCTCTACAGCGGCCACTCGTACGTCTACGAGCGGGTCGCGATGATGAAGAACCTCTCGATGAAGGAGATGGAGCGCGAGGTCCGCAACCGCGCAGAGATGATGGAGTACCTCGTCTTCCGTGACGCGCAGGCGACCCGCCTGAAGCCGTTCACGCACCGCGACGTCGGCCAGCTGGTCGCCTTCTACTACAAGGAGCCGGAACGGGCGCTCTCCGAAGCCCGCGCCGAGCTCGCGAAGGCGAAATCGGCGGCGCCGGCCCCCGCGGCGCGATAAGCGTATTCCCGCCGGCGCCTCGGACGCCCCCGATGGACCGTCCGTTCGCCCGCCTCCCGACCGGTCGCGGCCGCACGGTCACGCTCTGGCACGAGGACGCGGTCGAGGGCATGGCCGGCCGGCTCGGACGGCGGCGCGCGGACGTGGTCGTCACGAGTCCCCCGTACAATCTCGGCGTGCCGTACCGCTCCTACGCCGACTCGCGGCCGCGCGCGCAGTACCTCGCGTGGCTCGGGTCGGTCGCCGCCGCGGTCGACCGGGTCCTCGCCCGGAACGGTTCGTTCTTCCTGAACATCGGCGGACGGCCGAAGGACCCGTGGCTTCCGTGGGACGTCGCGCGGGAGGTCGGCCGGCGTTTCGTGCTCCAGAATGTCGTCCACTGGGTCAAGTCGATCGCGATCGACCGGGGGTCCGCGGGCCGCGCCGCCGCGCTCGAGGGAGACCTCGCGCTCGGCCACTACAAGCCGCTCGTTTCGGACCGGTACCTCCACGGGGCGCACGAGTACGTCTTTCAGTTCACCCGGCGGGGGGACGTCCGGCTCGACCGCCTGGCGATCGGCGTACCGTACCAGGACAAGTCGAACGTCGACCGGTGGCAGCGTGCCGGAACGGACAAGCGCTGCCGAGGGAACACGTGGTTCCTCCCGTACTCCACGATCCGCGAGCGCGCGCGAGACCGTCCCCATCCCGCGACGTTCCCCCCGGAGCTCCCGGAGTGGTGCCTGCGACTCCACGGTCTCGGACGGGTCCGTCTCGCCGTGGACCCGTTCGTCGGGATCGGCGCCTCCGCGGTCGCGGCGGTGCGCTGCGGGGTGGATTTCGTCGGATTCGAACTGGACGCCGAGTACCTGCGGGTCGCGGCGACGCGCGTGCGGGCGGAGCGGCGGCCCGGGCGGCCGGCCTAGCCCTTCTCGTCGTCCCCGGTCGTCGGGGTCGACCACTCGCGCATCGGGGTCCGCTTGACGCCCGCGGCGCTCGCGAAGGCGTTCCGAGTCCCTTCTTTCGCCCGGTGACCGGCGCTCACGAAGGCGTCCCGCGTCGCGGCTCCGGCCTTGGAGGCGCTCGAGCCGATGGCGATGCCGGCGTTCGCGAAATGCTGGGGGATCCGGCGCACCTCTTCGTCCATTCGCTTGCCGAGGGTCGCGAAATCGTCCTGGATGTCGAGCGCGAGGTACTTCGCTTCTTTGGCGGTGGTGTGACCGAGCTTCTCGATCTTCCGGTCGAGGTCAGTGAATTCGCTCGCGAAATCGCGGCCGATCCCTCCGGCGGCCCGCCGCATTTCGCTCAGGTGCTGGCGGAACTGGGCTTCATCTCGACTGTCGGACACGGTCTCTCCCGCCGGTCGAACCGGAGGTTCGGAAGATAAAGGTTGATGGGCACTGGCAACGGGGCCGCTATCCGCCCATCCGGCGGTCGGCGCGCCGGCGGCGCGCGGCGCCCGGACGCGACGCAGCACGAGGCGCCGGCGGGGGCGCAGCGGTAGCGGAGACCCGGCGCTCCGTCTCGGTCCCGTGCGCCCACCGGACGAGCAGCTCGACCCCGAGGCGGACGGGGTCGGTCACGACCAGCTCTCCGCCCATCGTGCGCGCGACGGTCCGGGCGGCTGTCTCGTATTCGGGATGGTCGCTTTTCAAGAGAATCACGGTCGACTTGAGCGGAGAGACCGTCGCGAGCTCCCGGGCGCGGTCGAGGGCGTGCTCCATCGCGACGTCGAGCTGCCCGGAGCGTACGCGCCCATCGCCGGCGGTGTACGCCTCCGGGAGTCCGTCGGTGATCAGGTAGAATTCGCGGCGCGTGGCGCGAGAGGCCCGCAGGAGGAGGTGGGCGGCCCGCAACGCCTCCGCGGTGTTCGTGAACGCCCCCGCCTTGCACTCCCACAGTTCCACGAGGTCGAGCACCTGGACCTCGTTGTCGAAAGCGAAGACGTCGACCGTGGCGTCCGGGTACCGGCGGCGGACCGCCACGTAGAGCGCGAGGAGCGCCTTCTTCGCGGCGTCGAGCTTTCCGTTCTCGCTCATGCTCCCCGACCGGTCGAAGGCGAGGACGATGTGCACCCGCTCGCTCGTCACCTCGCGGTAGACGTAGCTCGTGGCTTCGTCGATGTGCCGCTGGCCGGCGAGCCGGGCCGCGAGCAGCGAGCTCGGCAGGTCGAGCCGTGCGACCTCTTCGGCGCGCCGCAGGCGGGCTTTCTCGTAGACCCCGGTCGACCCTCCGCCCCGGAGGGAGAGGCGGATATCCCCGGGGAGGCGGCGGCTCTCCTCCTCCAGCAAGAGGCGGGCGAACCGTTCGACCAGCCCGTACGTGACGGCGAGTTCCCCTCCGCGCTCGGCGACGAAGCCGCGTTCCTTCAGCTCGCGTTCGAGTCGGTGCTCCTCGCCCGCGCGTACCCGGGCTTCCGTGTCGGCCGCCGCGCGCCGCTCCGCCTCGCGCCGTTCTTCCTCGAGCAGTCGGCGCTGGGTCTCGGCCGCCCGCCGCTTCTCCTCGGCGGCGCGTTCGAGCTCCCGTTCCTGGGTGCGGAGCGACCCGGAGACGGTCTGCGATAGTTCGTCCTTCTGGGGTCCGGAGAGCCGCGCCAGCGCGTCGCCGAGTTCGGACGCTCCGAGCGCCCGCCCGTCGGGCGACGGCACCGCGATCGATACCCGTCGCTCCTTGCGGGGGGGAGGGGTCGGGCCCCGGCGCCCGAAGAGACCCTTGAGCCACGCGATCAAACGCGCGAAAGCGGCGCGGAGGCGGGCGCCGATCCCGGGTTTCGGTGGAGGCTGATTCCAGGAGGCGGCCGGGAGCAGCAGCGCCGCGCTCACTTCACCGAGGAGATTGTCCGGAAGGCGCGACCAGTCGATCGTGCGCGCCGCCCGGAGCCGCCCCTCGAGCTCGGCGATCCGCTGGGCGACCTCTTCGTCGCTCCTCCGCGCGACCCGGTCGAGCTCGACGCGACGGCGGTCGTAGTCTTCCTGGAGGCGAGTGGTCCGTCGGGCAGCTTGACGACGGAGACGTTCCCGGAGCCGGGCGAGACGGTCCGCGAGCTCCCGGTCCCGGGTCGCGGTATCCCGCAGGAGCCGACGGGCCCCGTCGATCCCCTCCTCGGCGAGGGCGCGGATCAGGGCGGCCCGCTCGACCGCGTCGAGGAGGTCGTCGGAGATGACGTCGTCCGCGAACTCGGCGCAGTCGGGCAGCTCGATCGCGTCGCTAGAGGGGGGCGTCGTCGTCGTCCTCGTCCTTGCACGAGAAGAGGGAGTACTCCTCGAGGAGTCGGAAGATGTTGGCGGCGACGTCCATCGGTGGCACGGCAGTCGCCGGATGCTCCCGTTCGGTCACGTACCGGACGAACGTCCGGAACTGGGGAAACACGGTGGTGTCCGAGGCGGCCTGGGTCCGCAGCTCGGCATCATCCTTGAGCCGGCGTCCCTCGCCGACCAGCGCTTGCGCGTCGGCCGAGCTCTCCTTCAGTACTCCCCGGTAGAACCGGCACCAGTAGACGCCGGCGCTCCGCTTGAGCGACGGGTCGAGGTACTGGTCGATGAACTCCGCGACGCGCTTCTCGTTCTGGCGGAACGAATCGCCGCTGCGCGCGCGGATCCGCCCGCGCATCGCGTGCACAAGACCCGCCTTCAGGTCCGCGCTCGTCGGGACCGGGTGGTCCGCGAGCACCCCGATCGCGGCGGTTCGAGCCGCGACATCGAGCAGCGTGCGGTTCGACCCGACCTCCCCGATGTCCGGATTGTCCTCGCTCATCCGCAGGCGCCACGCTTCGATGACGCGGACCCCGGCATCAGTGAGCACCTCTGGAACGTACTGGGTCGGGTCGTCGCTCCGTCCGAGGGCGACGATCCGACGGTTGTCCGCGTGGCGGTCGTTGTACCCGATGTGCAGGCTGGTGAGACGGTCGGACAGCGGGTCGTTGATGTTGTCGAGGTCCGAAAGGTTGGACGTGCAGACCGCGACGAACAGTCCCGGGAAACTCTCGCGCGACTTGGAGGGTGTTACGGTCCCCTCTTGCAGCGCCTGGAGCAACACGTTCTGGGTGCCCAGCGGCAGCTTTCCGATCTCGTCGACCAAGAGGAAGCCGCGATTCGCCTGCAGCAGTTTTCCAGGCTCGAAGACGAGCGGGCTCATCGGGTCGCCGACCTCTTCGAGTTTTCGAAGGTTGATGTTGCCGGTCAAGTGGTCGGGGAAGACCTCCGAACTGCCCTGCAGTCGGGCGTATCCGTACCCTTCCCGGAGCAGCACGTAGCTGGCGGGGACCTTCGCCGGGTCAACCGACGCAGGGTCGAACCGGGTCGGGTCGCCGTTCGGTGCGAATCGTCGCTCGCAGATCGGGCACGCCGGGAACCGGGCGGCGACTGCGGGGTCGACCATGCTGAGCGGATGGTCCTGCACCGGGCAACCGTCGACCGTCCAGACTCCCTTGGGGAAGAGGTTCCACAGGTCCTTCGCGAGACTCGTCTTGCCAGCGCCGGACGGCCCGAAGAAGAGCACATGCGCACCCGAGACGAGGGCCGTGAGGAGGTCCTCGTAGGTAGGTTCGGGAAGGACCGTTCCGGGGAACAACGCTCGGACCGCCTCGTTCCGGTCGAGGCCCTTTGCGCGCAACCCCTCGAGCGTCCGAAGGATCTCCCCCCGGAACCGTTCGGCCGGGCTCGCCACCGTCACGCGGGAGGATTTCAGTTGGGCGGCCGTGGCGTGAGTTCCGGGAGCCGGCGCCGGGAGGGCCGAATCGACCACGTCGCGCCGAACTGGGTTTGGGTTATTACCTTGCTCAGGGCGCGCGAGGACGGGAGGGGAGGAAGGCCCGAATCCTTGCGGGAGATTTCCTCGTCAGAAATCCGCTCGACATGGTTAAGTAGGGCACCCCGCTCCGCGGCCTCGCGAAACGATGGCCGACAAGGAAGGCCCGGCGAAGAAGCCGGCGATGGCCCGGACCGTCAAGGACAAGTGGCGGTCGAAGCACTGGTTCAAGGTCCGCGCCCCCGGTCTCTTCCAGCACGTGGAGCTCGGCGAGACGGTCGCGACCGAACCCGAGCAGGTGATCGGCCGCACGCTCGAGACCACGCTTCCTGAACTGTCGGGCGGCGGAGATTCCGGGAAAGCCCACATCAAGCTGCGGTTCCGCATCGAGCGCCTCGGCGGCGATGGGGTCGCCGAAGCCCGGTTCATCGGCCACGAGCTGACCTCCGACTACGTCCGCCGGCTCGCGCGCCGGAAGCGTTCCAAGATCGATCTGTCCCTCACCGTGACCACGAAGGACGGGGTCCAGATCATCCTGAAGCCGGTGGCGGTCGGCGAGCAACGACTCCAGACCCGGCTCCGCGCCGAACTACGCCACAAGATGGTGTCGATCCTCCTCGAGGAGGCCGCGAAGCGGTCGTCTCCCGAGTTCGTCCGGGAGATGCTCCAGGGGGAGCTCTCGAAAGTCCTCGCCCATGGGCTGAAGACACTCTATCCGCTGAAGAAGATCGAGATCCGGCGGTCGGAAGTGCTCGGCACGATCGCGGACGAGCTCCCGTTGCCCGAACCGACCGCCCTTCCCGAGGTGCCGACGGCCCCCGACGCGGTGGCCCCGGTCGCCGACGGCGGGGACGCCACGGTAGCGTAGGGCTGGAGCACGCCGGATGGCGCGTCCGTTTCCTGTCGGAGTGGCTCAGCCCGGTAGAGCACGGGACTCATAGCGGGACGCGCTACGCGTCCCGGGAGAGATCCTGGGGTCGGGGGTTCAAATCCCCCCTCCGACATCTTTCGACGATTTCTCGCTGAGTTACGACGACACTTGAATATTCGCGCGTGGCGGATTTGAACATTTCAGCCGCACGTCCTCCGCCCTCTCGACTTTGAGGTGGTCTCTGCCCCAGTTCGGGAGGATACGCATATGGACCACGGGAGTGATTTCCAGGAGCGGGCTCGCCCGGTTCAGGATCAGCGGTCGTCGAATCCGTACTTGTGGAGTTGCTCGGGTATTGGCAGGTCCGAAGGCTGGTTGAAATCGATCCCTGTGATCTCTTTCATCTGTTGCTTGAACCAGAGATCGAACGGGTCGGTTGACAACGCCCACGCTCGGAAGGACTTGGGAATGTCCGGGGCCTCTGCATAGTAGACCATCAGGACCCCATTCGGTGTGGTGAGCAGGAACTGAGTGTCCTTCTCGAACCCGAACCGCTTGGAGGAGGCGTCGTACTCTGCATATCTCGGGCCGGCGAGCTGGTTAAGGAGGGTTCTCAGCGCCTCCCTCTTACCGGGGAGCACAGGAAAAACCGTCGCGTACTGGGCCACACCGATGTTCAGAGACCGAGCGTAGTTAAACGTTCCGAGAATCGGTGGCGACAGCGGTTCTCTCAGTGCCCGGAGAGGGCTTTTCGGGTTCCCACGAAAGTGATGCGGGACCCTCGGGAAGGGTCGCCCTGTTGGATCATCGATCGTCGAAGCGGTACTTGTGGATCTGCTCGGGCCATGGCCCTTCGAAATTCGAGGGTTGGTTGTAATCGATCCCCGTGATGTCCTTCAACTGTTCCTTGAACCAAAGGTCGAACGGGTCGTTGCACGTCGCCCAGTCTCTCCAAGCCTTCGGAATGTCCGCGCCTTCCCCATAGTAGATGATGAGGACCCCCTGCGGGGTGGTTTGCAAGAACCAGGTGTCCCGTTCGAATCCCCATCGCCGCGAGGCCGCATCGTACTCGGCGTATCTTGGGCCGGCCAGAGCCTTTAGCAGGTTCCGCAGCGCCTCCCTCTTGCCGGGAAGCACCGGGAATACCATCGCCCATTGGGGCATATCGAGGTTCAGGAGGGTGCGTTAGTTAAGAGTTCCGAGATTCCGGGGCAGTTTCGACCGGCGCTCCGCCGGATTTCCGACCTACCGATCGACTTCGAGGTTTCCCGGTTGGTGGCGACACTCACGCCGGCGGCCGCGCCTTCCGGGCTCGCACGCGTTCGATGTCCCGGCCGGCCCGGAGTTGGGTGAACAGTTCCAGGGCCTCGTCGAACGCACGGCCGGCGCTCCTCGAATCCTTTGACTGTTCGTAGGCTACGCCGAGCGTGTACAAGGTCAGGGCCAGCTCGTACGGCCACCCGGCCTGTTTCCACCAGGTCACCGCCTCTTCGAGCGCGCGGATCGCATCCTGTGTCTGTCCTCGATGGGTCTCCCACGCGGCCCTAGCCCGCAGGGCAAGGCCTCGATTCGCCGGCACCGGGATTCGATCCGCGATCCGGTCCAGTCGTTCACGGAAGAGGGACGCGCGACGCTCGGCCTCCGCGCGGTCCGGAAGACTCAGGGAGACGGTGACGGCACGAGCGAGTGGCAGTGCCCAGAGCGTCGCTAGGATAGCGGGATATCCCCTCCGGTCGCAACGGACGATGCCGGACTCGAGGGCTGCCAAAGCGCCGGTGGGGTCTCCTCGCTCTTCTTGGAGCCACCCGTCCAAATAGCTCTCGTAGACGGCCTGCGCGGTGTCGGGACCCATCCGGAGCAACGTCCTCGTCGAGTCGAGCAGGGCCGCGGCCTGGTCCAGATTTCCCGCCATCAGCTCGAGATGGGCCCGGACCTCGGAGTTTAGAACGTTCGGGATCCCAACCTCCTGGTGAAATTGCGCTCCCGCTCGGGCACCGGCGGCCGCGCGGTCGACCTCCCCGGTCAACAACAAAACAATCGGCAACTGGGTCCCCTCGAATCCCATCTCGCTTCCGCGATCTCGAATTCGTTGGCACCATCGAATTCCCTCGTTTATCGTACCGATCCCACCGACGGTATCGCCGTCCATCCACACCATTCCCCAAACATACTGCCATAGAACCGAGGGACCATCCACCAGGTTCTGCCGGCGCGCCAGCTCCAAGGCCGCGATGAGATTGCGGCGAGCTGTCTCCCGGCCTTCGGGGGGTTCGAGCCAAGCCAAGTCAACGAGCGCCTTCGCCTCAAGGTCGGATGCATGGGTGGCGCGCGCGACCGAAAGTGCTTGCTCTAGGAGCGCCCGCGCCGAGGGAAGTTGAGGGAGCTCCATTTCTGCGGCCACAGCCCCGAGGTGAAGGCAAAGGTCCGCATGCAACCGGCTCTCAGGCTCGCTTTCGACGAGCGCCCGGGCCTGGAGCATGAGGGCAAGGCCCTCCTCGAACGACCGTAACATCCATGCACGAATGGTGCCCGCCGCGAGCAGATTCGACCCGGCCGAGATGCGCTCGCCGAGCTCTTCGTACAGTCGAGCGGCCTCTTCCAGTCGGCTCGCGGCCGAGGAAAATTGCGCTAGAAACGGTGCTTCGTGACCCAGTGACTCCAGCAGGCGGGCGCGTTCCAGATTTTGCTCACGGGAGCGGCCCCGGCCCGACCCTTGGAGCTCGTTCATCAATTCGAGAGCGGTCTCATAGTATCGGATTGCCTCCTCGTGGGCGAAGACCGCAGCAGCTTGGTGCCCCGCGATGGCCGAGTACTGGAGAGCTTTCGGACGATCGTTTCCCCGACAGAAATGTTCACTGAGTTGGGCGGCGATCGCGTCCGGGTTACCGGCGTGCTTCTCCTCCAGTAGTCGGGCGACCTTCAGATGAAGCCGCTGGCGACGGGCGAGCGAAAACTCCCGGTAAAGGACCGCGTGGGTTTCGTCGTCGGCGAACCGGTACATCGGGTGGCCCGGTTCATACTCCCTCTCCCGGAGCAGTCGGGCTCGAAGAAGTTCCTCGACGGAACGGATCAGCGACTCCTCCTCCATTCCGCTCAGGTGGAGGAGGAGGTCGAAGTCGATTTCCCCCCGGAGGACCGAGGCGGTGGAGAGAACGGCACGGGATTCCTCGCTAACCCGGCCGACCCGACGCAAAATGAGCTCCCGCATCGACGAAGGGATCCCGACGTCCGTGGTGAGCTGCACGGTCCAACCTTCGGGGCGGCGAACCAGTTGCTGTTCCTCGACCATGGACCTTAGGAGCTCCTCGGCGAACAGCGGATTCCCCCCGGTTCGCTCATGGACGATGCCCACTAGGCCTGGGAGCGGGGCCTCTCCGCTGAGAATCGCGGAGACGAGGCGTTGGGACGGCTCCGCGGACATCCGTTTGACCGGAACGTCCTGGAGCAGGTGTTCCTTTCTCAGTTCGGAAAGCATGGCACGAAGATGATCACTTTCCGTGACGTCAGAATCGCGATGGCTGAGAATCAACAGCAGACGAAGGGACGGTACCTGTCGCGCCAGGTACTCGATCAATCGGAGCGAGGCGGCGTCGGCCCACTGGATATCGTCAAGGAGGAAGAGCAACGGACCTTCCTGGGAAAGGTTCCGGACAAACTGCGTAACACCCTCAAAAAACGCCAGCCGGGCCTGTTCGGCTTCGAGCGCCGCCGGTGAGGGACTCGGGCCCACGCGGTCGACCAGCTCCGGGACCAGCTTCACCACCGCAGCCTGACACTTGGTGCACAGCTTGTACAGCAATGGGTCGGGCGCGTCCCGGACAAAACCCCGGATCGCTTCGGCCCACGGACCGTACGGGATGTCGACCTGGTCTTGAATTCCCCGCCCGTGGAGGGTGCGGAACCCCTTGGCGCTCCCGCGTCGAATTGTCTCTTCGGCGAGGCGCGTCTTCCCGATCCCGGGCTCCCCGGAGAGTGCGATCACTTGGCCACGGCCAGCGGCAGCTTCTTTGAGGGCTCCGTTTAGGGTCTCTACCTCCGCCTCGCGGTCCGTCCAAGGAGTGATCCGGGCGGCGGAGGGTCCGTGCCAGGGAAGGTCGACGCTGTAGACGGAAATCGGGGTGTCGATGTTCTTCAGGAATGCGTGCTCGAGCTGGATGCACGAGTAGGGCACTTTGTTCCGAACCTGGTCGAACACGGGACCGCTGATACAAATCCCCGAGGTCTCCGCGAGGGGCTCGATGCGCGCAGCGATGTTCACCGCATCTCCGAGGAGGTCGCCCGCTTGGTCGACGACGTCGCCGAGGTGGATCCCGATCCGCAGCTCCACTCGATCGGATGCGGAACGCTCGTTGTGTCCGAGGAGCGTGCGCTGCACGTCGATTGCGCATTCTAGGGCCTGTAGCGCACTGGGGAATTCAACGAGGAACCCGTCACCCATTCGGTTGACCTCTCGGCCACCATGAGACTGGAAGACCGGACGCACGAGCGCCCGCTGGACTCCCAGAAGATGGATGGCCAGGGGCTCGTCCCGCTGGGCGAGAGCCGAGTAGCCCACCATATCCGTGAACATGATGGCGGCGAGACGACGGGTCGGAGCCACGGCTCGAAATCCGCTCCCGTTAGATTAAGTCCCGGTCCTGAAACAGGTGTGAGTCAACTCAGTGGGCAAAGCTCACCTCGCGCCCAGTAAGCCCAACCGTATCTGGTAGTCTTGCGATCGCGATTTCTTGATGTCGTGTAGTCCCGTATTCGCGCTTTCTTGCGGACCCCATGTCGGGGACATGAAGAATTCAGTAGTGTCCCCCTCCGACACCCTTAGTCGATTCCGGGAAGAGCTATGGTGTGCCGGACTTTCGTCTCTCCCGAGCGGTGCTTCCCCCATGAACGAACACCCCGGCACCGAACCGAGGATAGTCATCCGTCGAATTGTGGAATCGGATAGGAATGCGTTACGAGAATTGCGCCTTCGGGCCCTAACTACGGACCCAATGTCCTTTGCATCCACGTTCGACCGGGAATCCAGAGACGACGGCGCGAAATGGACCGATTGGGCGCACCGTGGAGCTGTTTCCCCCGAAATGGCGGTCCTCGTGGCCGAGCAGATCAACGGCCCGCTGATCGGGATGGTGGGCGCGTTGTCGGAGGAAGATGTCACTCACATCTACGGGATGTGGGTCGAGCCAGGCCACCGGAACCTCGGCCTGGGAGGGAAACTACTCGACGCGATTCTCGCATGGGTGGAAACGTCTCACCCATCGTCCGAAGTTCGTCTGGGAGTTGTACCTTCCTCCGATTCAGCGGTGCGCCTTTACCGCAGCCGGGGGTTCGTTCCGAGCGGGAAGGTCGAACCCCTTCCGCACACCCCAGGAGTGGTGTGGCATGAGATGGCCCTACTACGCAAGGGATCGAATCCGTCGTCAGAAGGGTGATGCTCGTCCGTCCGTTTGATCGAAGCTCGATCAAGGACCAGGACTTCCCGTCGGCCGGGTGCCTGCGCTGGTCGACCGGAACGTACGGGAACTGAAGAATTCAGTAGTGTCCCCCCCGACATCTCTCACCGATTTATCGCCGGGAGTCGACGAAGTTCGACCAACATGATGGCGGCAAGTCCGCGGGCGGAGGTCCCGCCTCGAGAATGGTCTTTCTTGGATTGAGCCCGGGTCACTGGAGGCGCCGGATTCGACTGAGGGGGCCTTTCCTGGAGATGATGGGCGGCTAAGGGACCAGGGTTACCGGCCGTAGATTCGCGACCGGTGATCCACGCGTTCGACCAGAATGGTCTGTTCTGCGTGGGAGAGCACGGCCAGGAGGCGATAGCTGCCGATACGAAGCTTGAACTCGTCCGAGCTCGCCAATCTCGTGAAATAGTGGGTCGGGGCCAAGGCGGCTGCCTCGAGACGAGTTACAACCCTTCGGGCTACCGTTCGATCGAGTTTGTGCAGATCGCGAACAGCGGTGTCCGACCACTGGATCGACCACGCCGTCAGAGGCCCAACCGCTTCTTGACCTGCTCGTGCGCCGTTACCCGGCCCGACCGGATGTCCAGTCTGGCGTTCAGCAACCCCATCCGAAACGCATCGCTGTATGTTCCTTCATCGTCTCCCTGCGGGACTAGGGCCAGCAGCTTGTTCAGGAGCTCATCGTAGGTCTCGCGCGGCGAGCTTTTCAATGCGGCCAGCCGCTCGCGGGTGGTCGGTGTAACTTGGATAGTCGTGATCATTGGCAATGGGATAGCGTATGGTCACCATATAGATTACTATGTTGGAATCGGGGAAAGGGTCGGGGCCGGAAAAACCGACGGGACGAAATCCTTCCGGTCGGGGATATGAAGAATTCAGTAGTGTCCCCCTCCGACATCTTTCGCCGATTTATCGCCGAAAAACGACGAAGTTCGACCATTTGTCTGGAGGGGATCTGAACCCGTCAACGGTCGTTCCAGAAAGGGCTAGTTGATCGACCGTAGGGGGTGCGTCCTAGGTCGGGTGCCGCCCTGAGGCGGGGATTCGGGAACCTCCGCCCCCCTTCAGGGTTCAACCCTTGTTCTTCGCAGCCCATTCCTTGGCTGCATTAGCATCCCATTCCGGGGCGGCCTGTCGCGTGGTAACGTTGATCCTATTGTAGAGATTCTGAATGGCGATCCCGAGCACGAGGAACGCTAGCTCCCGTTCCTGGAAGTGACGCGCCGCCTCATCCCAGACAGTGTCAGGCACGGGGTCCGAACGGTCGCTTAAGCGCGTTTCCGCCTCTGCGAGGGCGAGAGCCGCACGTTCCGGGGCCGTGAATTGTGGCGATTCCCTCCACGCCGAGACGGCGAGGAGCCGCTCGTCGGTCTCCCCAAGCTGTTTCAGTTGCCAACAACTGGCAGCGAGGCAGTTCGCGCAACCATTCAGCTGACTGGCCCGGAGCATGGCCAAAGCGAGCGCCCGCGCGGGCGAGCCTTTCAGCTGGCTCAGTAGCTGCCCGAGTCCCTGCAACGGGGCCATGGCCTCAGGAATGATCATCGCGGGGTTCTTCAGTCGGCTTTTGGGCGTCACTGTGGACACTGCCATTTCCATTTGCTCGCTGCGCGATCGCTCGCGCGCGTCACTGCATAACTCTTTTGATATATACGTTACTGCTCTCAATCGTGGATATGACTCAAAGAGTCTTTCAGCCGATAGCACGTTGATTTCCGGTGAGTACGCGAGGCGGGGGATGCCTAATTAATGTGTCCGTTATGCTCCGTCCATCCAGCATGGAGCGGGATGTCTTCTCGGCCTTGGCGGACCCGACTCGTCGACAAGTGCTCGACCTACTCACCCGCAAGGAACGAGCGGCCGGCGAGCTAGGGCGGGCATTCCCGCAGATGAGCCAACCGGGGCTGTCACGCCATCTGAGGGTACTTCGCGAGGCTGGATTGGTGCGGGTCCGCCAAGAGCGCCAGCATCGTTACTACTCACTTCGGTCCGAGCGGTTGGCAGAAGTCGACGCATGGATCTCCAAATACCGAGTCTTCTGGGGGACTGAGTTGGACTCCCTCGAGGCCTATTTGGATGGCACGAAGCCGGCCGCCCGGGGGAAGCGAGCATGACCGAAACCCCATCTCAGAGCATGAACCACGGAGATGTGGGAGGCCCCGGAATCCTGCAAGTGGACAAAGAGAAGGCGAGCATCGTCTTCCGCCGCCTGCTTCGTCACCCCATCGAGGATGTGTGGTCCGCCGTCACCGACCCAAAGAAGGTCGAGGTATGGTTCATGGTCAAGGTGACCCGCGAGGATTCACCGGGGGGTCGACTCGCGATGGAACACCCTAACGGGGTTCACGCCATGGGGCGAGTGCTGGAATGGCGTCCACCCCGGACCTACGAGTACGAGTGGAACCTGCGGCCAGGACCCAACCAACCCAAGGGAGAGATGTCGATCGTTCGCTGGGAGCTGAGCCCCGCCGAGGGGGGGACCTTGCTGGTCATGACCCACCGGAAGCTAACTCGCCCAACGGCCGAAATCTTCGTGCGGGGTTTCAAGACGTTCCTCGACCGGCTGTCCGCCCAAATGGACGGCACACCCCTGCCCAAGCCTCCATGGCTTGCGCAGGCTCGCGATCTCGACGCCCCCGTCTGGAATCCGTGAGCTCACGACGCCTTCCGGCCGCCGATTTCCCCCCCCGCTAACGGAAGATTCAGAAGTCATTCTGACGGCGCCGCGGGCTCGTCCCGCTTCGCGCTCTTGCCCGAGCTTGTCCCGGTCCTGTGATCGGCCGCGCACGCCCTCCATCAACGGGTGGGTTTCCGAACAGGGTTCGGCCGCTCGCTCACCTCAGCGGCCGGGTGCGTTCCTCGCCGTCGTTCATCGCACTCGAACTCCCGGGGGCCGATCTCCCTGTTTGACCCTCGAGAGCAACATCGATTCCAGTCGAGCCTTTGGCTCGGCTCAGAGACGGCTTCTCTAATAGGGGGAAACCACCAACTTATGCCGCCCGCCCCGATGCCTTACTCACCCGGCCCGAGGGGGAATGTCTTGTCGGGTGTGGAACGTGATCGGGAACTCTGGCGAGTTGCGATCGTCGCAGGGTGTCTTCTCGTCGTTATCTCCGGCACGGGGAACGCCCTCGGGAATCCGACCGGTCATTGGAGCTTTCCCCGGATCACTGGGGAATCCACCGGGGGGCTCGCGGAGAATTCCGCCAAGGTAGGCGCGGCGCGCACGGGAGCGGGCTGGGTGTTCCCTGCCCGGAGCCACGCCATGGGCCATCCTTCCACCCCGGCGCCTCAGGGGCCCCCCGTGGTGAACCAGACCCTGGTCCTGCTGAATGACACCGTTTTTCCCGGAAATTTCCTCGCCGGCTACGGCCAGGGCCCCGCCGCCGTCGCCTATGATAGCGGGAAGTCGGAGGTTTTTGTCGCCGACGAGTACTCGGACAATGTGAGTGTGATTAACGACACGACGAACGTCGTGATTGCCACCGTCCCCGTGGGGGGCTCCCCTCAGGGGATCGCGTACGACAGCGGGAAGAGCGAGCTCTTTGTCGCGAATGAAGGCACGGACAGTGTGAGCGTAATCAACGACACGTCGAACACCGTGGTGGCGACGATCCCGTTGGCGAGCAACCCGTTCGGTGTTGCCTACGACTCGAAGCAGGCCACTGTCTTCGTCACGGAATTTCTTTCAAACACAGTGGCGGTGATCAACGACACGAACGACGCCATACTGAAGATCATACCGGTAGGAACCAGCCCCCAAGCGGTCGCGTACGACGGCGGGGAGGGGGAGGTTTTCGTTGCCAACATCGAGTCGAACAATGTGAGCGTGCTCGGGGGCTTGTCGGAAGCGGTGGTCAAGACCGTACCGGTGGGAGGAAACCCCGCGGGTGTCGCGTACGACAGCGATGAGAACCAGGTCTATGTCGCGAATGCGGAAACGAACAATGTGAGCGTGATCTCGGACACCAGCTTCACGGTCATCGCCACCGTCAATGTTGGAATGGCCCCGGAATCCGCAGCATTTGATCCCGACCTGGGGGAAGTATTCGTCGCGAATTTCGACTCGAACAACGTGAGCGCGATCGCGGAAATCACCGACAAGGTGGTCGGGACCAGCGGGGTGGGAACCAATCCTCAGGCACTGACGTATGACGGCGGGAAAATGGAGCTCATTGTGGCGAATCTCGATTCCAGTGACGTGAGCGTTATCTCGGGGCCGACGGGGACGGTCGTCGCGACGATTCCGGTCAGAGCACTTCCTCAAGGAGTAGCGTACGACAGCGGCCGGGAAGAGTTCTTCGTCGCGAACTCCGGCACCTATTCCAACGCCAACGGCGCTGTGGAGGTGATCTCCGCCTCGACGAACAAGGTGGTGGCAACGGTTCCGGCGGGTCGGGGCTCGTATGGGGTCGCGTACGACGGCGGCAAAGGGGAGATATTCGTGGGGAACACCGGCGGAGACGATGTCTCCGTCATTTCGGACGCGACAAACTCGGTCTTGGCCACCATCCCGGTCGGGCTGACTCCCGGAGGCATAGCCTACGATAGCGGGTCGGGCGAAGTGTTCGTCGCGAACCAGAACTCTCAGAATGTGAGTGTCATTTCGGACGCGACCAACAAGGTGGTCGCGACCGTGCCGCTGGGAAGCGGAAGCGATCCGAACGGGGTGGCGTACGATGCGGGGACGGGGGAGGTCTTCGTCACGGATGGTGCCGCCGACAACGTGAGCATCATTTCGGACGCCACCGACAAGGTCGTGGCGAACGTCTCGGTCCCCGGCTCGCCTTTCGCCGCCACGTACGACGACGCCAAGGGAGAGGTCTTCGTCGCGGGATTCGTCTCGGACAACGTGAGCGTCATCAACGATACGCGGAACACCGTCGTGGCCGTGATCCCGATGGCGGGCACGTCCTATGGGCTCGTGTTCGACCCGGCTCAGGGTACGGTCCTCGTCACAAACTACCTATCGAACAATGTGAGCGCGATCTCGGACGCGACGAACCAGGTGGTGGCGAAGGTTGCGGTGGGAAGCGAACCGGTCGCGATCGCCTACGATGGGGGCCGTGGGGCCACCTACGTCAGTAACACCGGCCAGGGCACTCTCTCGATCATCGACCAGGCGGTCCCACCCCCGACGTACCCGGTGACGTTCGCGGAGACCGGACTCCCCTCGGGCCTGACCTGGTCGGTGACCTTCAACGCAGTTCCCGCGAGCGGGATGACCGACGGCGGGACGGATACCCTCTCCTTTGCCGCGCAACCGAACGGGACCTACCCCTACGCGATCGAACCCGTCGAGGGATACCTCGCGAATCCCGGCCACGGGAACTTGTCCGTGCTCGGCGGCCCGGTAATGCAGGCCGTATCCTTCTCCCCAACTCCCGGACCGGGTCGATACGTCGTCACTTTCGAAGAGTCCGGGCTGCCGGTCCGAACCCTGTGGGGGGTGACCCTGAACGCATCCCTGCTCACCTCCTCCTCGGCGTGGATCAACTTCACCCAAGCCAACGGCAGTTTCGCCTTCGAGGTCGAGTCGGTGACGGGATACGCGGCGACCCCGAGCACGGGGTCCGTGGATGTGCAGGGCGGTGCTGTCTCCCAGGCGATCACTTTCAAAGCGACGCAGACCTCTCCCCCGACCAACGGGACGGGTTCCCCAGAAATCCTGGGCCTCCCGCCCATCGAAGCATACGCTCTGCTCGCCGGAATCGCACTAGTCGTGCTCTTGGGCGTGGTGGCAGCGGTCGAGCTCCGACGCCGCAAGAAGGGCCCTCCCCTAACCGTGCCCTCGGCGCCGCCGCCCGATGCGTAGATCCCTCCCCCGTCGCCCGGCGCTGGGCTGCCGTAAGGTGGGGGGCGTGAACCATTCGGCGGGCCACCTCAGGAAACATGCTAGTTTTGTGACAAGAGGGTCCGAAGTCGTCCGCTCGCACCGTTTTGTAACGAGGGGGTTGTGTAACGGAGGTGCCCCCGATTAGAAGGGTGGGTCGCCCAAGGGCTCGGTGTAAGAATCGGAAGAATCGTGCGGTGCCTGGCCCCGATCCCCCCCAGGAGGAGCGGCAAGGTGCACCTCATGCACCCAGCCGCCGGGATGCTTCAGGTGCACTTTCGCTCCGGAGTACCGCTGAATGCGAGAGCGCCGTTATCTCACATTCACGTAGTCGCGCAATCGCGCTTTCTCGCCGACCCCCAAGTCGAGAATATGAAGAACTCAGCAGTGTGCCCCTCCGACATCTTCCGTCGATTTACCGCCGAGAAACGACGAAGTTCGACCATTTGAGTGCAGGGGATTTGAATCCGCCAATGGCCCTGCCGGAAAAGGGTCCGTTGCCACCGGTATCGGCAGTCGCTCCAATCCCCTCAGCGGCCATCCGGACGGCCACCGATCGCGGAGGTCCATGCGGTCGGGTGTCGTGAGGTCTACGGCCTGCTCGATGGGGCTCTCTTGCACCCTGACAGCACAGAAACCATGAAGACTCGTGCCCCGGTTGACGGGTTAAATGCCCGGTCCCAACCGCGACGTCGACGCCATCATCGATGCCACCCCAGATGAGCGCAGGGTCATCCTTGCCAGGCTCCGTGAGATCATCCACGCGGGCGACCCCGAGATCGTAGAGGCCGTCAAGTGGAGGAAGCCGAGCAGTCCGCTCGGCGCGGCCGTGTTCGAGCACGGCGGCATCGTTTGCATCCTCATCCCCCTGAAGGGGCGCGTCCGAATCAGCTTCGTCGAGGGCTCGAGCCTTCCCGACCCCAAGAAGCTCTTCAATGCGCA
>JAKIVU010000005.1:73420-76383 GCA_022750375.1 Thermoplasmata archaeon
GTGCAGAACTCGACCTTGAAGCTCCGGTTGGTCGGCGGGATCGTCTTGCCGCCAACCTTCATCGGCCCCTTCATCGTTCCCGTGAAGTCCGCCACGGAACAGGTGTGATTTCCTGCGGCGAAGAAGATCTTGTATGGGCGATTGACCAGGTGGTTGTCCGGGAAGGTCTTGAAGAACTCCACGGCCTCCAGGTCATGATTGTGCCGTCCCTTCGTGGGTTCTGGCTGGCCGGGCCAGTAAACTGCAACATCCTCCGTATGCCGCTTGCGGAATGTATCCCACAGCTTGCTGTTGGGTCCGGCGTTCCAAGCATCGTCTAGTGTCTGCATAAATTCTGCGAGCTCCTCCGGTTTCATGCTAGGTCCCAGCGTCGTATCCCTCGTCGGGTGATTAGAATTCTCGAACCCTCAGTATGACGAAATCAAGTTGGGACTGCCAACGATGGACCGTGTTCTGCGATAGCAGGCCGTATGCTGGCTGCTCGAACCGGCTTCTAGCGACGGGCTCGTGGAGGCGGTTTCAGCTCAGTGCTTTCGAGAGTGGGCGGACGCGTAGCGACCGAACCGAACATAGGTAGACCCGGTGCGGGGCTCAATCTCTTCGATCAAGACGCGACCGTGACGGACCCGGAAAAGGACCCGATATCCTGGGATCTTGAGCCGCCAGCGGATTGGGTCGTCTCGAACCGGGACGACGTCCAGCGTGGGCGAGGGCCGGGTGGGATGGGCCACGAACTCTGGGAAAGCTGCTACCAGGGGGTCTTGAACTTCCGGAGGGAGAGAGAGGAACTCGCGCCACGCGGTTTCGGTAAAGTCGGGCCAACCACGCCGTGCGGGCCCCTTAACGGGCACGCTTTCGACGCTCCATGAATTCTCGGCGTGCTTCTGCGCCCGTCACGATCCGATCGGACTTCAACCGTTGATCGAGTTCGGCCCGGAGGGACGGGGAAAGATAGTCATCCGTGACATTAATCAGGAACTCGTCCCACGTCTCAGCAGCGCTTTTGACCCGCTGCAAGACTCGAAGGGTCGACTGGTGGAGCGGAATACTTGTAATCGCGTCGGCTTCAGACACAATGGTCATCATGGTAGTAATGGTATTTCTTCGTTCCGGGCCCCCTCCTGAGCCCGGCTTGGGGCGCCTCCCCTCGTTCCGGCGCGCGGCGAAGTAGCTTCAATGCGATCGAGAGGACCGCGCCTAGGGACCGGGTTCTCCCGCGGGCGTGTGACTCTTCGGGCAGTCGCGACCCTTAGGGCAGCCCGCAGGCTACGTGTCTGAACCCCCGGGGGGTTCGAATACCCCCTCCGACGCCCTTCGCCGATTTCTCCCAGAGAAATGACTACTTTTGACCATTCGAGCGTTCGAGATATGAACCAATTAAGAGCCCCTCCGGAAAGGGGTGGGTTTTCGACCGTGGGGGTGTGCACAAACTCCTGACACCGAGCTCAAAATCTTGGGAAGGCGCGGGACTTCCGCCTCAGACAAGAGCGCCCTACTCGGACGTCGTGGCCCAGGACCCCCCCCCCCGATGGTTCCTCCCCCGCCGCCCAGCGCGGTCAGGTTATCGCTGTCCATGTGACAAAGCGCGGACTACCTGTCGCGTACTCGTCCACCCACGACGTCGTCCAGCCACTCGGTAGGACGGACACGCTTCGAAACCCAGGGACGGAGATCTGGTGCGCTCAGAACGCCATCGACCGCTCTTACTCGACCTTCCTGCGAAAGTCCTCGCGACGCGGCCGCGCGGGCTTCCGAGAGCGGGGTGCGAGGAGGGTCCGTCGCGCATTCGAGAGGCACGCGCGTGAGCAAGCGATCCCGATCTCGGGAGTCACCGCCCCCGGTACTCCACCCCGATGGACATGGGTCCATCCGGCCGGCAGCGGCCGGTCGGGGAACTTCTTGCCGAAGGCGTCTAGCCGGATACTCAGACGTACTCCGCATCCGTCGCAGATGGCCGTCAACTCGTAACCCATCCCATAACCGACGTGCGGGGCCCTCATGACCCTGCCGAGTCGCGACAATTCGCAAGCCCACGCGCCGGGAGCGGCCTTGCGCATTGGGCGTGGGTGAATCGCGAGGCCGCGCTCAGATCGCGGCTCCCCATCGCTTCGGGCCCAAACTTCCTACTCTCGATACGACGGATCCCGGGTCACCGGGGGACGATATCGCCGAACGGCGCGGCTCAGGAAACGTGAATGACCAGTTTTCCTTGTGCCTGGTGGAGTTCGGCTCGGGCCATCGCTTCCGGCGCTTCCGGGAGCAAGTAGACGTGCTCGATGACGGGTTTCAGCTTCCCTTCGGCTACGAGACTGCCCAGCTTCGCCATGTCCTCCACGTTGGGCTTCGCCAGGAGGCCCCAGACCCGCTGACGAAGCAGTCGGCGACGAAGTCCGGCCTGGATGATCCGACTGAAGCCGCCCCGGCCCCCGACAACCACCAGGGTGCCCGCCGGCTTCAGGGTCCGCATGAGTGCCCCTATTCCGTTCAGTCCCGAGACGTCGAGGATGACGTCGAAGCGATCGGGTCCGCGCGTGAAGTCCACCTTGAGGTAGTCCAGGACCAGGTCTGCCCCGACCGAACGGAGCATCTCGACGTTGTCGGTCTGCGTAACCGCTGTCACCCGAGCCCCCATCCACTTGGCGAGCTGAACGGCGAACGTTCCGACGCCGCTGCCCGCCCCCGTGATCGCCACGGACTGGCCGGGCTGAACGTGTCCCCGGTCCCGTAGTGCCTGGAGGGCAGTGAAGGCGGCGATTCCGAGAGTGGCCGCGTCGTCGAAGGAGACACCGTCCGGCTTGTTCGTGAGCTCGCGCTCGTCGGCTGCCACGTACTCGGCAAACGACCCGCTCCCGAGGCCGAAGACGGCGTCGCCGACCTTGAACCGCGAATCCGGCTTTCGCACGGCGATGACCTCGCCCGCCACATCTACCCCGCGGATCCTTCGCTTGGGCCGCGTCAGGCCA
>JAKIVU010000006.1:0-8452 GCA_022750375.1 Thermoplasmata archaeon
ATTAGCCCGAAACGGTCGATTCTTTCACAGGCACGTCGATATTTTCACAGGATTCGATATTCTCACAGAGCCTAGTTCCGGGTTCTGCGCCGAGTTCGGCAGGTTGGCAATCTCCTCGCCACGCACTTCAATTCGGCGGGGGGGAGAGTTCGTGCCACTCGATGGGTGGCTCTAGTCCGCGGGGCCCGAGCCGCTTGCTCAACAGAGCAACCCAGATTGGGCTTCGCGCGCGGCGACTTTGGGGCGGACTCGGTGCCGCTGGGTCCATCGATTTGAAACGGCTCTGGTGACATGATGACCACAACCTACTTTGAAGCCGCGTGCCTAGTACTTTGGAGGCCGATTCACGGTTTGCGGAAATGTCAGGCTCAAGTAGCGGTAGCATTGGAACTCCGCTACCGGCAACGCCTTACACAGTCCGATCTCAGAATCCGGAGCTTAACACTTTGGTTTTGGCTTCGTTGATAGTCGGCAGCTTAATCGGTGCAACTGTTGCCCTAGTCCCGGGGGTTCTTTTCCACCCAACTGCCATCACACCACCTGGAGGCGCCCCGCCCTTCGGATTCGACCTCAACATCACGAACGCTTCTCAATCCGACGGGGCGGCCACGTACAACCTCACGGTTTCGTGGATGTATGGCGGCAACGTAACTACTGCTTGGACACAATTCTACGCTTTTGCCGACTCCACTGACCAGTCTGTAAATATTACGGTCAAGTTGCTAAGCGCGAACGGCACATCACTCGCGTTGTTCAACTCCACCGAATCCAGCTGGAAAGGGGTTGCGAGCGGCTTGAACCAATCCGTCTCGTCAGCCGGCGGTTGGGGAAACGGGACTGCCGTTCCGATTGATGTCAACGATGTGTTCGAGGTTACTCCGGCCGCCTCCCTTTCTGGCTGCATGCTCAATGTTGCCATGGTCGCGGACGCGCCTCCTCATCCCAGCGAGATTATCACTCTCGCATTCTGACGATGGGGAACGGTGGATGTGCGCCCGCTGCGAGTCAAATGTTCAGTAGCAGAAACCACCGAACGGAATTAGAGTGATTCACGTTCGAGCGAGAAGTAGTTATCGCATTGTTCCGATTGGGGTTAGGACACGAATTCAAGTGCACTGTCCGCGGAGACTCCGTAGGTCGCCACAAGGCCGTGTGGCGCAACGAACGCCAGTTCTCCGTCGAGTGGCGACCCGGCCCCGCGGATATCGGCTTTGAATCTAAACCTCGCCGCTGAAACAGAACCTCCCCTGAATGAAACAAAACCATTCGAGTAGTCATTCGACTAGAGATATATCATCCGAGTCGAACTCCTTCGCCATCTTCTGAGGTATCTGACCGGCCGCCGGGAGCGAACCGGTGATCGGTGCCGCCCTCTCCTGTGTCAGAAAGTTGGGCATCGGGGAATCGGATGCTTCTTCGGTGGGACGTCGTTTGACCTTAGGCCGCCACCAGTGACAGAAGTGCAGGAGGCGTGGGCTTTAGCCCTAAAGCATAGTTCCGTGACCCAGGGTGCGGTCTCGAAGGTGGTGCGTCGTCTCGTGGCCGTCGAGATGCTCCACGAGGAACGTCAACACGTTCGGGGCCAAGATCGCCGGGTACAGGTCTACTTCTTCACACGGCAGGGAGCCGCCCTCGCCCGGGACGTGTTCCCACGATTCAGCCTCTTTACCCCTCCTTGGCTGGGGAGATAGGCCGACCGAGCCGGGTGGTGCGTCCAGTTCCCCCGAACGCAAACCACCGGATCCCGCCGCCCAGCCCTGGCTCTATCGACGCGCTTCCGGCGGCGGAGGGTGTTCGCAGCGCCTCGCCCTACCGGGCGACTCAGCGCAACTCTCGACCGATTGCGGCGGCGAGGTGGCGCCACCCTTGGGAGTCTTCCCGTGTGAGATCACGTGCCCGCTGCGCGATGGAGGGGCCACGGCCGGCGCGGGGTTTTTGTTCCACCTGGACCCCGGTATATCGAAGTCGGCAGGCGTTGCGACCGGCGGGGACAAGCTCGTACAGGAATTGAGAATACTTCGTCGGTCCCGTGATGTGGGTAGAGGTCCACGACCAGCGTTGCGGAAAGAGGTGCACGAGCTTGACCTTGGTCACCCTCCCGCCCGGAGCGATCGCGAACGGGTCCGAGGCGAAGGTATCGGTCAGAAGCACGGTGTCCCGGGTGAGCCACTCCACTCTCCGCCGAGCGTCGAATCCCATCAGGGCGAGGTCGCCGGGTTGGTAGTCCGTGGCCCAGCGAAAGGCTGCGGATCGGGGGGCGGGCAGCCTCGCGGTGAACGCATAGTCGACCCTTTGCAGCGGCATGAGACGCCGGGTTCAGACGGTAGGGCGGGATAACACCGAGGGCCGCGAAGTCCGGGATTAGCGCCGGCGCGTCACGTGAACCCACGAGGTGGCGGAAAGTTTCGTCGGAGGAGGGGAGCGGCAGACCGCGGACAAGACCCCCTCGTGCTACGGATCGGCCGTAACAAATGCGAGGGCGAAGCCGTCGTACCCCTTGCTACCCACCGTCTGGATCGTCGTCGCGCTCACACGAGACTCCGCGGCGAGCAACTCGTGGAATCGGCGCACGCCCACCACGTTCGGGTCCGGGCTCGTCGGGTCCGCCACGGCGCCCTTGCGCACGACATTGTCGGCCACGATCACGCTCCCACGACGGGAGAGCTTGAGCGCCCACGACAGATACTCCGGGTAGGCGGGTTTGTCGGCATCGATGAAGATGAGGTCGAACGGCCCGCTGCCGTCCTCGGCGAGTCGCGGAAGCGAATGGAGGGCCGGCCCTTCGCGTACTTCTACCCGATTCGCCAGACCGGCGCGGGCCAGGTTCGCGCGCGCGACCTCGACATGCCGCGGGTTCGCTTCGAGCGTGACCAGCCGCCCGTCCGGTGGCAACGCCCGGGCCAGCCAGATCGTGCTGTAACCCCCCAACGTGCCGATCTCGAGGATGCGTCGGGTCCCGCGGATTTGCGCCAGGAGTTGCAGCAGCTTTCCTTGCGGGGGAGAGACCTGGATCGAAGGGAGTCCCGCCTCGGTGCTCGTTCGGAGCGTGGCCTCCAGGTCGGGGTCTTCCGGTATGTACAAATCGGTCAGGTACCCGTCGACCGCGGACCACCGTTCCTCGTCCATCGCTGGCCCGCGGGCAAGCAGTCGAGCTACTTCACGGCATGCGGAGCGAACCCCCCTGCCGCTCGAGCGCCATATACGGCTGTGACGTTCTCCCCTGTCGGTGTCGATGTTCCGCCGCGGGACCGGGTCGCAGCCGAGGGGAATGTGTCTACGGTGAGGGGCAAGATGGCGCCCCGAAGAGGGGACGCGCCGAGTTCCCGCACCCTCGCCGGCCTTCGTCGTCGGCGGGAGCGCGGAGCGGAACCGTATGCGGTCTACCGACTGGCCCTCGAACTGCCGAGAACCGCCTTGGGGGGAGCGCTCTCCCGGATCCACTCCGAACTCCGCATCGAGGTGGCGAATCGGTTGGAGCTGCCGGCCGAGCTGCTCCTGCTGGATGTACGGGTCTTCGGACCGTCGGCCGGTGACCACACGGACGAGATCCGCCGTTTCCCGGGCGTCATCGGTGTGGAGGTGCACGCGGAGGGTCCGGAGAGTGCCATGTACCGACTCATCCAGCGCATGCCGGTCGTGATGAAGTTGATCCGGCACCACCAGGTCCTGGCACGCTACCCGATCACGATCCAGGACGGATGGATGCGGTTCGAGACGATCGCCAAGGCATCCCAGGTGCGGCAACTGCTCAAGGACACGACCCGTCAGATGGGCGCGGGGCACGTCGAAGCGGTGCACCACGGACCCGTGCTCGCCAGAAATCTAGGACTGACCGCTCCGCAGGAAGCCCTGTTCCGCGCGGCCCTGAGCGCGGGCTATTTCAACTCGCCGCGAGGGATCTCGATCAGCGACCTCGCCGAGCGGCTGGGTCGCAGCAAGTCGAGCACGTCGGAGATGCTATCGAAGATCCAACGGCGACTCGCGGAGAGTGCAGTCCAACTCGACCTCGCCCCGCTCGTCCTCGGCGCGTGATGTCCCACCGGAATCGAACGCCTCGATGGAACGACCGCGCCGGTCACTCGCGGGGGCCGGGCGCGCCCGAACGGGCGGGCCGGCGGCTCAGGCACTCTCGAAGGGTCTGCAGCGTGGTCTCCCGCTCCGCGTCATCGAGTTCGAGGCGAGGCGGGCGTACTCGCGCGGTTCCGACGCCCATCTCCGCGGCAACGAGTTTGATTTGTTGCACGAATTTCGGACCGACGTCCATGCGCAACAGGGGGAGGAACCATCGATAGAGCTCGAGCGCCCGGGACTCGTCGCCCGCTCGGCCCGCGGCGAACAGGGCAACGGACTCGTCGGGCAGGGCGTTCGCGAGCCCGGCGACCCACCCGACCGCTCCGGCGCGGAGACCTTCCAAGATCGCATCGTCGACCCCGACGGCCACATCAATGCGGTCTCCCAGCAACGCGCGAAGGGCCGTGATCCGGCGGACATCCCCACTGCTTTCCTTCAGCCCGGTAAACGTCGGGTGGTCGGTGGCTAGTTCGAGCACCTGTTCCGGACCGACGTCGGTGCCGTACGCCGGCGGATTGTTGTAGAGCATGCACGGGAGGGCCGTGCTGCGGAAAACGGTAGAGAAGTGTGCGCTCGTCTCCCGCCGGTCTCCGTGGTATACGTACGGGGGGAGCACGAGGAGCCCGCGCGCTCCCACCGCGGCGGCGCGTCGCGCCTGGTCGACTGCGCTCGCGGTGGTGAGACCGGCGACCGCCGCGATCACGGGGATGCGGTCCGGGAGTTCTGCGGCCAGGTCCGTGACGAGGGAAGTGCGTTCCTCGAGCGACAGCGAGCCGCCCTCCCCCAACGAACCGCCGACGATGATCCCATCGATTCCCCGGTCGGAGAGCCAACGCGCGTGGTGGATCAACGCGGCGCGGTCGATCGCCCCGTCCGCGCCGAACGGTGTGGTGATCGCAACGAGGACACCGTTCCACAGCGAGGCTCCGTGGACGCGCGTCATGGGATCGCGTCCCCGGAGACGTTCCGACCTCCGCACGACGCGTTCACGGGGGGACTCCGTATCCGAGGGGGTCACGGTCGTCGAGCAGCAGCTCTGCCTCCCCGGTGATGTGGGCGACCCCCGTGATGCGAGGTCGAATCCCCGAGGGCGACGGGTCCGCGCGGCCCTCGAACACGCCGCCGAGGATCCCTTCCTGGCGCCAGGAGGTCCCCTCCTTCAATCGCCCGTCGGCCACGAGGCAGGCCATCTTCGCACTCGTACCCGTTCCACAGGGGGAGCGGTCGTACGCATCTCCCGGGCAGAGGACGAAGTTTCGGGCGTCGTTCTCCGACCGTTCGGCGGGACCACTCAATTCGATGTGGTCGATCGGGGCACCGCCATCGCCCGTGATCGCACTCCGAGCGAGCGCGGCGCGGACCGCACGACAGTATCCCGTCAGCGTCTCCGCGTGGTCCACGCGCAGCGCGACCGGCGAGGAGTCGATGAGAAAGAACCAGTTGCCGCCCCACGCCACGTCACCGACGGTCGACCCGAATCCGGGGACATCGAGCGGGACCGCTGCTCTTCGCCGGAAGCTCGCTACATTCCAGAACGTGACCGTTCCGTCCGCGTGGAGTTCGGCGGGCACCGGGCCGACCGGCGTGTCGATGGTCGTGCGGCCCGCCGTAAGTCGACCGAGGTGGGCCAGCGTGACCACCAGCCCGATCGTCCCGTGTCCGCACATTCCGAGATATCCGGCGTTGTCGAAGAAGATCACGCCGAAGGCGCTCGCCGGGTCATGGGGAGCGCACAACAACGCCCCGACCATCCCCTCGGTGCCGCGCGGTTCGGTCACGAGGGCACGGCGGAACCGGTCGTGGCCGGCACGAAACCGGTCCCGCCGATCCGGCAGGGGTCCGTCGCCGAGCTCGGGACCCCCGCGGACGACCACCCTCGTCGGTTCCCCTTCCGTATGCGAGTCGACCACCTGGACCCTTCGTACCGGCGTCCGGTCGGCCGTCGCGGTCATGGCTACCATCGGGGCGTTCCGAGGAGGGAGGCGTCGATCGCCGAGATGCTCGTGCGTCCCGTGACCGCCATCACGGTCGCTAGGTCCAGCTTCAGGAGGGAGAACAGGCGGGCGACGCCGGGCTCTCCTCCGGTCGCGAGCGCCCAAAGGACCGGCCGTCCGATCCCAACCCCTTTCGCCCCCAAGGCGAGCGCCATCAGGATGTCGCTGCCCCGTCGAACGCCGCTATCGAGGTAGACTTCCGCCTCCGTCCCGACCGCGGCCACCACCTCGGCCAGAGACTCGAGAGCCGCCGGTGCCCCGTCCAGCTGGCGACCCCCGTGGTTCGAGACCACGACCGCGCGGGCGCCATGATCGACCGCCTTCCGCGCATCGTCACCGGTGAGGATCCCCTTGATGACGAGCGGCAGGGACGTGTGCGCCCGCAGTCGGTCGACGATCTCCCACGTCGCGCCGGTCTCCTTTCGGAGAGTGTAGTGGTCCCCGTCGGGCATGGGGGCGCGGGACGGCGCCTGAACGTCGGGGCCGTTCCCGACCGGCGCCGGTGCGTCGACCGCGACCCCACCCCGGATCTGTCGGTCGCGGTTGGCGAGCACCGGCATGTCGACCGTGAGCACGAGGGCACGGTAGCCCGCGCGCTGCGCGCGGTCGACCAGCTGGGCGCTCGCGCCGAACTCCGGCTGGAGATAGAGCTGAAACCAGCGGTCACCGGTCGGAGCTGACTCGGCAATGCTCTCCAAGGAGCACGACGAGAGCGTGCTGAAGACGCCGAGAATCCCGGCATCCCGGGCCGCCCGCGCGGTGGCGATTTCACCGTCCGGATGGAGCAGACCCTGGTAGGCGGTCGGGGCCACGAAGAACGGCGCGCTCACGGCCTGTCCGAGGATGCGAGTGCGAAGGTCGAGCGAGTCCACGCCCGTCAACACCCGGGGGCGGAGGGTCCGGCGGTGGAACGCGTCACGATTGGCACGCAGGGTCGTCTCCTCGCCGGCGCCACCCTGCACGAACGCCCAGACCTCTGCGGGAACTTTCGCGGCCGCGGCGGCTTCGAGGTCGCCCAGCGTGAGAAATCCTCCGGGACGATCGTCGGTCATCGTCTCCCGCCGATGGCCTCGATGAGCGACACGACCTTTAGGCTACGCTCCTCGGAGAGCGCTCTCGAGCGCAGTACCTTCGGGCGAGCCGAGCCCCGCGCACGCGTTCCACCCCGGTCCGGCAGAGTATCCTCCGTTGTTCCCCGAGGTGATCGCTCGGAACGCCCCGGACGCGACCACGGCGTACAAGTGCGGGTTGACGAAACCCACGGGGCTGCCGAGGAGCTGATTGATGCGGGCGATCAGCGCTGCCCAGAGCGGGGCGACCGCGCTGGTACCACCGATCACCGTGCGCGCACCGTCCACGAGGACTTGATACCCCGAGGTCGGGTCGGCGTCGCCCGCGACGTCCGGCACGCCCCGACCGACGAAGCCGTTCGGTGCGACCGGTACCCCCACGCCGGACTGGTAGGAGGGGAGCGGAAACGTCACGCTGACGCCACCGCCCGTCGCCCCTTCACCGGCCGCGAGCTCGTTCCAGACGACCTCCGATCCGATCGCGGCACCCGACAGCTCCAGGCGCGTTCCGCCGCACGCGACCACCCCGGGACTCGACGCGGGGTAGTCCACGCTGAGGCCCGCTCCGGGGCCGCCGTCGTCCGCTCCATTGTCACCGGCCGCGACCAGGATCGTGACACCCAGGTTCGCGGCGTCCTCGAAGATGGACTCGAACGCCGTACGCGCTTGTGCGGTCCAGCTCTCCTCCGGACCTCCCCAGCTGATCGAGATGATCGTCGGGCGGAGGGTCGTGTCGTGCACCGCGGTGGCAACGGCATCCAGGAAACCCTGGTCCGTGTTCGGTGCGAAGTACACCGCGATCTGCGCCCCCGGCGCGAGCGCACCGGAGACCTCTACGTCCAGTTCGACCTCTCCGTCGGGCCCGTCCGCGCTTCCGGTCGGTGCGTTCGTCGCGCCGTCCACCGAGATCGCGGTGACCTGGGGGGCGGGCACAACGAGTCCCTGAAAGTATAGGCTGAGGTCGGACGGCCGGTATCCCCCGCCGAGTTCGATGAGCCCGATCACCTGACCCGTCCCGTCGGCGTCGGCAGGAAACGAGTAGGCATCGCCGACCTCTAGCGGAGTGTACGAAGTGGAGGCCGAGGCGCTGGCGGGGCGGACACGAAAGTGGGTCTTCGCTTGCGGCCGGTTGTCGAGGCCCAGAACCGCGATCACGCAGGAACGCAGGTCTGGAGGAAGTCGGATCGGGCCGAGTCGCCCGCGGTACGTCCCGCCCGGATAGGCGTAACTTTCGAGAACGACTCCGAACGCCGAGGCGAGGCTCTCGACCGTTCCCGAGATCCGGACCGAGCGACGCGCCGGGTCCTCGGCGACGAT
>JAKIVU010000006.1:8552-56501 GCA_022750375.1 Thermoplasmata archaeon
TCTCGACCGTTCCCGAGATCCGGACCGAGCGACGCGCCGGGTCCTCGGCGACGATATTCAACCCCCGAGATTTGGTGAACGAACGGACCACCTCGAGGTCCTCCGCGCGGGCCCCGTGGGCGGCCGCAAACTCCTCTCGAGTGAGATGCGTACGGTTCCGAAGCGGTCGACGCCCCAACTCCTCGAGCGACGGGGGCGGTCCCGCCCGCGAGCCCCGCCGCAAGACGACGGTGACCTCCGCGATCTCGTGCCGGTCGGTCGGCCCCGTTCGGCGTGCGCCCGCGAGGATTTGCCGTTCACTTCCCGGCAACTCCACGGAACTCTCTCCGGCCTCCATGTGCTCCGCCTCCGCCTCTTCCCGAGGGCCTCGGAATGAATACGCTCGTCGACCGGCCGAGGAGCGGGGGTTCGTCCCGACAGCGGCTACCCTTCGGGATGGGAAAACGAGTCCTGGAACGCCCGGGCGCCGAACGGACGTCCGGTCAGTTCACGGATTCGCGGAACCCAGTCGTAGAGCGACCCGGGCGCGAACCAGTTACGGGTCAGCCAGGGTCCGACGCGGCGATTCGGCCAGAGCGGCTCTCCGAACCGTTCGCGCAGGGTGCTCGCCAACTGGTGATGGAAGAGTTTCGCGAGAAGGTAGTTCGGCGCGTACGACGGAAGGTCGATGTAGAACGAATCGACGAACGTGTGCGCGGGGTATTCGTCGTACCCGAACAGACGTCGCTCGAATCGATGTGCCTCCGGCATCGGGTCGCGGTCGGGGTCGCGGTAGAGCGCCTGCTCGATCCGGATCCAGTGCGTGATCGAGGCGGCTTCCGCGAGTTCGTCGTCGCGCCGCGCGGCCGCAAAGGAGCGTGCCTGATCGCGGGAGATCCCGTTCTGCATCGACAGCGACCGTTCGTTCTTCGCCACCCCCTCGAACAGGCTGCCGATCCCCTCGTGGAACCCGCCAAATCCCGGGACGTTCTCGTGCCAGCGGAGCAGATGCCGGGGCGACCGGATGGACGCCGAGTGGACCGCGTGGCCGACTTCGTGGAACATTACGCTGTAGGCGTGCCACCCCGGTTGGGGGTGCACCAGGATCCGAACGTCGCGGGGAGGGTCCGGGGCGAGCGTCAGCCCACCGGCGGTCAGGTCGTGGAAGACGACCCGGAATCGCATCCGCTCCGTGGGGAAGCCCCACTCCTTGACGGCGCGAAGGATCGTCGGGAGCATCGAACGCATCGGGAACGACCCGACCGGAAGGGAGGCGCGTCGATGTCGTTCGTAGTGGGGATCCCACGGGTACCAACCGGCGGCGTCTGTCCCGCTTCGGGCCCGGTCGTGCATCGCATGAAGGTAGGGCCTCGCGTGGCGGGTCACCGCCTCCCCCAGCGCCTCGATCCGTGACGGAGTGAATCCTTCGTGACCGAGACGCAGCTCGGCGAACGTGCGGTATCCCAGGGCGCGCGCCCGTTCGTTCCGGATTCGGATCAGGTCGCGGAGGGCCCCTTCCATCGGCCGGTAGAGCGGCTCCAGTGCGTAGTACGCTCGCCGCCGGTTCGCGGGATTCGGGTCCTCGCGGACCGTTCGATAGATCACCGCACGGTTGACCCGCTGTCCTTTCCAGAGCGGCCGGAACGCGACCGCACGACGTTCCAGTGCGCTCCGAGCGCGCACCACGTCCGGGTGCTGTTCGACCTGGGTGTCGAGGAGGATCCGTTCGAGCAGCTCGAGCCGTCGCCGCAGGAGGAACGGCCACGGCCGACGGGAGGCGGAACGGACCCAGCGCAGGATGCGTTCGTCCGAAAGCAGGGCACCGCGTCGGAGTTGCCAAGCCTCCGACCCGTGAGAGGAGCGTCCCGTGCTGAGATTCCAATCGGCGATGAGGATCGCCTGGTCGAATCGTTCGAGCCGAAGGTCGAGGTCCAGAATGAACCGCCGACCGTCCCCGGCCGTGGGCGTCGTGGGAATCGAGAGCTCGGTCGTGACCGGCGAAGGTCCCCGGGGCCGATAAGCCGGCGCCGCCCGCCGACCTCACTCTAGGCGCTGGGTCAGTGCGAGGAACGCCTCGGGCGGGAGGTCTTCGGGGCGGAGTCTCGCCCAGTCCGCGGGCCAACCGGCGTCGCGGGCGAGCGCGTCGGCTCCGCGGGAGGGAGTCGCCAACCGGGGCAGAAGGTTCCCGAGTTGCTTTCGCCGGGACGAGAAGAGCGCGCGGACGACGCGCTCGAACGTTGGTACGGAGGCGACCGGGAGCGGTCCCATCCGGGCGATGTGCACCCCGAGCCGGCTCTCCACCTCCGGCACCGGGGAGAATGCGGTCGCCGCCACCGTCCGGAACAGCTCGACCTCCCCATACAGTCGGGCGAGCAGGCTGAGCCGCCCGTACCGCTTCGAGCCCGGGCCGGCCGCGAGCCGCTCGGCGACTTCCCGCTGGACCAGGAAGACGATCCGACGGGTCCGGGCCTCGAACAGGCGGATGAGGATCGGCGTCGCGACGGAGTAGGGAAGGTTTCCGACCACGCCCGCCGCCGCCGGGAGTTCGACCTCCAAGGCGTCCCCCACGACCACCTGGATGCGGTCGCCGAACGTCGACCGAAGGTATCCGGCCAGCCTGGGGTCGCGTTCGATCACCGTCAGCGGCGAGATCCCGCGTCGCAGCAGGGCGGCGGTCAGAATGCCGAGTCCGCCCCCGATCTCCACGACCGGCTGCCCGGGCGTCACGTCGAGGAGTGCGGCTTCGGCATCCGCGACGAACGGGTCCGTCAGGAATGACTGGCCCCAGCTCTTGGCGGGGCGGACGCCCAACGCCGCGAGCGTGCGCCGGATATCCTCCGGACGTTCGGGGACCCCGAACCCCGAGGGGGCGGGTGGTTTACGGGGCGACGAAGAGGCGGTACTTGTCCTCGACACCGCTCAATTCCTGTTCGATCCGTCCGACGATCAGCTTCTCCGGGTTCTTCAGATGGCACCGCTGCTCGAGGTCCGCGAAGCTCGCGTACGCGGCGCGCTTGCGCTCGTCCACGATCTGCTGCATCGTTTTCTTCCCGATACCGGGCAGCAGCTCGAGCAAATGGAAACGGCGCGAAACCGCCGGCGACTCGTTGAAGAATCGGAGGTAGCGGGGCTCGTTCGACTTCACGATCTTCTCCAGGGTCCCCGTGAGCTCCGAGCGTCCCGAAACCGTGAGTTCATCGTAGCCGATCCGGCGCCGAACGTGGTCGATCGGGGGCGGCGTCCCCGACACCGGAACGAGCGGGATCCGCCCCCCGGCGACGAGCTTCGCGCCCGTCTTTGGCACCAGCTCGAACAGCTTCAGCTCGTCCTCGCCGATCGCGAGGGCGAGAGGTTCCCGGTGAAATCCCCGCTCAGTCTGCCGACCGTTCGGCAGGTAATCCAAGATGTACGCGTAATTCTCCACGGGCCGGACCCCCGATCATCGGTGCTGTGCCACGATCTCGAGGAGTCGCGTGATCTGCGCCTCGTCGAGCACGACCCGCTCCTTCGAGAACAGGAGTCGGATCTCTTCCGGGTACTGTGGCAGGGTATCGGCGACCTTGACGGCGACGGTCGCGTCGACGAACGGGAGGGTGCGCAGCTCGGCGATCAGCTTGTCCGTCGCCTCGGTCGAGAGGCGCGCGAACAGTTCCGCGTGCTGGAGGGCGAGACCGGCCTCGCGAGGGAGCGTGCGGTGGGTCGCCTCGTCGGTGAGGAGGTCCTTCACGCGGGACAGGGAGACCGGTTCAGGCATGGGACCCTCCGGTAGGGCCGACCGGGAGCAGATGGACCGGGGTCGCGATGAGTTCCTTCAATTTTCCACCGTCGTGGAACTGGATCCGGTACGCCCGCCCGGATTTCGCCACGACCGTGCAGACGCGGCCCTGGTACCGGGGGTGAGGCTGCCCGTGCGGGTCGGACGGCTCGATCCGGACCATGACCTTCTCGCCGATCTTGAACTCGCGCAGGAACCGGGTCACGGGGGGCATGCCCCGCTCGCGTACCTTCTTCGTGAATACGCCGCGCGAGCGGGAGCGGAACCCCTTGGAACTCTTGACCATCTACGCCACCTCCGTATCGTGGATCTCCATCACATCGAGAAAGTCGACCTTGAGCGGGACTCCGAGGAGCGCGGCGAGACTCGGTTCGGTGCGACCTCCATCTCCTTCCACCCACTCCTTGACGTACGTACCGGCCTCGGTCCTCAGGTCGAGCGTGAACCGTCCCTCGGAAGCATCCACCAGACGTGCGGCGACGATCCGCCGCGTTCGTACGCGGTCGGCTCGACGATGCGCAACGCGGGTGGGGGTCCGCTGGGCGATCGCTCGGGCCAGCGCGAGGTCCAAGGCCTCATTAACCTTTGCCACCGAAGCGGTCCCGACGACGCCGACACGGTAGCTCTTGTCCGGGCTGGCTTCCTTCACGCGGACGACATCCGGGGCATCGGCCGGAGCGAGTTCGAGCACCTCCACCCGTCCGGCGGCGCTCCGCGCGAGTTCCGCGGCGATCCACGTGAGGTCGAGCGTGCGGTGGCGGGGACGGAGCAGTTCCAGGACGAACGGCCGTCCCCGGCCGAGCATCCGGGCGTCGATATCCTCGCGTCCCATCCCGTGGAACCGGCTGCCCTCCCCTCCCGTCGCGGTGAGGAACGGCGCGGCGGCGATCTCCTCGACGCTTTCCGCGTACGTTTTTCCGGTGCCGCCGCACGTGTCACAGCCGCGACCCTGGCATCGACGGCAGGGCCACCGGGTCTGGGGGAGCGTGCGGTCGAGTTTTCGATACCGACCCTGGATGTACACGGGGAGGACCGTGAGGTCGACCCGGCCTACGGCAAGGTCGGCGAGGAAGACGACGTCCGGACGCACGGTGCCTCCGGACGCCCCGCTGCGAGCTTCGATCCGCTTTCCGAGCTCCCGGTTGAACGCGGAACGGATACTTTCCCCCCACTCCGTCCCGACCTCGACCCAGAGCGACTCTTCCCGGGCGAGGAGCTCGGGCTCCCATCGCGAGCCACAGGTGAAGCGGTGCCACTCGAACCCTTCGGCTGCCCGGATCGACCGGTCGACCCAGGCGTCCGAGCGCCCGAAGACGCCCTCGCATACCGGGCACGCGGTCGCGACCGGGGGGGAACCATCGCCGAGGATCGCCTCGATGCGGGCGGCGCGCTCCGGGTTCGTGAGGCCGTGTCCCAGCCGACCGAACAATCGCCCGAAGCATTCGGGGCAGAGGCCTCTCGTGCGCGCACGACGCGCGGCGGCGAGCGCGCTCTCGGGGACGTCGAACGTCACGGGGTCCGGCACGGCGTCGGCACCGTCGGCGAGGGTTAAGGTTCTCCTCGGGAGCGCTGCGTCCGGCCGGCCAGCTATTTAGACGCTCGAGGGATGGGTCTCGCGGGCGACATGGCATCGATCACGGAAGCGGAACTCACCCGAGCCATCGAGCGGACCTTGGTTTCCCAAGGAAAGATGACCCCGCCCGAAGCCCGAACGACGGCCCGGATGGTCCTCGGCTACTTCGGTCTCGACGACGCCGTGCTCGACAACAAGCTGTCGAGCGAGGACCGGGACCGGTTCTACCAGCTCGAGGAGGAGGGGCTGCTCACGAGCGAGGAGGAGGACGCGACCGTCTCCCGAGGGAAGACCTGGCGGATCCACTATTGGCTGCTCAAGAAGGCCCGCATCCGCGACGTGGGTCAGGCCGGTGACGCACCGGCGACCGAGGACGCCGGCACCGTCTATCGGGACATCGGGGAATCCGACTGGAAGCACCGTGCGGACCCCCCGCGCGGGTCGTAGTCTTCCGGAGGTCACTTGCCGCCGGGTCGGCGGCGTCCCGCGTGGGGCAGTAGCGCCGGGTAGTCCGCGACCGCGATCACGGTGCGCACGTGCTCGATCGCCGCGAAGGCGAACGTGATCGCCGCGAGCAGCGCGGCGAACGAGGCGAGGGAGATCGTGAGTCCGGAGAATCCGAACAGCAGGAGGATCGCGGCGAGGGAAGCGAGCGCGTTGAAGCTGGCGTGCATCCCGACCGCGAGCAGATAGTACGAGCCCGTGCCGGGCCCGGCGACGTTGAACCGGCTCCGCGCGTACCCGTAGCCGAACATCCCCGTGGAGCTTCCGTGCAGCAGGACGCTCGATACGCTCCGAACGAGGATCAGGGCGATCCCGGCCTCGAGCCCTCCCACGAGGTAAGCCGAGAGCCCGTAGAGAAATGTCTCGAAGAAGCCGAATCCGAGGCCGACCGAGGCGCCGAACACCGGTCCGTCCGCCACCGACCGGATCTGGTCCCGATAGGCGTACACCCCGGACCCCTTCAGGGCCTCTTCGACGAACGGCGCGACGATGAGGACGAGGAAGAACGCTCCCAGCGAGGAATTACCGTTCAGGAACAGGAACTCCGGACCGGGGTAGGTTTGGCTCACGCTCGTGCCGAGGCCCACGATGAGCGCTTCGAGGATCGCCGCGACGACCGTCGCAAAGAACGCCCCGTAGACGAACGCGTTGAGGATCGGTCCCCACGACGCCGCTTGGAATCGCTCGGTCCGACGGACCCAGGTGAGGTAGAGGAGCGCCGGGACCAGGGAGACGAGGATCAGGATGAGGAGGTCGGAGATGGCGTCGAATGCGCTCATCCGGGCGCCCCCGGGGCAGGGTACTTGTAGAATCCCTCGCCGGATTTACGACCGAACCGCTTCGCCGCGACCATCGTCCGTAGGAGCGGGCAGGCCCGGTACCGTGGGTCCCGGAAGCCGTCCCACAGGACGTCGAGGATTGCGAGGGCCGTATCGATCCCGACGAGGTCCGCGAGCTCGAACGGACCCATCGGGTGGTGGAAGCCGAGCTTGTAGGCGGTGTCGATGTCGTCCCGCGCCGCGACACCCTCGTAGAGCATCCAGGCCGCCTCGTTGAGGAGGACCGCGAGCGCCCGCGTGGTGACGAACCCGGGGGTGTCGCGCGACGTCACGACGGTCTTGCCGAGGCTGACGGCGAACCGACGGGCTTCCTCGACCACCTCGGGCCGGGTCGTGTGACCGGGGATCAGTTCGACGAGCGACATCCGGAGGACCGGATTGAAAAAGTGGAGCCCGACCAGTCGACCGGGATCCTTCAACTCCTGCGCGATCGAGGTGATCGGGAGGGAGGAGGTATTGGACGCGAGGAGCGCGGACGGCTGGGCGATCTCCTCGATCTGACGGAACACGTCGCGTTTCATGGCGAGGTTCTCGGGCGCCGCCTCGATCACGATCTGGGCGGACTCGACACGACGGAGTCCGATCGCCACGTCGATGCGTGCGACCGCGGCTTCCTTGTCTCCCGGCCCGAGCGTCCCCTTCTTCACGGCGTGGTCGAGCGCGCGACCCGCGTGGGCGAGGCCCCGACGGGCGAACTCTTCGTTCACATCCTCGAGGGTCACCGGATAACCGGCGACGGCGCACTGCGCCGCGATCCCGCTTCCCATGATCCCGGCCCCGACCACGAAGACCCGCTGTTGGACCGATTGCCGCGGGTCGCTGCCCGATTCGATCACTTCCGGTTCCGGGGCGGCGCTCATGGGGCTCCCTCCAAGACCGGGGGCGCCCGGACGACCTGGAGGTACTCGCAAGCGCGGCACAAATCACCGGCGGAGGGGTCACCGCAGGAGCGGCAGCGCGTGGGCGCGCCCGAGGCGTCGTCGCGCGACCATCGGTCGACGAGTCGCTCGTGCGTGCGCAGCAGAGATTGTCGCGTCCCGGGTTGGGCTTCCTCGAGCTGCCAGACGATCTCACGGAAGAGATTGCGCGACGCTCGACCCGCGTGCGGGCACTCCCCGTGGTCGAACGGGAGCGCTTTCAATCGCGCGTAGAGGAAGACCTCGCGCTCCGGAACGAGCGCGAGCGGCGCGACGCGCCGAACCAGACCGGGTTGAGGAGTTCGATGGGGAGCCATTCGGACCAGCCGGTCGAGGTCTCCGTGCACCAGGTTCATCAGTACAGTCTGGGCGAGGTCGTCCAGGTTGAACCCGAGGACGAGCGCGTCGGCGCCGGCGTCACGGGCCGCCCGGTTCAACAACTGACGTCGCCAGACACCGCAGAACGAGCACGGGATAGTCGACGGCAGCCGGGCCGCGGCCCGGTCGGTCGTCGTTCCGAGTTCGTCCTCGGCCCGGACGATCCGATGGTCGACCCCGAGCCGGCGCGTGAGGGTCTCCGCCGCGCGGAGCGTGCCCGACCGGTACCCGGCGACTCCTTCGTCCACGCTCAGCGCGATCAGGCGAACGGACGGCCGCTCGCGAAAGTAGTCGTCGGACAGCGCGAGGGCGACCGCCGAATCTTTTCCTCCGGAGAGTGCGACGGCGACCGTGCCCTTACCGAACCGGGGGAGCTGGCGACGGAATTCCTGGCGGACCCGCTCCTCGACGGACCGCACGAAATGGCCGGCGCACGCGTGCCCGGCGCGATACGGCTGGTCGATGACCGCAGGTGCGTCACACGCGGAGCAGCGCACGGAGGTCGGAACCGCGCTTCTCTATTTGAGGAACGAGCGCGGCCGGCGGTTCCTCTGCGCGCATACGATTAAGAGCAGAACGTCCGCCAACGAACCGGGATGGCATACACTCGCCTCCCCCCCCGCTCGCCGGGCAACTCGCGGCCCGGCGGCACGGATGTCGACCCGAACGCGCCGGCCGGCCCCTTCGACGCCCTGGCGCTCGTCGGACGATTCCAACGGATGCTCCAGTCCCAGGAACGGAGCCCGTGCACGGTCAAACAGTACGGTCACATCGCCCGCACGTTCCTGGCCTACGCCCAGAAACCGCTCGAGGAGGTGACGCTCCGTGACCTCGAATCGTTCCGGGAGTACCTCGTGCTCCAGCGGCACTACTCGAAGAACTCCGTGTACACCACGGTCCGGGGACTCACCTGCCTATTCCGGAACTTTGGCCTCGCCGTCGCCGACCAACTCGAACCGCCGCGGCGACCCGAGCGCCTCCCCCGCTATCTTTCGGAGGAAGAGATGCATCGGCTCTTCGAGGCGGTGCGCGATTCTCCCCGCGACAGCGCGATCATTCACGTGCTCGCGTTCGCCGGTCTGCGGGTCAGCGAGGTCTGCCACTTGCAGGTCGAGGACATCGAGTTCGAGACGAACATCCTCCACGTCCGCTCCGGCAAGGGCGACAAAGACCGCGAAGTGATCCTGGAGGACCGAACCCGGGCGGCGATCGACCGGTATCTCACCGACCGTACTCTGGCCGGGGAGTCGAGCCTCCGGCTGTTCGCGGTCGGACCGGTGACCGTGGAACGGATCGTCCGTCGCGCCGCCGGTACGGCCGCCATCCCCCGACGCGTGACGCCCCACGTCCTCCGGCACACCCTCGCCACCGCGTTGCTCTCCCGAGGGTGCGATATCCGGTACATCCAGAAGCTCCTCGGACACGCCTCGGTCGCGACGACCCAGATCTACACGCACGTCGACACCCAGGCATTGCGGAACGCCTACCAGCGGGCGAAGCCGGAGTATTAACGGCCGGGGTTTCTCGGCCCCTTCGTGTCCAGTACCTCCGCCGAGGTCGTGATACTCGGCGCCGGGATCGCCGGGTGCGCGCTCGCGTACCACCTTGCCGAGCGGCACGTCGGGCCGTTGGTGCTCTACGACCCTCGAACTCCCGGCGCGGGTGCGACGGGTCGGGCGGCGGGGATCGTCACGGAGCAGCTCTGGAATCGTTGGGACGTCGAGGTCACGCGGGAGTCCAAGGAACAGTACGCGAGGCTGAGCGCGCGTTGGGACGCCTCGGCCTACTCGGTCAATGGCTTCGTCCGATGGGCGAACGGTGCGGATGCGATCTCGGTTCTCGACGCGGCCGTGGGACGGCTCCGTTCTTGGGGGGTGGACGTGAGGACGCTCGACGCGGCCGAGCTCACCGAGCGGGTTCCGTGGGGCCGGTTCGACGACGCGCCGCGTGCCATCTGGAGTCCTGGCGACGCGGTGGTGACCCCGAGCACCATGGGCGAGATCTATGCAGAAGGTGCGCGCCAGGCCGGAGTGGAGTTCCTTCTGGGGACCCCGATGACGTCGTTCCGGAATACTTCGGATGCATGGGAGCTCGAGACCGGGGGACGCACGGTCCGAGCGAAGAATGCCGTGGTCGCGGCCGGCGCCTGGTCGAAGGAGATCCTTCGAGCGATCGGTCACCCGCTCCCCCTCGCGCCGTATAGGACCCAGGCGGCCGTCCTCCGACCGGCGTCGGGGCCGGTCCTCTTTCCGTCAGTGCACGACATCGACGTGGACGTCTACGCTCGCCCCGAAGCGAACGGACGCCTCCTCGCCGGCGACGGAACGCGACTCGTCGAGGTCGACCCGGAGACGTTCCAGACCGGCGCGGACGAATCCTTCGTTGCGCATCTCGCCGAGACGTTCGGACAGCGTTTTCCGGGCTGGGCGGACGCCGAGCTCGTGCGCGCCTGGGCGGGGGTCTGTACCTCGACCCCGGACCGTCGTCCGTTGGTGGGACCCGTCCCCGGGGCCGGCGGGCTGTACAGCGTGGTCGGGTTCAACGGGTTCGGGGTCATGCGCGCGGGTGGAGTCGCGCAACGTCTCGCCGACTTGATCGCCGCCGGTGCGGAGTCGGACCCTGCTCTCGAACAGTTGAAACCGGTCCTCCCCGGACGGTTTACCGGGCCGCCCGACGCATTCCTTCCCCGTCCGGGATTCACGCTGGACGACGGAGACGATCCCCGCTTCTGAGGCCCGCGCCGACCGCCGTGCGATCAGTCGAGCGTACGAATTCGCTCGAGCTTCTCGAGGAACTCCACGCCCTCACCGGTGTTCATCGGCTTCCCATCGTCCCGGGTGAGGGGGAGGCCCGCCGATTCGCACGCCTCGGTCGGACTCTTCCCTTCGAGCAACGCCCGCATCGCCTTTCGTTCCCGCTTTCCGAGGGTCAACCCCTCGACCTGGAACTCTTCGAACGCCTCGAAGGCGACCGGGCAGACGACGCTCGCGAGCTTTGCGACCTCGGCCGCGTAGAGCCGGATCTCCTCCTGGGAGTGAGGGTCGAGGCGGAGTGAGAGGAAGTGGAACAGGTTGTGCAGATTGATCTTCCAGTACCATTGCGTGTAGTAGGCGACGGGGAGAAGGAGTCGGGCCGTCTCTCGAGCGACCCCTGCCTCCAACGCGCGGGTGTAGGCGGCGTACGCTTCCTTGGAGACCGAATCGAGGTCCGATCGGAACCGGTCGACCACTTCCGGTGGTAGCGGGTCCGCTCGACCCTGGCGGTTGCGAGTCGATTGATGGCGAACCTCCTCCGCCGGGGGGAGCTCGTACTCATCGGGGACGATACTGTACCTGGCGCTGTACTCGTTTGTACTGCTGGTGCGATGCCGAATCCACTGACGGGCGACGAAGATCGGAAGACGGACGAGAAACTTGTACTCGACCATTTCGAACGGCGTCGTGTGCCGGTGGCGCATCAGGTATCGGATGAGTCCGCGGTCGTCCCGGACCGATTTCGTCCCCTGGCCGTAGGAAACGCGCGCTGCCTGGACGATCGCGGCGTCGTTGCCCATGTAGTCCACCAGGACCACGAACCCGTGGCGCAACACCGGGTGCTTGACGCCGATCGACTGGTCCGCTGCCGGGACCGAGACGCGCGCCATCGGGCTATCGTCGGGCACGGCGACGGGGAGTCCGGGCCGAGCATAAACCCGCGGTTCCGCCTCCTCCGTCGCCGGGAAAGCGTTTAGCCCCGCCCCTCGCTTCGCGGAGCGGAGGGGTTGCAACGTCCCGTATTCTCGTCGCGGTCGCGTGGCCGTACGCCAACGGCCCGTTCCATATCGGCCATCTGGCCGGCGCCTACCTTCCAGGCGACGTCTTCGCCCGGTTCCACCGTCTCCGCGGGAACGAGGTCCTCATGGTCTCGGGCTCTGACATGCACGGAACCCCGATCCTGGTCCGGGCCGAAAAAGACGGGACGACCCCGGCGATCATCTCCGAGCGGTTCCACGAGGTGAATCGCGCCGCGTTCGAACGACTCGGCGTCTCGTTCGACCTGTTCACCACCACGCGGACGGTCGTCCACGAACGAACCGTCCAGGACCTCTTCCTCGTGCTCCTCGAGAACGGGTTCGTACGACGGCGAACGGAGGAGAGCCCGTACTGCCCGAACCATCGCCGGTTCCTGCCGGACCGGTACGTCCTCGGGACCTGTCCCCATTGCGGGTTCGAGAGCGCGCGCGGGGACGAATGCGACAACTGTGGTCGACCGCTCGAGGCACGGCAGCTCGGCTCACCGCGCTGTGCGCTGTGTGGCACCCCGGCCGAGTTCCGAGCGTCCGAGCACTTCTACCTTGAGCTCGACCGTCTTGAACCGCAGCTCAAGGAGTTCTTGGACCGCCAGAGCCACTGGCGCCCGGGGACGCTGCGCGTGGCGCAGAATTTCATCACCGAGGGCCTCCATCCGACCCCGATCACGCGGGACTTGGAGTGGGGCGTTCCAATCCCGCTCGAGGGGTACGATTCGAAGCGGTTCTATGTCTGGTTCGACGCGCTGATCGGGTACCTCTCGGCGTCGAAGGAATGGGCGATCCGGGCCGGACGCCCCGACGCCTGGAAGCGGTACTGGGACGTGGGGGAACCCGTGCGGCCCTACTATTTCGTCGGAAAGGACAACAAGTTCCACCACACGATCGTCTGGCCCGCGATCCTTCTCGGAGTCGGCGGTCTTCACCTGCCGTACGACGTTCCGGCCAACGAGTGGCTCCTCGTTCAAGGAGGCAAGATATCGAAGTCACGATCGGTCGATGCCGACGTGTTCATTCCGGCGCTCCTCGCCAAGTACCCTCCGGACGTCATCCGGTTCTACGCGACGCTCCTGGCGCCCCAGAACCACGACACGGAGTTCGATTGGGCCGAGTTTCACAAGGTCCGGGAGGACATCCTCGCCAACCAGTATGGCAACCTCGTCCAGCGCGCGCTGGTGCTCACGCGGGAGCAGTACGCGGGCCGAATCCCGGCCCCCCCCGAGAGCTGGCGCCCGGAAGCGCCGGACGGCGTCGGGGCGCATCTTCGCGCGGCCCACGAGCGGATCTCGAACGAGTACGAGAACGTTCGACTGAAGGAAGGGCTGGACCTCGCCCTCGACGAGGTCCGCGAAGCGAACCGACGGTTCCACGAAGGTAAACCGTGGCAGCTCGAGGGTGACGAGCGCGCAGCGGTCGTCTACGAGACGCTCTGGCGTATCCGGGCGATCGCGACCTGGCTGGCCCCAGTCCTTCCATTCTCCAGCGCCGAGGTGTTCCGGATGCTCGGTTTTGCCGACCCTCCCGGCCGAGGGGATTGGGACCGCGCGCTCGAATCCCCCCCCGTCGGACAGACCCTGGGGGAGGTCCGTCCCCTCTTTCCGCGCACGGAACCGCCGGCCGGTGCGCCGCGCTCGGCCCCCACTCCGCGGGCGACCCCGCCGTCCGGCGAGCGATGGCCGCCCCTCGGTGCCCGGGCCGCCGTCATCCGCAGCGCCGCCGTTCACCCCTCGGCGGACAAGCTCTACGTACTCGAACTCGACGTCGGCGAGCCGAAACTTCGGACCGTGGTCGCCGGCCTTCGGTCGTCGTACGCGATCGAGCAGCTCCAGGATCGGCCGGTCGTTCTGCTCTCCAACCTCGCACCGCGCACGATCCGCAAGATGACCTCGCAGGGGATGGTCCTCGCGGCCGATGTGGGAGAGCGCGCGGTGTTGCTCGCCCCTCCCGAGGGTACTCCGCCGGGCGCATTCGTGGCGGGAACGACGGAGGCGGACCGAACGATCTCCTACGAAGAGTTCTCGGCGACCCCGCTCCTGGTCGGGCGGGCGACCGGGCCCGGCGCTCGGGGGGTGACCCGGTTCGAGATCGGGGGCCGCGAGATCGAGGTCGCGGAAGCGTGGCCGGTAGGCACCGTTGCGGTCGTCCGTCTAGCGAGTCCCGACGCGTCCTCCGCGGAGGTCATCTCGTTCGGGGCCGGTCTCGCCGTACATCCCTCGGAAGAAGTCGCATCGGGATCCCGGGTCCGATGAGCGACGCGACCCGACTTGACCTCCACGTGCACTCGATGTACTCCCCGGACTCCCGTCAGTCGCTGGAGGCGATCGTCGGGCGCCTCTCGTTCGCCGGACTGAAGGGATTCGCGCTCACCGACCACAACACCGTGCGCGGACACGCCGCGCTCGCGGAGCTGCGGTCCCGGTTCCCCGCGTACCTGTTCCTCCCCGGGGTCGAGGTCTCCACGGTCGAGGGGCACCTGCTCGCCTACGGTCTGCGGGAGGCGCCCCCGAGGCGTCGTCCGGTGGCCGAGACCATCGAGTGGGTGCGCGCGCACGGAGGCGAGGCCGTTCCCGCGCACCCGTTCCGTCGATCCCATGGAATGGGACGCACCGTGGGAGACACGGTCTCGGTCTCGGCGATCGAAGGCCGCAACGGACACAACTCCGAGGTCGCCAACCTGCGCGCGGAGCACCTCGCGGCGCGGAGGAACCTCGGAACGACCGGAGGGAGCGACGCGCATTCGCTCGTCGACCTCGGGCGGGCGTTCACGGAGTTCGACCCCGCGGTCGCGTCGGTCGACGACCTCCTCGAAGCGTTGCGGCGGCGTTCGACGGGGGCGGCCGGAAGGTCGATGACGTGGACGGGCCGCGTCCGCCTCGCGGCTCGGACCGGTCTGCTGCGCGCGAGCCGAGGATTCCGCTCGATCTAGCGCGACGGGACGCGCCGCGGCCTCGTCTGCTTTAAGCCGGCCGTTCCTGCCCCCGCCGCGCCGAGGTGGCAGAATGGTTAATGCGACGGACTGCAGATCCGTTTCCTGGGGGTTCGATTCCCTCCCTCGGCTTTCGTTTTCGGGCCGAACCCCGCTTCGGCGCGTTCGCTTGACGTCCCCGCCGGTGGGGGAACATGTGGGGGAGGCTCCCGGGCGAGGACGGCCCACACGACCCGAGCCACACCCCATCGGGATCCTGAACGAACAGGAGCTGGGCCGGCCCGTCAACGAATCCGACGACCGGTCGCGCGCCGGCCTTGACGACCGAGCGGAGCCACCGCCGCGGGTCCGCCACGTAGAATCCGAAGTGGTCGAACTCCTCGCCGGGTCCAAACGGTCGGTAGAATGGGGTGCCCTTCGGGTAGTAGTTCAATTCGAGCCGGTGCGGAGAACCGGGAAACACGAGGTGGACCCAGAGCCCCCCGTGCGAGAACCAACCTCGTTTCACTTCTCGGAAACCGAGCTTTCGGTAGAAGCGAAGTGAGCGGGTCAGATTTCGAACGCGGATCCCCGAGTAGACGAACCGAACGTCGTTCCGCATCGGAGGAGACGACCGCCGTAGCGGTCTAATTCCTTTCGGGGTACGCGGGCGAACGGGTCGGAAGAGCGGCGCGGGGGGAGCGGCGCCGGATCAAAACCGGTCCCCCAGCATGCAAAGGAATCGGGGATCGTCGGGCGCAAACTTCGCGATGGCCGCGCCCACGGTCCACTCCCCTTGAAGCGGTGCGGCCATGAAAACGTACCAGCCCGAGGTCAAGGTGACGTACCCCCGGCGCCGGAAGAACTTCGGCGCGTCGGACACGGGGGTCATGTGAAACGCGACCGCGGTTCCTTTGGCCCTTCGTTCGATCTCGGTCACGAGCGACGCGCGAGCACGATCCGAACTCACCAACATCTCTCCGCAGGTGGTTCGGCTGGCATTGTACTGAGCGAGCGCGTACCCGGTGACCGAACGGCCATCGCGCACCACGATCAGCTCTCGCGCTGGGTCGAACTCCTTCGTGGCGGCGGAGATCCGGAACGATCCGACCGGCCGTTGGCAAAATCCGATCCTCCCTCTCGCTCGAAGAGCATGGAACCGTTCGAGCTCGGCAAGGTCGGAGGGGCGCGCGGGGCGTGCACGGTGACGAACGGGGGATGGCGCCACGGTTCGCCCGGGGGGTCGGACCGCCCACGGGAAGGCGTAGACGTCGCGGTAGCCTAGCTTCTCGTAGAGGTGGTGGGCGCCCCACGAGAGGTTCGTCCACAACGCGACGAACCGTACCCCGGCCTCGCGTTCCCGTCGATGCACCTCGGTAAGGATCTGCCGTGCGACGCCCGCGCGAGCTCGGTCGGGTCGAGTCCCCACCGAGGCGATAGCGCCGATCGTCTCGGTCCCTTCCGGGAACGTGTACGAGAGTCTTTTCACCAGAGTTTGACCGACCACTTGGCCGCGTTCGACCGCGAACACGCCCACGTAGTCTGCGTAGAGGTTCGAGCGGCGTCGCCAGAGCGCGACCGCCCGGCGGTCCGCCGCGCCACCGAGCGCCGAGAGATGGACGAGCAGCCGGTCCGCGTCCATCGAGGGCGTCAGTTCGTCGAACGTCAGGAACCGCACGAAGGATCGCCACGGGAGGCAGGAGCCGGTCGGCTTGGAGCTATCGGGCGCGGATCAATCCCGCGAAGCCCCGAGGGAGGCCGGCCCGAAAAGACCGCTTTGCGGGTAAGGGTCGAGCGCAACGGGCGCCACCCGGAGCGTTCGTCGGTTGGCTCTCCGGATCACGCTCGGCCCGGGTCGGCCACCCTCAAGGCGATGGTTTCTTTTCGGCCGCGGGAGCTTTTGCGACCAGGACGGAGCACCGCGCATAGTGAAGGATGCCGTCCGACACGCTCCCGAGGAAGAAGCGGCCTAGGGCGTCCAGACCGCGCGACCCGACGACGATGAGGTCGACCGAATTCTTTTCGACGAACCCGACGACCGCGGCGACCGGGTCGCCCTCGAGGAGGTGCGCTTCCACGCCGGGGAGGCCCCGCTTCACGATCCGCGATTTCTCTACCTCGAGCGCGGCCCTCGACTCGGCGATCGTCCGCTCGACCCCCTCACCGGCCGGGAGCGAGACGCCGAACCCGCGCGAGACGAGCGACACTACTCCGACGATCGTGAGTCGGGCCTTCGTGAGGCGCGCAATATCCGCGGCTTCGTTCGAGGCGACGATCGATTCCGGAGAGCCGTCGAAGGCGACGACGATCGAGTGAACCGTCATTTCGCCGTGCCAGAGCCCACGCGCAGATAGCGATTACCGGCGGAACGGTCGCCGGTCCCGCCGCTCCGCCAACCCTATGCTCCAGTGAGGGGAGTGCGGCTGATGGAGTCGCCCCCGTCGGCGCCCGGCCGTCCGGAATCTCTGCCGGCGGTCGTACTGGGGGCGGGATACGCCGGACTCACCGTCGCCCAAGAGCTCCACCGTCGCTCGAGGGGCAAGGTCCCGGTCGTTCTGATCGACCGAAATCCGGTCCACGTGCTGCGGACCGAGCTGTACGAGGTCGGTAAGCTCGCATCGACCGGTGACGCGACGGACGCTTGGGTCGTCCCGCTCGCCGGCGTGCTCGACGGGACCTCCGTTGCGTTTCGCCAGGGCACCGTGCAATCGATCGATCTCGCCGGGACCACGATCACGCTCGACACCGGCGAGGTTCGATTCCGGTCGTTGGCGATCTGCCTGGGGAGCGTCGCCGCGTACTACGGCGTCCCCGGGGCCGCAGAACACACGCACCAGGTGTACCGGCTGTCGGGCGCCAAGCGGCTCGCGGCGGCCATACTCCAGATCGAGAAGGCCTCGACGTCGCTTCCCGGGGAACGACGCCCCCGCATCCTGATCGTCGGGGGAGGGTCTACCGGCACGGAACTCGCCGCGGAGATCGCCACGACCGACTGGCGGGCGATCGCCGACCCGCACGCTCGGCGGCCGAACGTGTTCCTGCTCACGGGCTCGCTCCCTTTCCTCGCGGGGTTCCCTCCCGCACTCGTGGAACGGGCGGAGAGAGTTCTGGCGCGTTCGGGAGTCGAGCTCGTACGCGGCCTCAACGTGACGCGCGTCGAGCCGGGTCGCGTCACCCTGGCGGACGGCTCGGTGTTCGCGTGCGACGCGGCGGTCTGGTGTGCCGGGCTCGAGGCTCCCCCCGTGGTGCGACAGCTTCCCGTCCCTCACGGAAGGGCAGGACGAGTCGCCGTCGAGGCGACGCTCGAGATCCCCGGACATTCCGGGGTCTTTGCGGTCGGTGACGTCGTGGAACTCCAAGACCCCCGAACCGGCATGCCCGTTCCCTCCACGGCTCAAGCCGCCCTCGCCGAAGCCCGCACGGCCGCGCGGAATCTGCTCGCTCGCTGGAAAGGCAAGTCGCAGGTTCCGTTCGAGTACCGCGAGCGGGGGGTCGTCGTCGCCCTCGGACTCGGCCAGGCCGCGGGTTCCGTCCGAAAGGTGCCGATCTGGGGAAGCCCGGCGGCGCTCCTCAAACGGATCGTCCAACGGGACTACGCGCACTCGATCGAGCGCGGCGAGCCCCCGACGCTGATCTAGCCCCCCCGGCAAGGGGGATATTCCCGAACCTGGTCGGTCGAGTATCGCGATGAAGGCCCTCGCACTCATCGGCGGCTTCGGAACTCGCCTGCGTCCGGTCACGTACAGCGTGCCCAAGCAATTGATCCCCATCGCGGGGAAGCCGATGCTGTACCACGTTCTCGACCTCCTTCCGGCGGACGTCGAGGAGGTGGTCCTCGCGACGGGATACAAGGCGGAGGTGATCGACGCCTATGTCCGGGCCCACCCGCTCCGATGGCCGGTGCGGACCGTACCCGAGGCCGAACCCCTCGGTACCGGGGGCGGAATGAAGAACGCGGGCGGAGGGATCTCCGACCCGTTCTTTCTGCTGAACTCCGACGTGATCGCTTCCGCGGATCTCAACGCGCTCCGTGCCGCCCATCTCGCACGCGGCGGGGTCGGGACGATGGCGTTGTTCGAGGTGGAAAACCCCCAGCCGTACGGCGTCGCGGCGCTGGGACCCGAGGACCGGATCACGGCGTTCGTGGAGAAGCCGGAGCCGAAGGACGCGCCGTCCCGCTGGATCAACGCCGGAGTCGCGATCTGGCAGCGGGACGTGCTCGATGCCGTGCCGGCCGGGCGGCAGGTGAGCTTCGAGCGCGAGATCGTGCCGGGGTTGCTTCCGAGGGGAGTCTACGGTTTCCGGTTGGGGGGATACTGGGAGGATGCCGGTACCCCCGAGCGCCTTCTCCACGCCCAACGGCTGCTGTTCGACGATCACCGCGGTGGGCCGGGAGGAGTACCGAACGGGGCGAAGGGACCAGGTCCGGTGGCCACGATGGGGGAGGTGGACGTCCGGGACGCCACGTTCGGCAAGTACGTCACGCTGGGCGCCCACGTGACGGTCGAACCGGGGGCGCAAGTCGAGAACTCGATCCTGATGGATGGTGCGTCCGTCGAGCGGAACGCCACGGTCGTCGACAGCCTGCTCGGTCCCAACGCGCGCGCTCGCTCCGGACACCGAGTGGCCGGTCAGGTGCTGGGCGAGGGCGCCGAAGCCTGATTCAGTAGGCGGGACCGGTCACGACGACCTTTACCGCCTCGTCCGGGCGGGCGGCGAGCCGAAACGCCTCTTCGGCGCGCGCGAGGGGGATCCGGTGGGTCACGAGGTCTCCAAGGGTGAGTTCGCCGGCCACGACAAGACGATGCACGTCCGCGATATCCGGCTCCGTGGTCGCGTACGACGGGATCAGTCGGACCCCTCTCAGATAGAGGTCCTGGAGGTCGGCGTCGAGCCGGCTCCCGGATTCCGGCAGTCCGAAGAGGTTCACCGTGCCGCCGCGCCGGACCAGCTCGGTCGCTTGGCGGAGCACCGCCGGGTGTCCCGTAGCGACCACGGCGAGGTCGACCCCGCGCCCGTGGGTGCCCCGCTCCACCGCGGCCTTCACCGCGCCGTCCTCCCTCGGGTCCACGGTAACGTCCACGCCGCCCCGTTCGGCCGCCGCCCGGCGAAGTGGGGCGACCTCGCTGCCCCCGACCCAGCTCGCCCCGAGGGCGCGGGCGAGGCGAGCGTAGAGCAGGCCCACCGGTCCGAGGCCGAGCACCCAGACCGACGCCTGGAGGGGGAGCCCGACGCGCCGTATCGCCGTTCGAGCGCAGCCGGCCGGCTCCAGCAAAGTGCCCACATCCCAGGTGACGGTGGGAGCGATCCGGAGGACCGCGCCGCGCCGCACGTTCTCCTCCGGAACCCGGAACGCTTCGGCGAACCCGCCCGGATCGATGTTCGTCCGAGAGTACGTCGGGCAGAAGGTGAAGTCCCCTCGCGCGCAGACTTCGCAGGCGTTGCACGGCACGTGGTGGTGGACGAAGACCCGGTCACCTATCGAAAGATCCGAGACTCCCGCCCCCAACTGGGAGATCCGTCCCACGGGCTCGTGGCCGAGGATCCCGGCGCTGCGATAGTTGCCGCGGAGCTTCTCGAGATCGGTCCCACAGACGCCGCACGCGGCGAGCGCGACGACGACCTCGCCGGGACCCGCGACGGGCTCCGGACGGTCGTCCAGGCCAACGGTGCCGTGGTCCGTGAGGTGGGCGAACTTCATTCGCGGGCGCGGGCCGCCACGATCGCCGCGTCGAGGATCTCGACCGCTTCGTCGATCTCTTCCCGACGGACGACGAGTGGGGGAATGTACCGGAGCGTCGATTTTCCACACGGGAGCAGGATCAGGCCACGGCGATACGACTCCTCGAGCACGTGGTCTCGGAAGGCCACCGCCGGCTCCTTCGACCGACGGTCTCGGACGAACTCTGTGGCCGTCATCAGTCCGAGGCCACGAACGTCGCCGATCTCGTCGTGCCGGGTCTGGAGCTCGCGGAGCCGGCCGATCAGATAGGTGCCCTGGACCCGCGCATTGTCGAGGAGTTGTTCCTTCTCGATGACGTCGAGGGTGGCGAGCGCCGCGGAGGCCGCGACGAGGTTGCCCCCGAAGGTGTTCGAGTGGGCGCCGTTGACCGTGAAATCCAGGTCGGCACGAAGGGCGACCGCGCCCATCGGAATTCCGCCACCGATCGCCTTCGCCATCGTGACGATGTCCGGGACGATCCCGTGGTGCTCGATCGCGAACCACTTGCCCGTTCGGCCGATCCCTGCCTGGACCTCGTCGTCAATGAACAGGATGCCGTGTTCGTCCAGGATCGACTTCACGGTCGTATGCCAGCCCTTCGGGGGAATGATGTACCCCCCTTCGCCCATCACCGGCTCCACGATCATCGCCGCAACGTCCTCGGGCGGGATCGAGGTCTGGAAGTAGAGCTCTTTCAGGATCTTCGCGCAGTAGAGGTCGCAGCTCGGGTATTCGAGCTTGTACGGGCAGCGATAACAATTCGGCGCGGGAATGTGGTGACCGCCGGTAGCGAACGAGGCGTAGCGCGCCCGCTGCACCGGCTTCGAGGTCGTCATCGAGAGCGCGCCCATCGTGCGTCCGTGGAACGCACCGAGGAGACCGATCACGATCGGTTTCTGGCGTTGCCACCGGGCGATCTTGAGTGCCGCCTCGGCGCTTTCCGTGCCGCTGTTGGTGAAGAAAATCTTCTTCTGGAACCTGCCGGGGACGATCTTGGAGATCCGTTCTGCGAGGCGGACCTGGTTCTCGTAATAGTAGTCCGTGCCGGCAAAATGGCTGAGTCGGCCGACCTGTTCCCGGACCGCTCGGACGACGTCGGGATGCGCGTATCCGGTCGCATTGACCGCGACACCGGACGAGAAGTCGAGGAGTCGGTTCCCGTCCACGTCCGTGATCCAGACCCCGCTCCCGGACTCCGCGACGATCGGCGCCGTCTTCGTCGTCGTCATGAGGATCGCGTGGTCGCGCGCGATGATCGCCTGGGCTTTGGGGCCGGGGATGGCCGTCTTCAACATGACGCCGCGTTTGGGGGCGGTCGCCGTCTCGGTCGGGGCGGCGGGGGTCGGGGGAGGGACGCTCTGGCTCATGGAATCACCAGACTCTCCACGCCCGCGCGGAAGGTAAAAGCTTGCGGGCGGTCATCGACCGCGCCGGTCGCGGAGAAAGCTCGCGCAGCAGCGGCCAGATGTTTGTCTGCAACCCGGCGTTCGTTCACGCGCATGTGTCGAGTCGGCACCGCGCCGCCCGACCCCCGAGCATCGGCTCCGGCCGGGAACTTTCACTCTTGGTTCGGGTCTATCCTTCGAAGGTCGTGGTAGCAGACCCTGCAGCGCTTGGGACTCGGGAGCAGATCCTTCGGTAGACAGTCGCACTCGCATTCGTGCGGAGCTCCCTCTTCGTCCGAACTGCCCGTCGAGGTGCAGAATTGGCACACAATTCCGTCGGATGCCTCGCGCCCAATAACCCCATCGCCCAATCCCCGATAGCGAGCCCAGTTTGGCCGCGCGGTGCGGTCCCGGCGCCTAGGGTAGTTGGGTGGCGGATATTCCCCACGGGCCTTGTGCGAATCGGAGAGAGTCCCCGCTGGCCGAATTCTCTCCGACGTTCAGGACGATGGTTTCGTTGCTCGAGAGCGTGATCGGGAGCGTGTCGCCGCCGTAGGGGCCCCATCCGGTCCCCGGAGCATATGTGGCGAGAATTCGACCGGAGTCATCCAGCAGCGTAACGTTCACGAACGTCACATTCGCACCAGAACTGAAGTCCGAGATCGAAAAGCTCGCGTCGGCAGTAGTCTCGTAAATCATGGTTGCCGCGGTGATGCGGGGAACCAGGAGGAGCGAGCCCGGTCATACAATAGACCCGCTGTGTAACAGTACTCCGTGACCCCGGAGCCCGGGCTCGAGCAACCCCCCGGGCCCCGCGTACCGCCTACGACGACGACGGAGGTTGGATTCGAGGCAAACAGCCCGTCGTACCTCGTCGACTGGTTGGGCCGGCTCTGAAATCCGCTCCACAAGTAAGCTCCTACTCCTGCGGCGGTGATCACAATCACCACAGCGACAACAGTGGTGATGATCCACTCCCTGCGGAGTCGGCGGGGCCTACTCCCGCCTACTCTCGCCGGAGTGGAGTCTGGAGAAGGAATGGCAGAACTTCCCGCGGTCACGGCACCTCGCTGCCTCACCCTATGATTGGGTGCCGAACGGATTAAGGTGAGCGCCCGAAGAGAACGACTTGTCGGCTCATTCCATAAGCCGCGGCTACACTGATTGCGGTCCCTCCATCGGCCGCGCGACGCCGCGTGGAACGTCTCCCTTTATGCCGCGGTTCCGGGTCGAACCCTATCGATGGGGTCGGCGGGCGAAGCGGAGGAACCGCGCGACGCCGAAATCGAACTCCTCCGCGAGGTCGTTCCGGGGCGAGCCGTCCTGACCGAACTGGCCCGCGGCTTCCTCCTCGAACACCAGGCCAATCCGGATCGCGCGGTCCGTTTCGCCGCGACGTTCCTGAGAGAGTGCACCGGTGTCGCACCGCCCGCACGGGTCGAAACGACCCGGCCGGTCACCCTTGCGCGGCTCCAGCTCGGTCGACTACCTCGCGGTGCGGTCGACCCCACGAACTTTCCGCAGCGTCGATAACCGGCGCCGTGCGACTCACGGCGAAAGATCCCGGACCCTAACATACGCGCGGAGGTCACGCGGAAATGACCGACGGGTCAAGCACACGCGAACGCCGCTCGGTCGGCCGAAGAGCGATCCCGGGCAGACGAGCACCGACGCACGAAGGCACTTGCGGGTGAAACGGTCCCCGCCGGACGGAACCGGGTCGTCGAACGCTACCGGCGCTGCGAGCGTTGGTCCGCTCGGGGTTGCCCGACGCCAGAGTTCCTGGTTGCGGGCCATGACCGATCGGACTTGACCGAGGATTCGGTCTCGGTCCGCCAAAGTCGCTAAGGCGCCGGCGACCGAGTAGTTGGGAAGTTCGTCCACGACGAGTCCGTGAAAGTGGGCGAACCGGTCCTGCTCGTCCTCGGGCGGAACGATGAATCCTACGCGCAGGTCGTCCGCGCCGTACGCCTTGGTGAAGGAGCCGGTCGACCACAGCCCCGGGAGAGCGAGGCGCTGGACCGAAGCGGCGGAGGTGAACTCACGGAACGTCTCATCGACGACGATGGCACGGGCATCCCGTGCCCATTCAGCGAGGACCTCCCCGGACCAAAGGTTACCGATCGGGTTTCGGGGCTGGGAAACGATCGCCAGCGCGGTGCGTCCCGAACTCGTTACCAGGCGGTAGCCCGCGGAGCGCGCGAGGTCAAAGAGTGGAGGATACTCCGGAAACTGTACGCGGCAGCGGGCGCGGACCTCGCCCCGACGACGGGAAAGGTAGGTCACCGCCTCCGCGTTCGACTCCGTTGCGCCGTGGGTGAGAAAGAGCCGAGAGGGGCTCACCCCGACGAGTTCCGCGAGGTGGCGACGAAGCTCCTTCTCCGTAGCGGATCGGACTTCGGCCCGCGTAGGGAGGGGGTGGTGGACGGTGCCGTGCATCCCACTCGCGCCGAGGTTGTATCGACATTCCGGATGGCTGTCGATCCAGTCGGCCAGCGGGAACTTCACGATACCCGCGAACGAGCGCGACCCTAAAGCGCGACGGCTAGCGTCATTCCAACTGCCGGTCGACGCGAACTATCTTTAGTCGGCCGACCCCACCATCCTTGGATGGCGAGGGCACGGAGAGCCGCCGCGTCAGTCCAAGTCGGACCGAACGGGCGAATCATCGCGCTCTCGGCCGCTTGGTTCTCGGACGGAGCGCGCCGGCGGACGGACGCCCGTCGGGAGGCGCGATGCGTGGAATGCCATCGGGAGCTGCGGAGCCACCGGACGCCGTACTGTTCGCGCCGGTGCCAGTGGATGTTCCACGGTCACTATTTTTGGGACTCCGCCCGATCCTACGTGATGCTTCGGGACCGATACACGTGCCGAATCTGTGGAACGCGACACCGGGCCCGCGAGCTGGACGTCGATCACATCATCGAGATCGCTCGCGGCGGCGCCGCGCTCGAATATTCCAACCTTCAGACGGTGTGCCGCGTGTGTCACGGCAAGAAGACCCGTGCGTTCCTGAGTCAGTCGCGATCGGCCCGCGGCTCCGACGGAACGTCGGTCGACTCGCCCGGCGACAGCGATCGCTCCAGCTCAGGGATTGAGAACGGGAGTCCGCTGCCGGTATTGTAGAGCAGCACGGTCTCGCCGGACCGGATGGCACCGTCCCGAACGAGCGACGAGAGCGCCGCGTATGTCGCTGCCCCTTCCGGCGAGGCGGAGATCCCATGACGTCGTGCCAGCATCTCCATCGCCTCGACCATCGCGCGGTCCCTGACGGTCACTCCACCTCCGCGGCTTTCGCGCACCGCTTCGAGAATTCGCTCCGAAGCGAACGGTGAGGGAACGAGGAGTCCCGGAGCGACCGTATGAGGGTCGGCCCAGGGGGTGACGCTGGCGGCCCCGTCCCGGAGCGCCCTGACCACCGGGGCACAGCCTTCGGGCTGCACCGAATAGAGGCGAGGGATGCGTTCGAGGAAGCCGAGCGCGCGCAACTCTTGGAACGCCTTGTACATCCCAATGAGCCCGGTGCCACCGCCGGTGGGGTAGACGATCGCCGACGGGAAGTCGTCGTCCGCCGATTGCTCGAAGATCTCGAGGCCCATGGTTTTCTTTCCCTCGACGCGGTACGGCTCTCGTAGGGTCGACATGTCGAACGACCCCGAGCGGGCCTCAGCGGCGCGCGCGGCGGCCCCGGCTTCTCGCAGGGTGCCCGGAACCTCGACCACCTCGGCACCGTAGGCGCGACACCCTTCCTTCATCGGAGCGGGCGTGCGTTCGGGCAAGTACACTCGGACCGCGAGACCCGCTCGACTTCCGTACGCCGACAACGCCATTCCGGCGTTTCCCGCGCTCGGTACGAACACGGTCCGGATCCCCAGTTCCTTCGCCCGAGATACAGCGACCGACATCCCGCGGGCCTTGAACGAGCCGGTCGGCAGCCCGCCGTCGTCCTTCAGAAGCAACCGAACGCCCGGCGCCTCCCTGACCTCGCCGAGCGGAAGGATCGGCGAGAAGCCCTCCCCGAGAGTGACGATGTCCTCGGTCCGCTGTACGGGCAACAACTCGCGGTACCGCCAGAGGGAGGCCCCCCGGTGGTGCAGATCGTGTTTCCAGTCGTCGCGGGTGAGTTTCGCGAGGTCGTAGGTGGCGAGTAGCGCATGCCCACAGGCCGGGCAGGTTCCCACGGCGTGCGACGGGTCGACCTGGGCGCAGCAGCTGCGGCAATCGAGCGAGGTGAGCAGTGATCCTGTGTCCGACATTCCGCTCCGGGAGTTCACGAACCGCGCACGCGGCTAAAGCTGTCCCGTGATGGGCTGTTCGCCCTCCCGCTTTTTGTCTCTGGATCGACTGCCCTCGGGTCGAGCAGAAAGATGCCTCCCAAGGTTCCGACCCCTGCCCAGGTCCATCGGTCCGCCCTCGTCGTCGACACTCACGCCGACACTCCGCAGCGCTTTGCGGACGACGGTTTCGACTTGGACGACCCTCTTCAGGGCGGTCAGCTCAACCTCGCCTCCATTCACAAGGGCAACCTCGGAGCACAGTTTTTTTCGATCTGGGTCGAGCCCACGCTCTACAACGGGCAGTTCGCCCGCCGCACGCTGGAGCTGATCGACGCCGTCAAGCGTCAGGTAGCGGATCATTCCCGTCACGTGGTCTTCGTGGCCACTCCTGAGGGCGTCGAACGTGCCCACCGGACACGCAAGTTCGCGGCGTTGATGGGCATCGAGGGCGGCCACTCGATCGAAAACTCGCTCGCGTTGCTACGGCAGTACCACGCCCTCGGGGTCCGCTACATGACCCTGACCTGGTCGAATTCGAACGACTGGGCCGACTCCTCCGGCGACCTCGACGACCCGGCCGTTCCCCACACCAAGAATGGACTCACGGGATTTGGAGAGCGGGTGGTCCGCGAGATGAACCGACTGGGCATGATGGTCGACATCTCACACGTCTCGGACCGCACTTTCTACCGGGCGGTGGCCATCAGCCGCGCCCCGGTCCTCGCTTCCCACTCGAACGCCCGCGCCCTGTGTGACCATCCCCGAAACATGACCGATGACATGATCCGGGCGCTGGCCAACACCGGCGGACCCAACTCAAAGGGCGGCGTGGTCCAGGTCAACTTTTTCTCCGGTTTCCTCTCGCAGGCATATCGGGATGCCTGGAAGGCGCGAATGCCGGAGGTGGACGCGGCCGACGCCGTCGCCCACAAGAAAGCCAAGGTCGCGGGCCGGAAGTTTACCCACGCCGACAAGGAACAGATTCGGCGCCGCTATATGGACAAGATTTCCCGTCCGCCGTTCTCAGCGCTCATCGACCACATCGACCATATCGCCAAGCTGGTAGGCGTCGACCACGTGGGCCTCGGTTCTGACTTTGACGGCGTCAGCAACCAGCTTCCGAAAGGATTGGACTCGGCTGCCGACCTGCCGAAGATCACGCGGGCCCTGATGGAGCGCGAGTACTCCGCCGACGATTGCCGCAAGATTCTGGGTGCCAACCTGCTGCGGGTCTTCCGCGAAGTCGAGGCAGTATCCAAGGAATTGAACACCGCAGGTTCGAGCGGGCCGAGGCACAGGGTGTAATCGACCACGCACCCACGCTCGGGAGAACCTCGATGAGAGTACGGTCCTCATCGCTGAGGAGTGCCGAGCGGTCCGTACGTCCATAAACCAGTAGCCGCGATCATCACTGCCGGAGCTCCGTGAGCGACCAAGGCACCCCCCACGACGCTCCGGAGGATGTCTTGGCGGAGCTGGGGCCGGCGGAGGTTCGGAAGGTTCGGCTCCATCAGGGAGCGATCACTGGGGTCGGTCTGGTCCTACTGGCGGGAACGACATTCTTCGGCGCGGTGGTCCAAGCCGGAGTTACGCTCTGCGCGATATGCTTCGGGCTAACCTGCGGTCCTGGCATCGAGATTTGCCCGGGCTCGGTGCTGTTGTTGGCCATCGTCGTGGCCGTACTTCTTCTTGAGTCCGCGCTGGTCGCGGTCGGACTTTCGACGCGCGCGGTGGCGCGGGGAACAATTCGAGTGGGTGTTTTCGGCGTCGGGCGAGCGAGCGCGATCAAACCAGAACCACCGCTGAGCTTTCTCGCGCCGATGTTCCTCTTCTTCGGATGGTCGCTTGCAGCTCTGGGGTTAATGCTTCCATTCGACATTTTTGGGGACTGCATCGAGCCGTGCGATTACCCGTGGGTTCTATCCGGTTACCCGGAGCTATTGGTGATCCTCGGAGCCGGCCTTCTGGCCACCGGCGGGGTGATCTTCGGCTTAATTTCGTTGAGGCGCAGGCGCGCCTAGCCTCCCCACCGAAAACTCCGAGAGGAGTCGGACAGCACCCTCGCGCGGGTGGCGGTGGGTGCAATCGAGTGTGCACCCACTCGTCGGGAAAGAGTCGGCGCTCGGGTGGGGCGATCGTGAAGCGCTTTAGACGCCCGACTTCGTCCCTGACGCAGGAGTCCGTGGCAGGATACTCGCGAACACCGCTCGTGCGGAAGTTGGGAGTTCGACCGGGGTCTCGAGTCTGCCTCGCCCACTCACCCCGAGAGGTCCGTGCCGAGCTCCGCTCGACGCTCTCCGCGTGCCAGGAGATTCGGCTCGGCTCGGGTCCGTTGGACTTCGTGATCCTCTTCGCGAAATCTCACGACGTTCTCGGAGGGGAACTGGCACTTGCCGCTCCGTGCCTCTCGCCCGCGGGCGTGGCCTGGTTGAGTTGGCCGAAGCAGAGCTCGGGAGTTCCGACCGATCTCGGAGAACACGTGGTACGAGAGATGGGCCTCCGGGCGGGACTGGTCGACGTGAAGGTATGTGCGGTCACGGAAGTCTGGTCCGCACTGAAATTCGTCCGACGACGAGCGGACCGCCGCCCGGGCTAGCGTGCCCGGATCATCCGCTCTGTCTCGCGGATTTGACCGAGGAATACCGCTCGTGCCTCGTCGTCCACGGTGGCCGTGTCGAGCGCCCCGCGCGCCCGAGCGACATAGCGGCGAGCGGACTTCCCATCCCGGCCGGCCACGAACGCTCTGGCCATCGCCTCGTACGCGGTGCAGAGGAGATCATCGAGCCCGCTCTCTTCACACAAGGTAAGGCACGACCGGGCGAACTCGAGCGCGAGCGGCGCCTCTTTGAGGGCGGCGTACACGCGCGAGACCTGCCAGTCGGCGATCGCGTTCTCGCGGGGGGTTCCGATGAGGCTCCAGTGATAGCTGGATGCGTGGACGAGATGGAGCATCTGGCGATCCCCGGCCCCGGTGCGGCCCTTTTTCTCGAGGTAGTCCCATGTCGCATTGAAACATCGGGCCCCAATCTTCCGGTGGAATTTCCGTTCGGTCGTCGAGAGACTCATGGATATCCTGGGAGGTCACCGCCCCGAATTTAAGCCTCCCGAGGAAGCTCGAGACCTTGCTAATTAATGTATCAGGCATTGCTTTTTTCGGCCCGGTCTCGGCTGAAAGTAACCGAGCTCGAACGAGTGGCCAACGGCCAGAAGTTGACGAGCGAGAACGACGGTTTTCGACGTTCAACAGGAAGTCTCGAAAGTCAGAGATCCCGGAAACGACGCCGAAATTCGGTCAATGATTGCCGTTTGCGGTCCCGGTCGCGCGAAGACGAATTCTTCCGCGCGAGGCGGCAGAGGTCGATGGGCTCGGCCGGATTCGAACCGGCGGTCTTCGCTGTGTGAGAGCGACGTCGTAACCACTGGACCACGAGCCCGACGGTACGGGTCGAAGGTCGGGGTCTCTTAAGGATGTTACAAGGGGAGGGAGAGCACCGCCGGGAGGAGGAGGCTGGCCGTGATCGTGAGGATGAGTCCGCTCGCGAGCGCGAGGCTACCCGCTTCCGCGTCGCCGTATCGCGTCACGAAGTACAGGGTCGTGTCCATGGACGTCGCGCCGCCCAACGAAGCGAGCCCGGCACCCCGAAGTCGACGACCGAGATAGGGCGAGAGGATCATCGTCAGGTCCTCTCGGAGGAAATTGGTCAGAAAGGCGAGGAGGCCGAGCACCGCGCCGGCGCGCGCTGCGACGAGCGGGCCGGCGAGGGAGTAGAAGCCAAAGGCGAGGGAGGTCGCGAGGGCGGCGCTGACCGCCAGGTGGTCGGCCAGTGCGAACAGAATTGCGGCGGCGACCGCTCCGGCGATCGCGGCGGTCAGCGGCACCCACACTCCCCTCAACGCGGAGAGTCGCAGGGGGATGTCGAATCCGACCAGGGCGAGCAACACGTAGAGCACCCACGGGATGGCACTCTCGGCCGGTATCGATACGACCCGTCCCACTCCGAGACCAACGAGGAGGGACGCGAGCAGCACGAAGCTGAGCGGCAGTCGCTCGTCGCGCGGTGGTGCGGGGTTCGGGGGAGTCGGGTCCGGACGCAGCCGTACCAGACCGAGGTAGATCCCGGCCGTGAGACCGAGGATCAGGAGGGCGAACGCGATGGCCGCCGGGACCGCGGCAACCAGGGCGGTCCACGGGACGGCGTTGAGCGATGCGCCGAGGAGCCCGACCAGCACGACGATCGTAACCAGCGTCGCCCTCGGGACCCACGGGCCGCGAGACGGGACGAACCGGCCCGCGACAAAACCGATGGCGAAGGCGATGTAGAGCAGCGGGTCGAACGCCACGGGGGGATTAGCCGCTCCACGCGGTCATACTGGCGGGTCGGGGCCGGGCGGAAGGGGGACCCAGCCAGACCGTTTCGTCACGGTGGGCGCCGTACCCGACGTATTCGACCGCGACCCCGGTCTCCTGTTCGATGAAGTCGAGATACCGTCGGAGGTCCGATGGCAAGGCGGTGGCGCCCTCGCGACGGATCCGTTCCTTCAGCCGCTCGTGGAACTCGGGCCACCCGGGGAGCTGCTCGTACACGGGCTCTGCGCGGCCCAGATCGTCGGCGCTCGTCGGCAGGGCGTCGTGGACAGTCGACCCGTCGGGCATCTGGTATCGGACGCAGACCGGGATCCGCTCGAGCCCCCCCAGCACGTCGACCTTCGTGATCGCGAGCGAAGTGAATCCGTTGAGCCGGGCCGCGTACCGGAGCAGAACGAGATCCAGCCACCCACACCGGCGCGGCCTTCCGGTCGTGGCACCGCGCTCCCCGCCGACCCGGCGGAGAAACTCGCCGCGCTCCCCGGTATCCTCGGTCGGAAACGGTCCGGCCCCGACGCGAGTGGAGTAGGCCTTCGCCACCCCAACCACGTCGTCCAGCTCGGTGGGCGGGATCCCGCTCCCGAGCAGGGCCCCGGCGCTCGTGGGGTGGGAACTCGTCACGTACGGGTAGGTTCCGAAGTCGAGGTCGAGCAGCGCGCTCTGCGCCCCTTCAAGAAGAACACTTTCGCCGCGCGCGACGGCGTCCCAGAGCAGCTGCTCGGTCGGTCGAATGTACGCCGCGAGGCGACCTCCGACCTCCACCAGTCGACCCAGCACCTCGTCGATCGGAGGGAGTCCCGTGAGGTGCGTCTTCGTCGCGTACAGGAGTTCGAGCCGTTCCCGAAGCACCGCGGGACGACTGAGCTCGGCGAGCCGGATCCCAAAGCGCCCCGCGCGGTCGGCGTACGCGGGGCCGATCCCGCTCCGCGTCGTCCCCAGGGACGCCGCAGGGCGGTGTCGCCCACGGAGTTCGTCCTCCCAGACGTCTTCGATCTCGTGTAGCGGGAGAATGACATGCGCTCGGTCCGAGAGGACGACTTCCCCTCGCAGGAGCCCGCGCTTTTCGAGTCCCTGGAGCTCCTCTTCGAGCTTGAACGGCTGGATCACCATGCCGGGGCCGCTGATCCCCGTCACGCCGTGACGGAGGACCCCGCAAGCGAGCTGGTGGAGGACGACCGGGCCCTCGGGGAGGACGATCGTGTGACCCGTGTTCGGACCGCCCGCGCTGCGTACGACGTAGCGCGCGGACGCGGACATGAAGTCGGCGATCTTGCCCTTCGCCTCATCGCCGAATTGCGCCCCGAGCACGATACGAACGCTCACCGTCGTCTCCGCGTTCTCCCGGAGCAGAACGGATAGAAGGCACTTGTGCCCGTGACTCCGGCACGCTCCCGCCGGCGTCGCCGCCGCACGGCTTCCACAACGGTAATGAAGCACACCACGGTCCGCGGCGGAATGGTCGCCCAGCGGGTCCGCACCGTCGAGATATCGGGCATCCGCAAAATGTTCGAGGCGGCCCCGCCGAACTCGATCAACCTCGGTCTGGGGGAGCCGGATTTCGAGCCTCCCTCGGAAGTCATCGAGGCGCTCTGCGCCGCGGTTCGGGATGGCATGAACCACTACGGACCCTCGGCCGGAATGGCCGCCCTGCGTGACAAGGTCGCCGAAGGCTACCGCGACCGCGAGCCGAAGACGACCCGGGAGAACGTCATCATCACGGGGAGCGGGTCCGAAGCACTGATGGCGGCCGCCCTCACTCTTTACAATCCCGGGGACGAGGTCCTGGTCCCGAATCCCGGGTTCGTTCTCTACGGGCCGCACGCGCGCCTGATGGGGGCGACGCCGGTTGCGTACTCGCTGCACGAGCGCCGCGGCTATCTGCCCGACTTCCGTGAGCTCGAGAGGCTCGCGACTCGCCGTACGCGGGCGATCGTCGTCAACAGCCCGTCGAACCCGACCGGCGGCGTGTTCCCCTCGAAGGTGGTCGACCAGATCGTCGATTTCGCGGAGCGTCACGACCTCACGATCGTGTCGGACGAGGTCTACGAGGAGATCGTCTACGACGGGAGCTTCGCGTCCTTCTGGGGCCGAACCAACCGCGTGGTGATCGTCAACTCGTTCTCGAAGACCCTCGCGATGACCGGCTGGCGCATCGGCTATCTCGTCGCGCCGCGGGCCCTCGCGCTCGACCTCAACAAGATGCACTACCACATCATGGCCTGCCCGCCCACCCCCGCCCAGATCGGCGTGCTCGCGGGGCTCTCGCAGAGCACCAAGGCGATCCGGGCGATGACCCGTGAGTTCCGGGCGCGGCGGGACCTCGTGGTCCGGCTCCTCAACCGGATCCCCGGCGTCGAAGTGATCCCGCCGGCGGGGGCGTTCTACGCCTTCCCACGATTCCGGTGGAACAAGTCGTCATCCGAGGTGGCGATGGCGCTGCTCCGACGCGGCGTGATCACGACGCCCGGCGACGCCTTCGGGTCGCTCGGGGCCTCGCATCTGCGGCTCTCGTTCGCCGCATCCCGCGCCCATCTCGAGAAGGGGATCGGCATCCTCCGGGACTATGCGTCGGAGGTAGACGGAGTATGATCGTAGCACTCGTCGGTATCGTGTTTCGGACGCTCGCGCGCTTCACTCCGGGCGAGACCGGCCGCGACCTCGACCACGTCGGCGCCGAACTCCTTCGCCTACGGCGCCCGTCCGATTAGTGGTCCAGGATCTCCCGATACACCGCGCGCAGGCGTGCCGTCGTTACCGACCAATCGTAGTTCCGGACCTGCTGCGCCGCAGCCCCGACCCGCCGTCGCGTCTCCTCCGGCTCCCTTCCGACCGCGAGCATCGCCACCGCTAGGGCGCCCGGGTCTCCGTACGGAACCAGCCGCCCCAGCCGGCCGTGCTCGAGCACCTCTGGGACCCCGCCGACTGCGGTCGCCACGATGGGGGTGCGAGCGGCCATCGCTTCGAGGAGGACCAACCCGAATGCCTCGTACTCCGACGGGAGGACCATCGCCCGGGCGCCCCGGATGACCGCGCGATATTCTCCCGGGTCCGAAATATGGCCGAGGAATCGCACGTCGTCCGAGATCCCGAGCTTTCGTGCCTGAGCTTCGAGTTTCGACTGTTCTCCCCAATTGCGACCCATCAGGACGAGGGGGCGTCGGTCTCCGGGGTCGAGGCGGGCGACCGCCTCGAGGAGCGTAGGGAGTCCCTTGTTGGTGGCCACGCGTCCCACGAAAAGAAAATATTCGTGCGGAAGGGAGGCCGGGAGCGGGGGGTCGTTCTGGGTGGAATCCCACGCCGAGAGGTCGATCCCCGGCGGCACGATCCGGATTCGGTTCGCCGGAGCGAACTGACGGACGAGAGCGGCCTCGAACTCGGTCTCCACCACGAGCGCCCGAGCGATGCGATAGGCGGTCGCGCCGAACCCCACATCCTGCAGGCGCAGGAGCGCGCGCTTCCCCCGCGGCTCGCGGAGGTCGGCGGGATGGTAGTGGGTCGAAATGACCAGTGGAATGTCGAGTCGTTCGGCGGCCGCCGCCGACTCGAGGACGTGGCCGTACCGGTGGGAGTGTGCATGGATGATGTCCGGGTGGGTCTCGCGCAGCGCGTCGATCAACCCGACCATCATCGGAAGCGTGAGACCGGGCACGAGACGTTTCCGAACCGGGAATCGACGCACGGGAATCCCGTCGACGACAGGAGGAAAGTTCGACCGGGTCTCCCAGCGACCCTCGTCGTAGAGGTCGCTCGCGAACACCTGGACGTCGTCTCCGTCCGATCGGAGGCGTCGCGAGATCTCCCGCACCATGGTCTCGACACCGCCGGGGGCATCGAACCGGAGCGTCACCTGGACGATCCTCAATGCCCGAGGACCTCCCGATACACGACCTCGAGCCGGTCCACGACACGGTCCCACGTGTACCGGGGCACGACCTCCGTCCGTCCGTGGCGACCGAGCCGGCGGGCGAGCGCCGGGTCGCCCCAGAGGCGGCGGAGGGCCTCGGTCAGTGCGGGCAGGTCCCCGGGGGGAACGAGCAGCCCCGTTCGCTCGTCCTCGATGAACTCGGGGATCCCCCCCACCCGGGACGCGACGACCGGTGTTCCCTGCGCCAGGGATTCGAGCAGGACGAGCCCGAACGCTTCGTACTCGCTGGGGAGCACGCTGAACGTAGCGTCACGATAAGCGGCTGCGACGAGGGCGTCGTCCGGCAGGTGTCCGAGGAAGTGCACTTTCGACTCGAGACCGAGGCCGCGCACCCGGGCTTCCAACGTCGCCCGCATCCCTCCGTCTTCGCCGACGAGAACGAGGTGGGCGTCGGGGTCGTCTCGGGCCAATGCGCCGAACGCGGGAAGCAGGTCGACCAGCCCTTTGTTCGAGGCCAACCGACCAACGAAGAGCACATACGGACCCGGAATGCCCATCCGGTCGCGGAACGACGGTGCCCCGTCCGGCGGGGAGGGGAGCGGCGAATAGCCCGGCGGGAGGATCTCCACGGGCGGGAGCCGGAGTCCCAAGGTACGGAGCAGACGTTCCTCCTCGTGGGTCTGGACGATCACGCGGGAAGCGGCCGCGACGACCGGGCCCGCGAGTCGCCGGTCGTAGAATCCGCGGATCCGGTGTCGAAGCCAGCCGCCGTAGATCGACCAGATCGGATGAAAATGGGCGGTGAGAACGAACGGGGTTCCCGTGCGCGTGCGGTGACGTCGCGCCACCGCGACCTGGTTCGTTCCGTACGTGTGCGTATGCACGATGTCGGGCCGGTCCCTCTGCAGCGCATTCTCCAAACCTCGGAAGAACGGATAGTGCAGTTCGCCCGGTAGGGACCAGGCCCGCAACCGATGGACCGTTCCAAAGGGGACCCGCTCCTCCCGCGGGACGTCGGGCGGGAGCCGCTGCATCGGAAACTCCCGGTAGAGGTCGCTCGTGTAGACCTCGACCGTGTGGCCCCGCGCCCCGAGCCGCGTGGCCACCTCCGCGACGTGCCGCTCGACCCCGCCCGGTCCGGGCGGGTACCGGGTGCACAGTTGGGCGACCTTCACAGGTCGCGAAGTACCGCTTCTCTTACTTGACGGAGCGGGCGGGGCGGAATTCGACCCTACGAGAGCGTCTTCATTCCGGCGAGCCGCTGGGCATACTTCTTGTAAACCTCGGTCGCCCGGGCGACCGACTCGATCTTCACGTACTCGTTCGCCTGGTGGGAGAGTTCCTCCTCCCCCGCCCCGAAGATCACGACCCGGGGATTCACCTGCGTGTAGTGGACCGCCTCCGAGGCATGCACGAGGACCGCGTTCTCGGCCTGCGCCACATCGCGCAGGACCTTCACATGCTCCGAGTTCGGGTCGATCTGGACCGCCGGCATCGAGAGGATCCGCCGCAACGTGAACGGCGTCTTGATCCGTCGCAGGTGCTCTTCGATCTCATGATAGAGTTGATCCGGTGAGTACGGAGGCGGGAACCGGATGTCGACCTCGGCGGTGCACTTGTTCGGGACGACGTTCAATCGGGTGCCCCCGTTGAACGTCCCGATGTTCAGGGTGACGCTCCCGAGTTCCGGGTGGGCGATCCGGCCCTTGAACGATTCGAGGCCCCGAAGGATCCGCATCATTTTCCCGATGGCATTCTCGCCGAGATGCGGCATCGCTCCGTGGGCCGCCTTCCCTCGCGTCTCGATTGCGAGGTCGAGGACTCCCTTCTCTGCATAAGCGACCCGAAGTCCGGTCGGTTCGCCGACGATGACGGCCTTCGCGCGGCGGAGCGGTAGGGTCTTCGCGAGCGCCATCGCGCCCTGCATCGTGGTCTCCTCGTCGGTCGTGAAGGCGAGGACGACGGGGATCTTTCGAGCGACGAGGTCCTGTGCGGCCTCGAGCATCGCGATCACCGTTCCCTTCATGTCGGCCGCGCCCCGGCCGTACATCCGGCCGGACGCGAGCTGACTCTGGGAGAAGCTCCAGTAATCGCCGACCGGCGGCGTGTCGAGGTGACCGGAGAGCACCACTCCGCCCTGGCCGTATTCCGCCAACAAGGACGGCGTCTGCGTGTCCCCGAACAGCGTGTTCCGCATGTGGATCTGGTCGGTGAACGACTGGACGTAGTCGAGCACCTCCTGCTTGTCGGAGAACGGGTCGCTCGGGATCTTGATCAGCTCGGCGAGCATGTCGACCATCTGGCGTTTCATCGGATCGGATACCTCTCGCCGTTCGGTACGGTCACCCGCGAACGATCTACGGGCAGGAACCGCGAGATGCGTCTTAAAGCCTGTCCGGTTTCGAATTTCGACGACTTCGGCCGGCCGGGGCCGCTCGGATCGGCCCGCGCGGGCCGGGAAGGCGACTCACGCCGCCGTATGCTCTGACTCGTCGCCCGGGCCCGGATCGGTCGGGGGGTTTCGCGGGGGCGGCGCGCGGGCGACGAGGGCGGCACGGCTGTCCGCACTTGCCCACTGTACCGTGGGAAGCACGACGTGCCGGCGCGCTTCGAGCCGTCGCCGGAATCGGATCAGGTCGCGGAAGATCTCCCGCATTACGTCCTCGAATTCGCGCGTGCGGCGGTACCCGAGGGCCACCAGACGGTCGTGGATCGGGTTGTAATAGTGCTGCTCCGCCTCCGTGCGGGGGTTGGGAGGATGCTCGACGACCGGCCGGAGGTTGAACTCGGTGGCCACGCGTGCGGTCATCTCCGCGAGCTCGTTGACGGAGTACGCGGCGTCGAACTGATTCAGGACACGGTATTCACCGGTCGCCGCCGGATTTTCGATCGCAATTCGTAGCGACTGCATCGAATCTTCGAGCGCGATGAAGCCTCGTCGCTGCTCGCCTTTGCCGTATGGCGTGATTGGCAGGCCGAGCACGGCTTGAGCGATAAATCGATTCAGCGACGTGCCCCAGGTCTCGTCGAAATCGAACCGGGTGAGGAGGCGATCGTCGCTGATCTCGGGCGTCCGCACTCCGTAGATGACGCCCTGCATCACGTCCGTCGCGCGAAGATGCCAGATCTTGGAGGCGAACATCACGTCTCCGGAATCGAAGACCTTGCTCCAGTGATACCACGACCCCGCCTGGCGAGGGAATGGCATCCGGTCTCTCCGTCCCCGATACTCGACCTCGAAAAATCCCTCCGCGATGTCCACATTGGGAGTACCGTACTCTCCCATCGTGCCCATCTTCACGAGGTGCGCGCCGGGGCAGACCTCGCGCATGGCGTACAGAAGGTGGAGCGTCCCGGTGAGGTTTCCCACCTGGGTGTCGACTGCGTGATGCACATCGATCATCGAGTACGGAGCGGACCGCTGTTCGGCGAGGTGGACGATCGTGTCCGGACGCTCGACCTCGAGCACGTGTCGGACGAAATCGTATCGTCCGAGGTCGCCCCGGTGGAATCCGATCTCCTTACCGAGGACCGTCCGTACCGCGGCCTGGCGGCGGGCGAACGAAGGGATGGGCGTGGCCGACCAGCTGCCGACCTCGCGCACCCGCTTACGGGTGACGAAATTGTCGATGCCCACGACCTCGTGGCCCCGCGACAGCAGGTGGAGCGCGAGGGGCCAACCCGAGTATCCGTCGATGCCGGTGATCAGGACCTTCGTGCCCGGCACGGCGGAACAAGGAGAGGGTCCCGCCTTAAGATATAGGGGGACTCGGCGAGCGCGGGGTCGTTAGTTCCAAAGGGGTTAAGCCGTCGGGAACTTCCCCGTTCTGACGGTGGCTGTCGAGGTCGGAATGGAGTCGCACGATGTCCGGATCGTCGATACGCGCGACGAGCCGTTGAAGGGCGCGATGATGGTCGTCGGGTTTCCGACGCACGGGCTCGTCGGCTCCGTGGCGGCATCGTACCTGGTCCACACGCTCGACATGAGCCTCGTCGCGTACATGGTCAGCGAGGAGTTCCCCCCGACCGTCATCATGGAGGAGGGCGTCGTCGGAGCCCCCGTCCGTTTCTACGCGAGCAAGCTCGTGTGCGGCGTCGACCGGTCGTGCGACCAGCTGGTCGTCGTCATCGCGGACATCCAGCCCCCCGTGGGGATGCTGAACGTGATGGGGCGCGCACTCCTGGATTGGGCCGAGGCGAAGGGGGTTCAGCTGGTCGTCGCCGTCGAAGGACAACCGATCGAGGATGAAACCCGGGGCGACGCCCGGGTCGTCGCGATGGCCAACCGCGCCGCCGCTCCGCTGCTCGAGAAGTATCAGTTCGCCGCGGCGAACGGAGTGGTGACCGGGCTCGCTGGCGGGCTCCTGTTGGGTGCGATCGGCCGGACGACGCCGGTCCTTTGCCTGGTCGCCCAGGCGCACAAGGATTATCCCGACGCCCGGGCCGCGGCGAAAGTGATCGAGACGGTCAACCCGCTCGTGCCGCTGATGGTGCTCGACACCAAACCGCTCCGAGACAAGGCACGACAGATCGAGGCGGAGGTCCGGAAGACCCTGCAACAGACGCGAGACTCGATCTCGAGCATGCGGACCGCGGAGACCGAAGGGCCGGGTGAGATGTATCGCTGACACGGCCCCCGGTACGACGGTCTTCCATGTACCCGACGATCGACCCGCCGTGACCCTTCGCGGCTTCCGTCCGGTCGACGTTCCGTTCATCTCCTCCGTGGTCGCGGACGCGCTCCACGAGCACTACGACCCGACCCTCTACCAGTCGCTGAGCACCGAATGGCCGGACGGGTTCCTCGTCGCCGCGGACTCTCAGGACGTGCCCGTGGGGTTCTTGCTGGGCGTAAGTCAGGTCGAACGCGAGGCGCGGATCTTGATGTTCGCGGTCGACCGCGGCCACCGCACCGTGGGGGTGGGGACCCTGCTCATGACGGCGTTCCTCGAGCGATGCCGCGCGCGAGGCTACCATCGCGTGACGCTCGAGGTCCGAGTGTCGAACGCGACCGCGATCCGGTTCTACACCCGGTTCTCGTACTCGGTCCTCGACCTCCTCCGCGCGTACTACTCGGACGGAGAGAACGGCTACCAGATGGCGCGCGAGCTCGGCTGAGCTCCCCTGCTAAGGGCGGAGGGGCTAAAGCCTCCCGACCCTGATTGCCGGCAATGCCCGGTACTTGGCCCTCGGCCAGTGACCTGATGACGGCCCGTCCGTCGACCCTACCCCACGACGCTCCGATCGCTCGCGCGCTCGGATTGATGCGGACGCACGGCTTCCACGAGATCCCGGTCCTTCGAAACTCCCGCCTGATCGGGATGATCACCTTTGAATCGATCGCGCGGCGCGCGAGCCGTGCCCTCGACACGAAGGTCGAGCACATCCTGATCCTTCCGCCGCTCGTCACTGCGGCCTCTCGGCTGCCCGAGATCGCCGAGCAGCTGCTCGCGACGGGGCTCCGGGCCGCCCCGGTGGTCGGCGCCCGTGGAGAGCTCCTCGGGATCGTCAGTCGCACCGACATTGTTCGCGCGCTCATCTCCACGGCCGAAGCGGCCGGGATCCGGGTGGAGGAGATCGCGCGGTCGGCGGACCTCATCATTCACGAGAACGACATGTGCCGCCAGTTGACCGGCCAGATCCGTCTGCTCGAAGAGCATCCGCTGCCGGTCCTCGACCGGAAGGAACGGCTCGTCGGCGCGGTCGGCGTCGCGGACCTCGCGGCGGTGCTCTGGAGGCCGGTGACGGGCGGTAAGCGTGATGCGCGCGCGGGTCGGCCCGCGCTCGACGTCAAGGTCGGTTCGATCATGCATTCTCCCGCGGTCACGGTTCCGATGGGCACACCCGCCTCCGAGGCGGCGCGGCTGATGACTCGGGAGAAGGTGTCGAGCGTGTTCGTCGTGGAACCGGGCGCGGCCCCGCGGACGGTCGGGCAGGCCGAACTGCTCCAGCTCGTGATCGGCAAGAGCCGGGGCCCCTCCCCCCGGGGAGCAGTGGAGGATGTCTACGTGGAGATCACCGGTCTCCGCGGCTCCGGTGACCCCGGCCTCCTCGCGGAGATCGACCACCTCGTCGCCGCGGGCCTCCGGCGGATCGCTCAACAGGTTCGCCCGACCCTCTTGAGCCTCCACTTCGCCCCGCACGCCACCCACCGCACGAGCGACCTCACGCTGGAGGCCCGTTTGCACACGGAGGAGGGCATCTTCTATGCGTCCCACACCGGCTGGAATCTATTGGCCGGGGTCTCCGACCTGCTCGAGGAGCTGGCCGGGCAGACGCGACGGGTCCGGGAGGCGAACCGACAGCGGGGACGGACGGCGCGATCCCGAGGGGTCGATGAGGAGAGCCCGGTCGACGACCCGGAGCTCGAACGTCGTATCCGCTCCGCCACCGGGGACCGTGACGCCGAGGACGAAGAATGATCCCCGGCGGCCCCCGCAACGCGCGCCAGATGGAGCAGATGATGCGCCGCCTCGGAATGACGAGCGAACCGATCCCGGACGTCGAAGAGGTGATCGTCCGGACCCGGTCGAAGGAGCACGTCTTCCAGAAGCCCGAGGTCACGGCGCTCACCGTGCAGGGCGTCCGCACCTACCAGGTCGTGGGCCAGCCGGTGATCCGCGCCCGCAGCGCGGTACCACCAACCGAATCGTCCGGCGGGAGCGCGGCGGCCGCCCCGAGCGGTCCCCCGGAGGAAGACATCCGACTGGTGATGGATCAGGCGAACGTCTCCCGGGAGGAGGCGCTCGAGGCACTGTTCCAGGCGAAGGGCGAGCCGGCCGAAGCGATCATGAAGATCCTGACGCGGAGTCGTTAGGTGGACGAGCCGGCCGGACCCGTGGTCCGGGAGTGCGTCGAAGGTTACCTGTTCTCCACGTCACCGCTGGAGCTGCTGCTTTTCCGGCGACCGCCCGCTCGGGGGCAGATATGGGTCCCGATCAGTGGGAAGGTCGAGTTGGCTGACGCCGACTGGGAGGCGGCGCTCCGTCGCGAGCTCCGCGAGGAAACCGGCCTCGACCGTCCCCGCCGCATCGTGCCGCTCGACTGGCATGTCCGGTTCCGAGCCGACAACGGCGAGACCTGGCGCCTTCACGCCTACGCGGTGGAGGTGGACCGCACGTTCGTTCCGGTCCTGAGCGCAGAGCACGAGACCTCCCAATGGACCAATCCGGCAGAGGCTATTCGGCTCCTGCATTACGAGGACAATCGGGCCGCGGTAGAGCGCCTCGGTCGCGTTCTCAGCCCCTCCCCAAAGGTTTAGCCCGTCATTCCGGTCGTCGGGGCCGACGGCGATGGCGGACCCTCCCACCCCAGTACCGGTGAACATCCCACCCTCGTTCGTCTTTCCGACGATCGGGCCCGCCCTCTTCTCGGCGCTACGGGACGCGAAGCCTCAACGGATCGTGCTCCAGGTTCCGGCGGGCCTCATACGCAACGCGCACGACCTGGCGGCACGGCTGCGAGAGGAAACCGGCGCGCGCGTCACCGTCGCCACCCGCGCCTGCTTCGGTGCCTGCGATTTTCCGTCGGTCGACGAAGCTCCGAAGTCGGACGTCGCGGTCGTTCTGGGTCACTCACCGATCCCGAACGTGCGGGTAGTACGCCCGACGTACTTCGTCGAGATGCGGGACCCGGGCGGGGACCCCGAGGCGTTGGCGGCGACCGTTGCGAGCGCTGCGCTCCCGCGGAAGCTGGGTCTGGTCGTCTCCGTCCAGCACCTCGACCTCGTGGAAGCGCTCACCCGCGCTCTCGAACGGGGCGGACGGGAGGTCCGAGTCGGTCAGGGCGATCGCCGCCTGGCGTATCCGGCCCAGGCGCTCGGATGCAATTACACGGGCGCCGAGGCCGTTGCCGCGGACGTGGACGCGTTTCTGTTCGTCGGCACGGGAAGGTTCCACCCGATCGGCCTCGCGTTCGCGGTGGATCGACCGGTCTGGTCCCTCGACCCGCTGCAGAACGTGATCGAACCGCCCATCGACCGGGGTGCCCTCATCCGGAAGCGGCAGCTCACCGTCGCCCGTGCGCGGGATGCCCTCCACTGGGGGATCCTCGTCTCCTCGTTCGCGGGCCAGAACCGGATGCCCACGGCGCTCGCCCTCCAGGAGCGGGCGCAGTCGCGGGGACGCGACGCCGAGATCCTCGTGTTCGACCGGCTCGACCCTCGCGACCTGGAGGGCCGCGCGCTGGACGCCTACGTGAACACCGCCTGCCCCCGGATCGCCCTCGATGACGGGGAACTCTACGCGAAACCGATGCTCACTCCCCCAGAGTTCCTGATGGCGCTGGGGGAGTTACCGCTCGAGTCCTACCGGTTCGACACGTACCACTGAGCTGCACCGAAACCCAGAAGGAGGGCCGAGGGGCTCTTTGTTCCTGTGCGAGGCTGGGCGCTCGTGCCGGGCGGGCTCATCGCGGCCGGCGTGCTCCTGGTCGTGTGGGCGGCGATCCAGGGCGGTGCCGGTCTCGCGATCGTCGTCGTCGTGCCGGTCATCTACGGCCGCTCCCTCGCGTTCGTGGCCGGGGTGCTCCTCCTGGTGGCGGGACTCTTCACCCTCCCGCTCGCGTTCGAGTTCGACGACCCGGAGGAGCCTGCGACGGGCGGGGGTCGCACCACCGGGGCGGGCACCTCGGCGGGGGGACTCATTCTCCTCGGGCCGATCCCGATCTTCTTTGGAAGTTGGAAGGACGTCTCCGCCCGAACCCGACTGATCGCGGCCGTTCTCGGAGGGGCGGTGCTCGTCGCGGCGATCGTCGTGTTGCTGTGGTCGCGGACCTAGCCCCGAAGACCGGCGGCGGAGAGGAACTTCCGGTGCACCCGGAGGTCGCGCGAGAGTTCGGGATGGAACGTGAGGCCCCAGAGCTTGCCCTCGCGCGCGCCGACGATCTCCTCGCCTCGCCACGCGATCGGAGTCGCCCGCGCCCCGACGGACAGGATCCGGGGGGAGCGGATGAACACTCCCGGAAAAGGAGTGCCGCCCAATCCTTCGACCCGGATCGGTGCTTCGCACGACTCTCGTTGCGATCCGTAGTCGTTCCGGCGGACGGTGACATCCAGCGCTCCGAACGTTGGCGGGTCTCGACCCGAAGCGCTCGGCGCCAGCTCGCGGGCGAGCAGGATCAGTCCCGCACACGTGGCGAGGACCGGCAGTCCGTGCTGGATCCGGTCTCGGAGGGGGGCCCACAGTCCCGCCGCTTCGATCAGGCGGGCGATCGTGGTCGATTCTCCGCCGGGCAGACACAGCGCTCCCACCGCGGCGAGGTCCGTAGGACCGCGCACCGCGACCGGGTCACGGACCAGCATTCGGAGTACCCGCAGATGCTCGGGGACGTCGCCCTGAAGGGCGAGGACACCGACCTTCATCCGGGTCCGCCGTGACGGAGCTCCTCGAGGATCTCCTTCGCGCGGTCGAACCGGATCTGGTGGTCCCGGATCAGCCGCTCGACCACACGGTCGACCTCGTCCGGTCGCGCTCCCGCGCTGGCCGCGAGGTTGCGCGCGTGAAGCTCCATGTGCCCCCGCTGGATCCCTTCGGTCGCGAGGGCGCGCAGCGCGGAAAAATTCTGGGCGAGGCCGACCGCCGCGAGCACCTCGCCGAGTTCCTTTGCGCTCTTCACGCCGAGCACTTTGACGTTCGCTTTCGCGGTCGGATGGACCGCGGTCGCGCCGCCGATGAGACCGACGGGGGCAGGGATCTCGATCGACCCGACGAGGTTCCCGTCCTTGTCCTTCTCGTAGGTCGTCAAGGGGAGGATGACCGTGCTCGCGTCGCTCTCCCCGGCTCTCCACGCGGCATAGGAGTGGGCGCCGCTCTCGATCGCCCGGAAATCGTTCCCGGTGGCGATCACCACGCTCGAGACGCCGTTCATGATCCCCTTGTTGTGGGTCGCACAGCGGAACGGGTCCGCGACGGCGAGGGCATACGCGTCCAGGATCGCATCGACGACCTCGGCCCCGGTGGCGGTATCGGTCTTGAGCGACGCCGCCGGGAACGTCGCATGGGCGCGGGCGAGTCGGTGGATAGCGAGGTTCGAAATTATGCGCAGCACCACGCGGCCGCCCGTCAGCCGCGCGAATTCGGGCGCCAGGGCCTCGCACATCGTGTTCACGGCGTTCATGCCGCCCGCGTCGCGGGCGTCCACGAGAAGGTGGACCACGATCATCGTACCGCGGGGGGAGGAGAGGATGCGGGCCTCCAGGTCCTTCGCACCGCCCCCGAACTTGACAAGCACCGGGTCCTTCGCATTCGCGGCCGCCAAGAGGTCCTCCTTCCGCTGGAGGAGGCGGAGGCGGGCGGCGACGGGGTCCGGCACGTCGAGGATCTGGACCTGGCCGATCATCACCGGCGCGGTCGACTGAGCGAAGAAACCTCCGCTCGCCCGGACGACCTTGGCGGCGTTCGACGCGGCCGCGACGACGCTCGGTTCCTCGATCGCCATCGGGACGAGGTACTCCTTGTCGTTGATGCGAAAGTTCGTCGCGATACCCAGGGGGAGGGGCATGACGCCGATGACGTTCTCGATCATCCGGTCGAGCGTCCCGGGGTCGACTCCCGGCGGAAACTCGAACGAGCGGGCCTCTTCGTCCGTGAGTCCGGCCCACGCCTGCACGAAGGCACGGCGCTCGGCGATACTGCGACGGTAAAAACCGGGGATCTCCGAAGTTCGGTCCATAGAGTATCTCCCCGCTACTCGGATTTCGCCTCGACGAGCACCGTCGCTTCCGTCGTGGCGGGCGGGTGGCGTCCGACGATCACCTTGGCCGGTCGAAGCAGTCCACCGAAGAAACGGTAGCCCTGCTGGACGACCTCGACCACGAGTCCGTCGGGGGCACCCTCCGCGACGATCGCTTCCCCCACCGCTTCGGCCTCCTCCGGCCGGAACGGTCCGCCGACCTTGACGACCGGCTCGACGCCTTCGTGGTGCAGGAACGTCGACCACTCTCGGTCCAGGAGTTCCATCCCCCGGCGCACCGGGTCGTCGGACGGAAGCTTGCCCACGGCGTCCCGTGCGGCACGAAATCCTTCGATGATCGGAAGAAGTTCTCGGAGCATCCCCCCTCGAGCCTGGCGAGTGATCCCCTCTCGGTCCCGTTCGGATCGCCGCCGATAGTTCTCGAAATCCGCGAGGAGGTACTTGTACCGAGTCGACCAATCCTCGCCGGGGGCGGTCGGCACGGACGCGCCCGGGGGCGCGGCCGGCACCGTCTCGGGACCTCCCTCGGCGGGGGCGTCGGACTCGGGATCGTCAGCCATGGAACGGACCTGCGAGGGTGGCCGACTATTAGCGCTTCCCGGCGCTCCCGGCAGGCCCCGAGCGGTCGCTCCGGAGCGGCCCGGACGGTCGCTCCGGAGGGTGATTTTTCCGTCGTTTCCGGGGTGCATTTTTCTTCCGCAACCCAAGCGTTATAACGCCTATCCGGCTCGGTAAGTTACGCTGGTTCCACCGGCGGTATTTCCGATGGCGCAGGAGACTGTTTCCGCCCCCGCGTACGACGCGAGTTCCATCCAGGTTCTGGAGGGACTTTCCGCGGTCCGGCGACGTCCCGGAATGTACATCGGGTCGACCGACGCGCGCGGTCTCCACCACTTGGTCTGGGAGGTCGTCGAGAACTCGATCGACGAGGTCCTCGCGGGAGCGTGCACCCACATCGAGGTCACGCTCCACGCGGACGGGTCCTGCACGGTCAAGGACAACGGCCGGGGGATCCCGGTCGAGGAGCACCCGAAGTACCACAAGCCGACCCTCGAGATCGTCATGACGGTGCTTCACGCCGGCTCGAAGTTCGACCGGAACGTCTACAAGGTTTCGGGCGGGCTGCACGGGGTCGGCGTGCACGTCGTCAACGCCCTCAGCGAGTGGTTCGAGATCCGTGTTCGACGGAACGGACACGAGTACTTCCAACGCTACGAGCGGGGAGCGCCGGTCGACCCGCTCAAGATCGTCGGTCCGTCCGACACGACCGGCACGGAGGCTCGGTTCAAGCCCGACTCGACGGTGCTCGAGACCGTGGTGTTCGAGAAGGAAACGGTGGAACGCCGCCTCAAGGAGCTTTCGTTCCTGAACGCCGGGGTCACGATCGGGTTTCGGGACGAGCGCGACGATACCGCGGTGACGTTCCATCACGCGGGCGGGGTCGCGGAGTACGTCGAGGACCTGAACGCCTCGTCGAACGCCCTGTTCCGACCGCCGATCTACCTCCACGCCAAACGCGACACGACCGACGTCGAGCTCGCACTCCAGTACAACGACGGCTACAACGAGACGACGCTCGCGTTCGTAAACAACATCAACACCGTCGACGGGGGCTCGCACGTCGTCGGATTGCGGGCGGCCTTGACCCGGACGCTGAACGACTATGCTCGGAAGCGCGGGTTCGTGAAGGGCGACAAGGAGAGCCTGACCGGCGAGGACGTCCGGGAGGGTCTCACCGCCGTCCTTTCGATCAAAGTGCTCGAACCCCAATTCGAGGGTCAAACGAAGGCGCGCCTCGGGAACTCCGAGGTGAAGGGCCAGGTCGAAAGCGCGGTCAACGAGAAGCTCGCCGAGTTCCTCGAGGAGCATCCCGCCGTCGGCCAGGCGCTGATCTCGAAGGCGGTCCAGGCGGCCCAGGCTCGGGAGGCGGCCCGAAAAGCGCGCGAGTTGACCCGACGTAAGGGGTTGCTCGAAGGGGGCGGTCTCCCGGGGAAGCTCGCCGACTGTCACTCCCGGGACCCCGCAGTCTGCGAGCTCTTCCTCGTCGAAGGGGACAGTGCGGGCGGGACGGCGAAGCAAGGCCGCGACCGAGAGTTCCAGGCGGTGCTTCCCCTTCGGGGAAAGATCCTGAACGTCGAGAAGGCGCGCCTCGACAAGATGCTCCAGAACGAACACATTCGCGCGCTCATCATGGCGATCGGGATCGGGATCGGCGACGAGACCGACATCACGCGGCTGCGGTATCACAAGATCATTCTGATGACCGATGCCGACGTCGACGGCTCGCATATTCGGACCCTCCTGCTCACGCTATTCTACCGGAAGATGCCGCTCTTGATCAGCGAGGGGCATGTCTTCATCGCACAGGCCCCGCTCTATCGCATCCAGAAGGGCCAGAAGTTCCATTGGGCGTACTCCGACGAGGAGCGGGATCAGGTGCTCCAAGAATTCGGCGGAATGAAGGGCGTCGTCATCCAGCGCTACAAGGGGTTGGGCGAGATGAACGCCGGACAGCTCGCTGATACCACGATGCGGCCCGGGGCGCGTACGCTGTTGCGCGTCACGGTCGACGACGCCGCACGCGCGAACATGCTCTTCCAAGTCCTCATGGGCGAGGAAGTCGAACCGCGGCGCGCTTACATCCAAGAGCACGCGGTGGAAGTGACGAACCTCGACATCTAGGGGGCGCGTTCACCACCGTGGTCGATGTCACGACGCTGTCCGACGCGCTGTCGGCGGTGGGCCATCCGGGGCTCGCCTCGTCCCGGCGCCCGGTGCTGCGGAGCTCAGACGCGATCCTCATCACGCTCGCCACGCTGGACCGGGAAGGGAACCCCGTCTGGCACGGGATATGGATCGACCCCAAGGGGGTACGACCGCTGGGACCGAGCATCTCGTCCAGCCTGCTGAGCGGGGGAACGAAGGTCGCGCCGGCCACGGTCGGGCTCGTGGACCTCGTACAAGCGGCGTACCGCTCGTACGTGG
>JAKIVU010000006.1:56601-62015 GCA_022750375.1 Thermoplasmata archaeon
CCGGCCACGGTCGGGCTCGTGGACCTCGTACAAGCGGCGTACCGCTCGTACGTGGAGTGGCTCGAGGGCCTCGGTGCACGGTTGGATCTCCTGGAAGCCAAGCCCGACCCCGCGCCCCTTCCAGAGCTGGGCGCCCTGCTGCACGCGCTCGCGGGCGTCCGTAAGCAGGTCGTCCGCCTGGAGGTCCTCGTGACGGAACTCGACGGGGCGCTCGGCGGGAACTTTCCCGGTTTGGAGGCGTTCATCCCTACGTTCCGGGGTGAGGTGGGGCATCTCGACGAGATCTCGGCCGGCCTCGCCCAAGGCGTCAGGGACCTCGTCGCGATCCGGAACGCCGTCGAGGCGAACCAGTTGGCCGCAGCCGCAAATCGACTCGGAGAAGTTTCGAACCGGATCGCCGCGCTCGCGAACACATCCAATCTACGCATGCTGGGCGTGGCGTACATCGCCCTCGTCCTCGCGCTCGTGAGCGTCGTGGTGTTGATCCCCAACACGGCCGCGACGATCCTGGGGGTGCCGGCCGCGGCGTGGGTTCCGGGGATCTGGGTCGACCTGATCCTGGTGGTGCTCGCCATCGTCCCCATGGTCGTCGTTTTCTCGCGCCCGTGGGTGTGGAACACCCTGCGCGGCCTCTCGAGCTACGAGGGACGGACGGCCGAGGGACTCTCCGACCTCCCCGAGGTGCCCGCCCAGACGGTCAACAGCGACGCATCCCTTTTACGCCAATCTCGCTAGGCACCGCCGTGAGCACCCCGACGGTGGCGACCCCCCTCGTGATCTCCGATGCGCTGGTGGTGAGCCAGGACGCTCAACGCCGTGTCCTCCGCGCCGACGTGCGCGTCGACGAGGGACGATTCTCCTTCGTCGGACCGCACGCGCCGCGCGAAGGAGCGACGCTCGTGGACGGACACCCGTACGCGCTCGTCCCCGGGTTCGTGAATACCCATACCCACGTCGCCATGACCCCGCTCCGGGGGATCGCCGACGACCGGGACCTCTCCGGATTCCTCGAGACGCTGTTCGCAGTGGATGCCCACCGGTCCGAGGCGGACGTCGAGGCAGGCGCGCGGGCGGGGATCGCGGAGATGCTGCTCTCGGGGACGACGTCGTTCCTCGACCTGTACTACTTCGAAGACGCGATCGCGCGCGCCGCGGAGGGGCTCGGGGTCCGGGGGTTCCTCGGCTGGGCGGTGCTCGACCCCGAGATGACGACGCAGAAAGGACGACCGCTCGACAACGCCGCCGGGTTCATCGAGCGATGGAAGGGAAACCCGCTCGTCACCCCCCTGGTCGCGCCGCAAGGCGTCTACGTCTGCGGCCCGGAGACGTGGCTGGGGGCGAAGGCGCTCGCTGACCGGCACCGCACGCTCTGCCACTTCCACCTCTCGGAGACGCGTCGTGAAGTGAGTGAACATCAGACGAAGACCGGACTCCGTCCGGCCGACTGGCTCGCGGAGATCGGGTTCCTCGGGCCGAGGATGGTCGCCGCGCACGCGGTCTGGTTGACGGCCCACGAGATCGACCTCCTGGCCAGGGGCGGCGTCGGCGTCGCGCATTGCGCGAGTTCCAACATGAAGCTCGCCTCGGGAGGCGTGGCCCCGATCGTCGAGCTCCGTGCGGCGGGCGGTCGGGTCGGCCTCGGCACCGATTCGGTGGCGAGCAACAACTCGCTCTCGATGCTCCGGGAGATGCACGTCGCCGGACTGGCCCAGAAGAACCACCGATGGGACGCGGCCGCGCTCACGGCGCAAGAACTCCTCGACCTCGCGACCGTCGAGGGGGCAGCGATCCTGGGCCGCGATGCTGACCTCGGCTCGATCGAGGTCGGGAAACAAGCGGATTTCTCTCTGGTGCGGCTCGACCACCCGACGCTCCTGCCGGCGCGGCCGGAGGCGGTCGTCTCCCACCTCGCGTACTCCGCGAGCGAGGAGGCGATCGACTCGGTCTACGTCGGCGGCGCCCCGGTCGTCCGAAAGCGCTCCCTCGTTCGCGGAGACTGGAACGAGATCCGCCGTGGCGCCGAGGCGGCCGCGGACACCCTCTGGGGGGCCCGTCCGGCGCCGAAGTGATCGACCGGCTTCACCGCGAAGCCCCCGTGAGCTCCCGCGCCAATTCGGAGGCGAGTTGCCGCGCGACCTCCACGGGCGGGAGCTGGACCCCTAGTTCCGTCAAACTGACGAGGCGGTCGAGGGTTTCCCGGTCGGTGATCTGGAAAACTCGGGTGATGAGGTCCCGGTCGACCGCGAGCGGGATCATGCCCTGGTGGAGGAGCGACGCGCGAGAGAGATGTTGCGCCGCGCCTCCCAGGATGCGGGAGTTCGCGGAGAGCACCTGACCTCGATCGCTCAGGACGCAGAAATCGGGGGTGAGGCCCGGCGAGTCAGCCCATCGGCCGACGACCCCGTGTCGGCGGAGGAAGGCGATCACTCCCGCTCCGAGGCGAGCGTACGCACGGACGAAATCCTTTCCGACGCGCGGGTCGGAACGAGGGAGTACGATCGACCACGCGAGGTCACCGGGGGCGTGGACCACCCCGGTGCCCCCGGACGTCCGGCGCACGGTCGCCACCCCAGCGGCTCGAGCACGAAGGAGGTACGGTGCGTCGTCCGGAACACCGACCCCGTACGAGACGGTGAGTCCAGAGAGCACGCTCACCCGAACGGCCGGAACCCCCTGGCGCAGGAGGAGCTCGTCCTCCCGAAACTCTTCGACGCAGGAGGCGCCGTCCCGCACGACCTCGCGGGGGGTCGATCCGACCGAGGAGACCGAGCGGTCGGCCATCTTCCGGGGGAAGCGGAGGGCCTCTAAAGACCTAAGAACCCGCCCTCGCTCCGAACGGCATGGCGGAACTCGCTACCTACCAGTTGCATGCCGGCGACCCGGCGCCCGACTTCTCGCTCCCGGGCGTCGACGGCAAGACGTACCGTCTTTCGGACTTCGCGGCGGACCCACTGCTTCTCGTGACCTTCTGGTGCAACCACTGCCCGTACGTCCAGGCCTGGGAAGGTCGGATGGTCGAGATCGGCCGGAAGTACGGCCCGAAGGGGGTCCGCATCGTCCTGATCAACTCGAACGACGCGCGGGCGTACCCCGAAGACCGGTTCGAGTCGATGGTGCGCCGGGCGAAGGAGCATGCCTACCCGTTCCCCTACCTACACGATGAGTCGCAGACGGTCGCGCACGCCTACGGTGCGTTGGTGACACCGCACCCCATGCTGTTCGGCCGCGACCGGAAGCTGCTCTTCCAGGGACGCATCGACAACGACCACCAACACCCCGAGCGCGTCACCGAGCGGTATCTCGAGCGGGCCATCGACCAGGCGTTGAAGGGCGAGCCCGTCCGCCCCGCCGAGCTACCCGTCGCGGGGTGTAGCGTGAAGTGGCTTCCCTGATCCGGCGCGTCGCGCGCGGCTTCGCCCCGGCGACCGGGTCTCCTTGAGTTTCGTGCGCCGAGCGTCGAACGCTCGGAGCAGGGACGGGTCGACCGGCTTCCCCGCCTGGTCGAGCCGCGCCGCGATCGCGACCTTCCCCGCGAGGGTTCGGGCCAGCTTGCCCCGCTCGTAGCGGGACGCCGACTGGATCGCGGGATGCAGGAACAGCAGGCCGTGGCGGGGCGGAGGGGCGTTGCCCCGGAGGTGCTCAAAGAACGCCCGCTCGGCCCCCAGCACTTGGATCGTGCTCGCCGGAAGCCGCGCGAGGCGGTCCAGTCCGCGCGCCTGGGCCAGCAGACGCGCGGTCAGGTCGGGCCCGAGCAACGCGCTCAGATTCGGTGTCTTCGCCGGCACCGCCGCCTTGACCGCGTTGGAGAGTTCTCGGTGTGTCAGGTCGATCGCACGATACAGGTCCGCGAGGCGGCGGCGCGCCTCCCGCACTCCCGGGTCCGCCGGCCCGAACGGCGTCAGGTCGTCGTCCTCCAACGCGCGCTGCGCGGCCGCCGCATGATCCCCGGGGTCGATGTCGGGGGCGTCCCGGGAGACCCAGCTCCCGAGGCGCTCGCCCACGAGGTTGCGAACGCGGTCGAGGTCGGAGGCGGCTCTCACCGCCTCCTCCACGTGGATCGAGGGATCCCAGGAGTCCGCGAGCGCGCGTTCGCCCGCGGCCAACAAGGAGGCGCGTCGTACCTCCCGTTCCGGAACTCCTTCGATGGACGTGGGTAGCGCCGGTGCACGAGGGTCCCAACGCAGGCCGCGCTCGGCGAGCCGTCGGTCCCGCGTCGACCACTCCTCGCTTCCGCGCGAGGAGAGGATCTGCAGGTCCTCGGGGGTCAAACCGCCGGCGCGACGCGTCCGCGCCCGGTCCTCGAGCTCGGTCTCCGACGCGGGCGCCCTCGCGGACTGGACGATGTGCTCCCCGTCCAGGAGAAACGTTCCGTACCACGTAGAGACGACTGCGCGCCCCATCGTCACCTCCCCTTCCCTCGTCGCGGGAAGGCGTGCGGCATAAATAGGACGGCACGGGTCGCCGCGCCGATGGACCCCACCGGAGAGCTCGTGCGCTCCGCCCGCATCGACCACGCCCTCGTCCTCACACTGGACAATCCACCGGTCAACGTCCTCTCCCGAGTCGTGCTGGACGCTCTCTCCCAACGGCTCGACGAGGCGGAGGCCGACCCGGACGTCCGGGTCGTCGTTCTCGCGAGCGCGGCGGAAAAGGCGTTCGCCGCCGGCGCGAACATTCGCGAGATGGCGCCGATGGGTCCGACGGAAGCGTTCGACCACGGAGGACGTGGCCAGGCGATCACACGGAAGATTGAGCGGTTACCGCTGCCGGTCATCGCGGCCGTGCACGGCGTCTGCTTCGGAGGGGGGTGCGAGATCGCGCTGGCCTGTGACTTCATCGTCGCGAGCACCGACGCGCAGTTCGGGCAACCGGAGATCAATCTCGGCGTCATGCCCGGCTGGGGCGGCACCCAGCGGCTTCCTTCGCGCGTCGGAGCCGCCCGGGCGCGTCGCTGGATCCTCTCGGGTCGTCCCGTGACCGCCGAAAACGCAGAGGCGGCGGGGCTGGTCGACCGGGTCGTTCCTCGGACCGAGCTCCTCGCGACCTCGCTCTTCCTCGCGGAAGAACTGGCTACCAAACCGCCCCTCGCGCTCGCGGCCGCCAAGTTCGCCCTTCTCTACGCGATCGATGCGGAGATCGACCGGGGCCTCGCCTACGAGCTCGACCTATGGTCGCGACTGTTCGGTACCGAGGGACAGAAGGAAGGGATGCAGGCGTTCCTTGCGAAACGGCCGCTCGCGCCACTCTCGCGCGCCGATTGGGAGCAGATGTCGTCCGGTTTCCCTTGGGATCGGTCGCCGACCGCGCCGGCGTCCAGCGGAAAGCGGAAGAACACAGAGGTATCGGGTCGGGACTGATGCGCCGCGGTGGCTCAGCTGGCAGAGCGGCTCCTTGGTAAGGAGCAGGCCGAGGGT
>JAKIVU010000007.1 GCA_022750375.1 Thermoplasmata archaeon
GGGATTCGAACCCAGGTCTGAGGCTCCGCAGGCCTCTAGGATAATCCATTGCAGCAGGCTGGGCAGGGGCCCAACCCGTAGCTACCCCACACGGGCATCCGGGTGTGTATCCGTTCCCGGCGCGCCGAGGGGGGCGCTGTATAAAAGCCCGGGGCCGGAAATTTCGCCATCAATGTGACCGTTAAGAGCCGGGGAGTCTCCTCGACCGACCGGAGCACTCCGCAGGATCCATGGAAGGTTCGGATCGCGACGACCCGTGGGACGCCCTGCGGGCGCTTCCGACCGGGCGGCGGGTCGAACTCACGGACGAGCGCGGGCAGAGTTGGAGTGGCACGATCGTACCCCGCCAAGAGAGCTCGGGCCACCGGGTCCTCCTCCTCAAGCTCGACTCCGGTTACAACGTTGGAATCGTCGTGCAACCGACGTTTCGTTTTCGCCTGATCGAGGCGACCGCCGCGCCCGACCCCATCCCCGCACCCTCGGCGCCCGGCGGTGACGCAACGGTTGCCGACGGGCCGTGGGTCGCGCTGCTGACGACGGGGGGGACGATCGCCTCGCGGGTCGACTACGAGACCGGCGGAGTGCGGCCCGTCAAGGACGAACGCGAGATCCTGGCGTTCTATCCCGAACTGGAGTCGAACGGTCGAGTCCGCATATTGCCCGTCTTCGACCGGCTGAGCGAGGACATCGTACCGAACGATTGGCTCACTCTCGCAACGAAGGCGGTCGACGCGTTTCGCGACGGAGCCCGGGGCGTGGTCATCGCGCACGGGACCGACACGCTTGCGTTCACCGCAGCGGCACTGAGCTTCCTTCTCACGGACCTCCCCGGGCCGGTCGTCCTGGTCGGCGCGCAACGCTCCCCGGATCGGCCGTCGTCGGACGGGCCATCGAACCTGGCCGCGGCGGTCCGCGTGGCGCGCGAGGGATCCTTCGGGGAAGTGGTGGTCGTCATGCACGCGACACTCTCGGACGGCCGATTCGCGGTCCACCGGGGGACATGGGTGCGCAAGATGCACTCGAGCCGCCGCGACGCCTTCAAAAGCCGCAACGGACCGCCCCTCGGATTCGTCGATACCTCCGGTCTCCACCTGGAACGACCGGCGCGGCCAGCGACCGCGGGTCCCCCCCGGGTGGACGGACCCCTGGACCCGCACGGTGGACTCCTGTGGTTCTACCCGGGCCTTACGCCCGCGAAAGCGGAGTCGTTCGCCGAGGGAATGAGGGGCCTGGTGCTCGCCGGCACGGGGTTGGGTCACGTCGGCTCGGAACACCTCGAATGGATCCGCCGGGGGGTGCAGCGAGGGCAGGTCATCGGGATGACCACCCAGTGCCTGGAAGGGAACGTCGACCCGTTCGTCTACGCCACCGGTCGGGAGCTGCAGCGTGCGGGGGTGCTCTACCTCGGCGACCTGCTCCCGGAGGTCGCCTACGCGAAACTCCTGTGGGCCCTCGGTCGCGCGTCGGACCCGAGGGCGGTCGAGGCGCTCCTCCTGTCCGAGGTCGCCGGAGAATTCCACTGGCGCCACGAGTCGGGAGGGGATTCGTGAAAGTCGGTCTCGAGGTCCATCAACAGCTGGCGACCGGAAAGTTGTTCTGCGACTGCCCGAGCGAGCTGTCGGAGGTAGTGTACGGGTCGTTCGCCCGGCGCCTCCGCTCGGCGAGCGGAGAGAACCGAACGGTCGACCCGGCGGCCGCGTTCCAGGCTGCGCGGGGATTGCTCTTCCGATACGAGGTCACCGACTCCACGTGCCTCGTCGACATGGACGAGGAGCCGCCGCACCCGCTCAACCCCGCCGCGCTCGACGTCGCGCTCACGCTCGCGCTGCTGCTCGAGGCGCGCCCCGTGGACGAGATCGCGGTCATGCGAAAGATCGTGGTCGATGGGTCGAACACCGCCGGATTTCAACGCACGGCGCTGGTGGCGGTCGACGGCCACCTCGACCTCCACGGCAAGCGATACTCGATCGCGTCGATCTGCCTTGAGGAGGATGCGGCGCGAAAGGTCGGGGAAGCGAACGGAGAAGTCACCTACCGCCTCGACCGACTCGGGATCCCGCTGGTCGAGATCGCGACCGCTCCCGAGATCGAAGCTGGGGTGGAGGCGCGGGAGGTCGCCGAGGAGATCGGGGCGCTCGTCCGGGCCACGCGTCAGACCCGCCGCGGGATCGGGACGATCCGCGAAGACGTCAACGTCTCGGCGGACCGGGGCCGGCGGATCGAGATCAAGGGAGTCCAAGAATTACGGAAGATCCAAGAGTACGTCGGTCGAGAGGTCGATCGGCAGGAGGTCCTGCTCGCCGTCCGAGACGAGCTACATCGGCGAGGCGCGGCCGCCCCCTCGGAAGAGACCGTCGACGTATCTTCCGTCCTGGCGTCGATCGCGAGCGGACCGCTCGCCGGGGCGAGCCGAAGAGGGGGGGCCGTCCTCGCGCTTCGGCTCCCCGGGTTTGCGGGACTTTTGAGGGAGCCCGCGGGGTCGGACGAGCGACTCGGTCGCGAACTCGCCGACCAGGCACGCGCGGTCGGCCTCCGGGGCCTCCTCCACTCCGACGAGCTCCCCGCCTTTGGCCTGGAGGTCGGCGACGTGGAACGGATTCAGGCGACGCTCGGGCTCGGACCGAACGACGCGTTCGTGCTCGTCACCGACCCGGACCGAGCACGGGCGACGGTCGCACTGCGACGGGTCGCGGCACGGGCCGCCGAGGCGATCGAGGGGATTCCCGGCGAGACCCGGGACCCGCTGCCCGACGGGCGAAGTCGATACTCCCGACCGCTCCCCGGAAGGGAGCGCATGTATCCGGAAACCGACATCCCTCCGATCACGGTCACGGCCGAGCATCTCGCCCGTCTCGCGTCGCGGCTGCCGGAACGTCCCGCCGCGTTGCGCGAGCGCCTCGCGAAGGAGACCGGACTCGCGCGGGAGGTCATTCTGCAGGTCGTTTCCGCCGGTCAGGCGGACCTGTTCGAGGAGCTGGTCCGGCGCAAGCACAGCCCGGCGCTCGTCGCACGACTCTTGATCCAAGACGTTCCGGCCATCCCCCATGCAGAGGGCGAGACCCCACCGGACTTCTCCCTCGCCGTTCTCGACGATCTCTTGGTGGAGCAGGAAGCGGGGCGCTTTGCAAAGGAAGGTATTCCGAACGTGCTGGTCGAGCTGTCCCGGGGGGCGCCGACCGTGTCCGCGGCGGTGGCTCGTGCCGGGCTCTCCGGGTTCACCGCCTCCGAACTCGAGACGCTGATCGGACGGGTCCTGGCACAGAATGAGTCACTGCTACGGAGCCGGGGCAACGAGGCGTTCTCCGCCTTGATGGGGGACGTGATGCGCGAAGTGCGCGGGCGCCGGGACGGTCAGGAGGTCTCTGAGGCACTGCGACGGGCGATCGCCCAGCGCCCATCGGACCCCGCGGCGTAGAGCAGCCTGGAGTGCCCCGTGCCCCGGTCGATTCGATCGAAAGCCGTCCCCCGCCCGCGCCCCCGGTTGCGGGCGGTGGTCACGGACGTGGACGGGACGCTCACGGGTCCGGATCGCCGACTCGACACCCGAGCGATGCACGCCGTCCGCTGGCTGGAATCACACGGGATTCCTGTCGTGCTCGCGACGGGCAACGTGCTCCCGATCGCACTCGCCCTCCACCGTTCGCTCGGCCTCACGGGACCCATCGTCGCGGAGAATGGCGGGCTCGTGTACCGCAAGGTCGAAGGGAAGGACGAGGTCGAACGTCTGGCCCACCGGCCCGTCGCGCTGGCGGCGTACCGCGCGCTGCGGGCGGAGGGCCTGCCCGTTCGTCGACTTTTCACCGACCGATGGAGGGAAACGGAGGTCGCGATCGAATCCGATGTTCCGCTGGTCCAAGTCCGCCGGGCGCTCGCGAAACAGAAGATCCGGGTGCAATCGATCGGGACCGGCTATGCCATCCATCTGATGGAGCGAGGCTCGGGCAAGCTGCCGGCGCTTCGGCGAGCGCTGCGGCCGATGCACCTTCGCGTGTCGGAGTGCGTCGTGCTCGGAGACGGTGACAACGACGCGGGAATGCTGCGGGCTTCCGGCTTCGGGGTGAGCTTCGCTTCCGGGAGTCCGCTCGCGCGTCAGGCGGCCCGGTACGTCGCCCGCTCGTCCTTCGCCGAGGGGTTCGTCGAAGGGCTTAAGGCCAGTGGCATACTCCCGCGTCATAGTTCCTTTCCGGGAGGGAACTGAGCAGTGCTCGTCGGTCAGTGCGCGCGGTGCGGATTGCCAGCGTCGCTCGGGTGCACTGTCTGCGGACGGACGTTCTGCCGGAATGACCTTGACGCGGACGAGCGGATCTGCTCGGACTGCGCGGCGTCGCTCAAGAACGCGAAAGGACCCGTCTCGGCACGGAGCCCGCCCTCGCGGAGAGTGTCGTCTCGGGCGCGCGCACCCGCGCTCGGTCGTGTTCAGTAGTCGGTTCCCGGAAGGACGAGTCGTCCTTTCGGGGTCGCCTGGCCCACGAAGAGCATGCCCACTCCGACGGCCCCGGTCATCAGACCGAATCCGAACGCCGCCCACGCGTAGGTGCCGACGACGTGCCCGAACCAGATCCCGGCCACGGTCAGCCCGCCGGTCGGGGCGACCATGTGCAGGCCCAGGTTGACGAGGACGCCGAGCCCCCAGCCGAGGAAGATCAGCGTCGCGCCCGCGAGGAAGTTGCCCGAGCGTTCGTCGCCGCCGTAGTCCGTCGGAGGGACCGCCGGCGTCTCTTGGAGGTCGACCACGGAGAGCCGACTTTCGAGGGGCGTATAGTCGTTTCGCTTGAGGCGTGCTACGCTACCACACGAGGTTCCCGGACCGTGCGCGGCGGAGTTCCTGGGGGGCGCGCCGCCGGAGAAGTCGCCACCCGAGGAAGAGGGCGGCAACGCGCCCGTGGGGGTCGCGTTGGAACCGAACCTGCGCGTCGTGACCCCCGACTCGGAGGACGAAACGGTCGTCGCCCGCGGGTCGAAGGCGGAGTCCCTGTTCCGTCGCCTCGATGCCGTGGAAATCGAACCGGAGGTGGTTCCGGTGGGCGGTCGACCGGACCCAGATCCCTTCGCCGGAGCAGAACCATCCCTCGTACGGGGTCAACGAGCCGCGGAAGGGCGTCGGCCGAGGGACTTGATCGAGGGGCGTGGTCAGAGGCAGTCCCCGCCGTGCGTTCAGCGCGGCCATGAGAACGAGGGGGGCCGAAACCCCCTCCGCGTTCGTGAGCACGACTCCCCCCAGGTGTCGGTCCGGCGCCACGACGAAGAACGACGAGACACCGGGAAGGCCGCCGGAGTGCTCCACCAGTAGGGTGCCGTGGTGGTCGGGGTGCACGGCGACCCCGTACCCATACCAGGTTCCGGGAAACAGCTCGGCATACGGCGTGGTCATCTTCCGCACCGACGCCGCAGAGAGGATGCGATTTCCTTCGACCTTCCCCCCGGTCAGGTAGATCTGGAGGTAGCGGGAGAGGTCCTCCACGTTCGACCGGAGTCCCCCGGCGGCACGCAGGCAGGTATCGTTCCACCACTCATGGGACGGGACGAAGCCGTGGCGGACGCCGGTCCGTTTCGGCGAATAGAGGGTCGTCACCTCGGGGAACCGGAAGAGGATCCCCGGGTCGAACGTCGTCGAATGCATCCCCGCGGGTCGCAGGACCTGCTCCTCGAGGTAACTTTCGTGAGACTGGCCGCTGACGCGCTCGATGATCGCCCCGAGCAGACCGAAGCCTTCGTTCGAGTAGCTGAAGTATCGCCCCGCGGGGCCGAGGAGCCGGTACCTCGAGGTCCGAAGGAACTCGAGGATCTGCTCGTAGGTGTCGATCGGGGCGTGGTCCGGGTCGATGCCGACCCGACGGGCGACGCGCGGGTCGAACGGAAGGTCGTCCCCGCGACTCCGGGCCGTGGTATAGTAGATCGAGGGAAGGGGCGGGAGGCCCGAGGTGTGGGTAAGGAGGTGGTGGATCCGGATGCGGCGGGTCGCCCGGACGTCCGGGGTGGCGAACTCGGGCAGGTGACGGACCACCGGGTCGTCGGTGGAGAGCTTTCCGTCCTCCTCGAGGCGGAGGATCGCCATCGCGGTGAACGACTTCGTGATGGAGGCGATGCCATAGACGGTGCGGGGAGAGGTCGGGAGCTCGGACTCCCGGTCCCGGAACCCGTAGCCCCGGAACGACGGTCGTCGCCCCTTCTCCACCACGGCGACGGAAGCCCCCGGGACCTTCCATCGGCGCATCCAGCGCCGGAGGAACTCGTCGGGACTCTTCGTCATCTCTCCCGCGGCACGGCGCGCGGGTTGAAGAGGCGCGCGGAAGGGCCGAGTGGGGTCCAGCGACTAGCCGAACCCGGTCGCCGCCTTCGGGTCCTTCGCCGACGGGCGCAAGGGCGCCTTGCGGAGTTCCTTCGGGCACTCCACCAGGCGAACGAGGGGCGCCGACTGGACGACGTACGCGGGGAGGCCCGTGTTCGGGTCGTTGCCCGCGCGGAGGATGTTCATGATCTCGAGGCGGATCTCGACCACCGAGCCGTCCTTGAGCTTCAGGCGGACCTTCCCGTCCCCGCCGATCGTCTCGTAGTCGACGATCTCGGCGTTCGCGAGGTCCGGAGGAGGACCTCCCGGACCCATCATCGGGCGCCCCGGGCCGCGACGCGCGTCTTCAGCAGGGCGCGGGGGTCCTCGCCGTCGACCGTGAGCCCGAGGGAGACGCAGGTGCCGATCACCTGGTTCATCTTTTCTTCGACCGAGCGACCGTGCATGTCGTCGCCCTTCGCCTCCGCGATGCGCTTCACGGCATCCAGGCTGACGTCGCCGACGACCTCGGTCTTCGCCTTCCCCGACCCCTTCTCCTTTCCGGCTTCCTTCAACAGGAGCGCCGCGACCGGGGGCCGGCCCACGACGAGGGTGAACGCGCGGGTGGCCGGATTGACCTTGACGACCACCGGGACGCGCATCCCCGCGAACTGCTTGGTGAGTTCGTTGATCTGCGCGACGACCAGGCCGACGTTCACTCCGAGCGGACCGAGCGCGGGGCCGAGCGGTGGACCGGCGGAGGCCCTGCCGCCCTCGACGAGGACGCTGACCTCATCCGCCACTCTTTCCCACCCCCTTTTCTAGCATGCGGACGTGGTCGCCCCGGACCGTGACCGGGATCGGTACGACCGCCTCGATGAGCTCCACCGTGATCTCTTCCTTGGCCTGGTCGATCTTCTTGACGCGGGCCTTTTCGCCCTTGAACGGTCCCGAGATAAGCTCGACGATCGCGCCCTCGACGAACCCTTCGACCGTGATCTTCGGGACGAGGAGCGGTTCGACCTCTTTCAGCGTCGTCTCCCCGTCCACGAGACCGCGGGCCTTGCGGATGCCTTTCAGCATCTCGCGGACCCCTTCGAAGCTCATCCCCTCCGCGAAGACGTATCCGCGAAGCGACGACGGCACGAGGAGGGCGAACACGACGTCGGCCTTCTCGTCCGTGCGGGCGTGCAGGGTGTCGGCGACCTCGCGTTCGTAGCCGCGGGACGTCTTGATCGCGAGGACGGCCTGGCGGGCCACGGAGGCGAGCGTGAGTCGGAGCGCGGGGCTTCCGTCCGGGTCGTGCACCGTCAGCCGGATCTCCACGCGGTCGCCATATCGTACCCCGACGGGAGCCGTGATCTCGAACGAGAGCGGGACCCCGGTGCCGGGGAGGATCGTGACCGGATGGGTGACCTTGCGGGCAAACAGTTCCGTCGCGCTTCGCTTCCCCGGTGGCGTCCAACGGACCGGCCACTCGGCGCCCTCCCCCGGGTACGTGGAAGTGTACGCGACCTCGATGCCGATCGGGATGGTCAGCGAGTCGGCGGCCTTGCTCGTGAGCACCGCCGAGAGGGTCGTGATCGTCCCGGCCGTGACCTCGCGCGGGCCTTCTTCGGCCGCTTTCAGGGTGAGGACCGCCGAGACCTGGGGCTTCGCGGGGGCCGGAGGCGCGGGTGCGACCACGGGCGTCGCCGCGGGCGGAGCGGCCGTCGTCGCCTTCTTTTCCGGTGCGACCGGTGGAGTACCGGAGAGAAGACCGATGCCTTCGCCATCCTCTTGGGTCACTGCCATGCCTCCTGGACTCCGCGGGCGGAACCTAGAGCCCCGCAAAGAAGTTTGCCCAGAGCCACGGTCCCGCCTGACTGAAGAAGATGTAGATCACGAAACCGGTCATCCCGATGAGCACCGCGCCGAGCGCGGTGACCTCGAGGACCTTCACGTACTCCTCCTGGGTCGGGCGGCGAGCCATGCGCAGGATGCGGCCGTACTTGCCGTGCCCGACGGTCCTCAGGCGACCGTCGAAATTGTCCTGCACGCGACGTGCCCGGTCGAGGAAAGCCATGTTCGATCCTTAGCGTACGACGTCGATGTCCGGCCCCGGCTTTCTGCCCGGACCCGACCCCGGCGCGGCGCCCCCGAAAATCTGGGGGGATTTAACTCCGGTTACCACGAGCATGACGCGGATCGTGCTCTGCATCGTCGGGTCGACGGCGGCGCCCCAGATGATCCGCGCCGTCGGACTGATCGCCTTCTGGACGACCTCGGCGGCCTTCTGCGCCTCGCTTACGGTCATGTCGGGACCGCCGGTGACGTTGATGAGCGCCCCCGACGCGCCGGCGATGTCGACCCGCAGGAGCGGGGAGTTGATCGCCTCCAGGACGGCGTCCTCGGCGCGATTCTCGCTCTCCGACTCACCGATGCCGATCAGCGCGACCCCTCCGCCTTTCATGATCGTGCGGAGGTCGTTGAAATCGAGGTTGACGAGTCCCGGACGGGTGATGATCTCCGTGATCCCGCGGATCGCCCGGGCGAGCACGGAGTCCGCGACCTTGAACGCGGTCTGGATCGGCAGACGGGGCACGAGCTCGAGGAGTCGGTCGTTCGGGATCGTGATGACGGTGTCGATCGTCTGCCGGAGGCGTTCGAGCCCCCACATCGCGTTCTCCGCCCGGACCAGTCCCTCCGAGGCGAACGGGAGCGTGCAGACGGCGATCGTGAGCGGGTTGCCGCCGTTCGCGTCCTTGGCGCACTGCGCGACGACCGGCGCGGAGCCCGTGCCGGTTCCGCCGCCCAGTCCGAGCGTGATGAAGACCATGTCCGAGTTCGCGAGGGCTTTCTTGATCTCGTCCTCCGCCTCCTTCGCCGCCTGTTCGCCGACCTGGGGGAGTGCGCCGGCGCCGAGACCGCGGGTCAGTCGGCGACCGAGGAGGATCTTCTTTGGCGCGTGAATCGCCAACAGATGCTGCGCATCGGTGTTGCACGCCACCATGTCCGCCCCGCCGAGCCCTTCCTCCGCGAGTCGATTGATGGTGTTGCATCCGCCGCCGCCGCATCCGACGACCTTGATATTCGTTTTGAGCGAGGCGAGCACCGCCTCGAGCTCCGCGTCATCGTTCAGGGGAGGAGGCGGGGCCTCGGCGGCGCGTTTCGAGTCTCCCGGCAGGTGGGACAGAATCTCCTGAGCTAGCGGTCGCATCACGGCGGTAACCCTATCGGCGGAAGAGCAGTGGCCACATTATAAAGCGTCTGTCGGCTCGGGCCTCAGAGATGCAGTACTCGGCGTGGGCGCCGTTCTACGCGCAGATCGCGAAGGAGTTCGGGTTCCCGTTCGACCGGGAAGAACGGTCGGCAGACCGGCTGGAGCGACTGTTGCCGCCCGCCGCCCGTTCCGAGCCGTTGGCTCGCATCCATCACCGACTCTCGGGCCGGGACGTCATCGTCGTCGGGCTCGCCCCGCGGGCCGGTCCGCCTCCGATCTGGCGTCTGCCGATGACCGGACGCAGTCCGGTAGTGGTCGCCGCGGATGGCGCGACCGTCGCGTGCCTGGACGCGGGCATCGTTCCCTCCCTGATCGTCTCGGACCTCGACGGACCGCTCGCGAGCGAGGTGGGCGCGAACCGACGCGGCAGCCTGGTGGTGGTGCACGCCCACGGCGACAATCAAGAAGCCCTATCGGAGTGGGTGCCTCAGTTCCCCGGGGAATTGGCGGGGTCGTGGGCCGGGCCACCGCGTCCGATGATCTTTAACGTCGGAGGGTTCACGGATGGAGACCGAGCGGTCTTCCTCGCCGAGCATTCGGGCGCTCATCGCATCCTTCTCTGGGGATTCGATTTCGACAGGGTGGAAGAACCCGACCCCACGGCGCGCGCCCGGAAACTCGCGAAACTCGCCTGGGCTCGCCGCCTGATCGGGGAGTTGGCCCGCACGGGAGGCTCCCCGATCGAGCTCTGGCAGCGGGACGGCAGTCAGATCCCCTATCCCGCCGGCAACAGCGTTGCATCGACGAGGTAGACGACGTCCTGCCCATTCTCATAGAGCAGGACGAACGGGAGTCCCCCGAACCACTCGATCGCCGGGCTCGACAGCGGGTGGGCCTGCGCCGACGGATTGAGCGCCACCCCCGCATACATGACCGAGTCGACCGCGACGAGGTCGATGGGGAGCGCCACGTCCGGCGCGCTCGAACGATCGAGCTCGGCGACCGCGGCCGTCCAATTGTTCCCCGTGAAGAGCGCGGGGGTGGAATCCCACGTCGCCGGGTTCCCGTCGAACCCGAAGATCATCGAACTCAGACGGTGGTCGCTCGCCACGACGGCGGACCGGGGTTCGGCGATCCCGATCCACATCCAGATTCCCGCGTCCCCGTGCGTGAGGCCTTCCTCGAACCCTCCGAGGTCGGCCTGCGGCGGGTAGACGATCGCCGCGTTCGCGGCGAGCAGCAGCACGACCCCGAGGCAGGCCGCGAGGAACGCCCGTCGCCCCGCGCGGTCCCCGGTCCGCGCGACGAGCCGCGCGAGACCGACCGCAAGGAGCAGCCCGAGCGGGATGAACAGGTATTCGGCAAACCGTTCGGGAGGGAGGGCGGCGGCGAAGTTGGCGGCCGCCGTGCCGGGGAGTCCTCCGGCGATCAGCACGACCACCGCCGAGAATGCGAGGGCACCGAGCCACGCGAGACCGTACGGCCCGAGCCGGGACGGGGTCAGCGCCTTGCGGCTCCCGCTCGCGAAGACGACGAGGGCGAGCACCGGACTGAACCAGAGGATCGCCGCCCCGCTCGTGGTCTGGGTCGTGCCGGGGAGGGGCACGAAGAGGAGGAGGGCGATCCCCCCGAAGATGCCCACCAGCAGGATCACGAAATCCCGGAGGACGCTGCGGTCGGTCGGGAGTCGAACCCAGGCTCGAGTGCGACGGAAGTGGGCTCGCCGCCATCGGACGAGCAGCGCGGTCACGAGGACCACGACGAGACCGACCGCTTCGAACGCCGCGAACGCGAGCCCGGGAGTCGCTCCGATCGACGCCGGGAACGCGGGGAGGATGACCTTGGAGACGAACGACGTCGTCCCGAAGAACCAGAACAGCAACGTAGCGGTCAGGAAGGTCCCGAGGAAGAGAAACTCCCGCGAGGGGAACCGTCGGCTCCACAGTCCAGGGCGCCAGAGCTCGAGGAATAGGAGACCACCGAGCGCGCCGACGAGGAAGAAGTAGGTCGAAAGATGGTGCGTGAAGATGAGGGCCGCTCCCGTTAACGATAGGGGGAGGAACCACCGTTGGTCCCGTCGGCTCTCCAGGAACATCCAGAGCGCGGCCACCCCGAGAAAGTCGCCGAGCGCGAGGGGAGCCGCATGCGCGATCGAGAACAACCGGGGCATCGCGACCGATGCGATCGCCGCCGCGAGCAGGGCGACCGAGTCGTTCGGATAGAGTCGGCGAAACAACAGGAAGAGCGGCAGGACCGAGAGGACTGCGATGACCGGGATGATCACGGTGAGTGCCGTGAACGGGTCGAGCCCCACCGCTCCCGCGCCCGCGCCGGCGAGCAGGAACGTCCCGGGGAAATCCGGGTAAGCAGTACCCCAGCCTCCGTACGCCGTTCCGAGCGGAAGATGCCCGCTGGAGAGGAGCGTGGAGGTGAGTCGGAAATACTCCCCTGTATCCGAGCCGAATACTGCGTAGGAGAGGTACGGTTCAAGAGCGAGGAACACGAGGAGGAGCGCAAGCCCCCCCAGGAAGAGCACCGTTTCCGGGCGCACGGAGGGGCCCGGGAGGATTGCCGTCAGGGACCGGCGAGGTTCCGTCGGCTGCGCGGGGCTCATCAGAACGGACCAAACTGGGGCCCGGCCTATAGGTATTGGGTCGGAGGCGCGGGATCGTCCCTGCGTCGTCGTTCTGCCACCATACGCCTAAATAGAGGGGTCTGGTGCGGCCGCTTCGAGGCAGGCACGAATGCCCTCCGCCCGGCGTCAGAAATCAAAGGCAAAACCGGCCCTTCGCAGGGCCGCGCCCGCGCGAAAACCCGCCGCCAAGAAGTCTTCGGGAGCGAGCGCTCGCAAGCCACCCACCGCCAAAGCCGCGCCAAAATCCTCTCACTCCGGTGCTTCCAAGTCCCCGGCCAAGGCGAGTTCCCCGTCGGCGGCCGTGATGCCGGTCGTCCGCCGCGCCGATGGCCGGGCCCACGTGCTCTCCCTCTCGTTCGTGCGTGAGGGGGACGAGTTCCTCGCCCGCATGGAGACCGACTCGGGGCAGATCACCGAACTCAAGAACCGGTCCCTCGACCAGCTCCTCACGCTCGTCGCGAGCGAGCTCGAAGACCTGTTGGAGTGAGCCACCGCCCTCCCCTACCGGGGGTCGGGGCGGCGCTCGGGCAGCAAGCCTTCCTCGAGGTGGTACGTTCGTCGATGGCCCGCTTCGTCCAGGACCTCCACGGCCTCGACCGCACGGCTCGAAAGGAAGCTCCTCGGGTAGCGGTGCACGACCGACACTCGGATCTCCCCCACGGGGGGGAACTTCCGACGGGTCCCCCAGGATTCTCGGATGACCACCGAGTCGGGACGGACCTCGACCGTTCGGGGCACCGGTCCGGCGGCGACCCAAATTCCGCCGATCGCGAGCGCGGCGGCGATCGCGCTGAAGTAGATCATGCCGGTTTCGGCTACCGAACTCGTCCCCCCGGGGGAGGAGCGGTCGAGGAGCACGAACCCCACGTAGAGCACCAAGAGGGTTCCGAGGTAGATGACGAGCAGACGGCGGGCGCGTTCCAACGCCGCCTGGTTGTATCGAATGTCGGGCTTGCCGACGGGAGCCGCCTCCGGGCCGGGGGTCGACCACGGGGGCGGATCTTCGCTCGCGGTCCTGGACGTCGCGCCACTCGCACGCGGGATCCGGATCGCTCTCGGGCTCGCCACCGGACGTACTCGGGGAAGAAGGGCGCCCGCCGAGCCTTAAACCTACGCGTGGGCACGGCGGGGCGGTTCAGGTTTCGAGGTGTGCGTGGACCGCACTGGACGGAACGTTCGGATGCGGCAGCGGAGCGTCGAGGTCGACGATCGGCACTTTCCGTGCGATCTCCGCCGCCATTGCGGAGCACGTCGACGGCGGGACGGGAGTGAGCGTATACCCGGGCAACGCGAGGTCGTACGTCACGAACTTCTTCTCCGCGATCGTCTCCCACACCGCCCGGAACACCCGGTCGGCGGCCTCGGTCTCCCCGATATGGCGGAGGAGCAGTTCCACGCAGAGGATCTCTGCGGTCGGGTCGGCCTTGTCCGAACCGGCGTACTTGGGCGCCGAGCCATGGACCGGCTCGAACACCGCGAGCGTGTCTCCGAAGAGCGCCCCGGGCGCGACGCCGAGGCCCCCCGCGAGCCCCGCGGTGAGGTCCGAGAGAATGTCCCCGAACAGGTTCGTGGTGACGATCATGTCGTAGTCGGACGGCTTCTTCGCGAGCTGCATGCACATGTTGTCGATCAGCCGTTCGTCCGCGAGGATTTCCGGGTACTTCGGCGCCATCTCCCGGAACGCCGTCTGGAACAGCGCCCCGGTGGTTTTCATGATGTTCGCTTTGTGGACCGCCGTGAGGTGCTTTCGCCGCTCCCGGCGCGCGAGTTCGAAGGCGAACTTGATGATCCGGTCGGACGCCTTCCGGGTGATGATGTTCACGGTCTCCGCCGCCGAGTGGTCCCGGTCGACCCAGTGCTCTACGCCGGAGTAGAGGCCCTCCGTCGCCTCCCGGACCACGATCAGGTCGGTCTCGGGGTACCGGGTGCCTTCGCCCGCGATTGCGCGGGCCGGACGGACCGACGCGAAGAGGTCGAGTTGCTGACGGAGCGCGACGTTCACCGAGCGGAACCCGGCGCCGATGGGGGTCGTGATCGGGCCCTTCAGCGCGAGGCGGTTCTTTCGGATCGAGTCGAAGACGGCGTCGGGGAGCGGATTTCCGGATTGCTTGATCGCTTTCTCGCCGGCCTCCACGACCTCCCAGTCGATCTCCACGCCCGTGGCGTCGGCGACCTGGCGGGCGGCGTTCGTGACTTCGGGTCCGATCCCGTCCCCGGGAATCAACGTCACGCGATAGCCCATCGTCCCTCTTCGGTCCGTCCGAGCAACGTGCGAATTTAAAGGAGAGGAACTCCGGCTACCTCGCACCGAGGACCGGTGCCGTCGCGGGCAATCGCAGGAGCACGCATCGCATCACGCGGTCGCGGACGAGCCCATCGTCCAGGATCGTCGACCAGATCACGATCACCGCGTCCCAGCTCATCGTGCCGATGTCGGTCACCTCGAGCCTCGGCGGGGTCCGGGCCGCGTCCTCGGGGAACGCCGTCGCGACGTCGGCGAGAGCGGCTTCCAGCACCTTGACGTCCACCGTGAACGGGAACGTCATCCGGACCCGATGCAACTTTGCCGCTCCCAGCTTGGGCTGGAGCACGAGGGCACTGAGGACGACCGAGTTCGGGACCTTTGCGAGGCCGCCCGCATCGAGTCGAAGGATCGTGTAGAGGAGTTCGACGTCCTCGATAGTACCCGAGTAGCTGGGGTACATCATCTCGTGCGGGTAGCTCGGCGCGAACGCGCCGTAACTCCCCGAAATGAAACTCACGCGATCGCCGGGGACGAACGGATTCGCGACGACGAGCAACAGACCGGCAAAAACGTTGGACAGCACCGTCTGCGCGGCGAGACCCAGCACGATACCGGCGAACGCGCTTCCGAGGAAGATCGACTGCGCGGAGACCCCCGACAGGTCGAACAGGGCAAGGATCGCGGCGACCGCGATGAGGAGGTTCAGGAAGATCCGGATCGTCGCACCGTGGCGAAGCTGGCCGCGCCGCCGCAGGACCTCGTCCGCCGCGCTCGTGAAGGCACGCGCCGCCGCGAAGGCGACGAGGAGGATCGCGCCGGCCTCGAGGAGCAGGACCTCTTCCGAGGAGAACGGGTGCAGGAACTGGCGGTTGAACGCCGTGAACAGGACGTAAAGAGCGACCGCGAGAAACACCACGAGAACGAGGTTCCGGAAGAGGGTCCGGAGCGGGTGGTCCTGGGCGGGCGCCGCCATCGGGGCCCCGGAACCGGTGCGACCCATAGCCCTTTCCTGCGGTGAACGATGCGAATGTTAGAATTCTTATAACTGATAGTTATACAATAATTCATGTTCCCCACGCCCCACTCCGAAGTGCTCGCCGAGGACTGGTTGCCTCCCGTCGTGCTCGGTCGCGAGGCCGAGGTGCTCGAGCTCGTACGTCAGCTCGACCCACCGCAGCCCCGGGCTCCCCCGCCATGGATGGCGGCGGCCGTCGGACCTCGAGGATCCGGCACCTCCGCGGTCGCGCGCCGTGCCGCGCGAGAGGTGGCGGACCGGGTGCGATCGTCGACAACCGGTCCGCCGCCACGTTGGATCGCGGTCCGAACGGCTCGGTACCGGGGGACCCACGGGGTCGCGTCCGCATTGCTCGCCAGCATCGACACCGGGTTCGACGGCCGGGGGTTCCCGATCGCGGAGATCCTCGCCGGATTCCTTCGCCGCCTCCGACGCGAGTCGCGACCCTGCGTTCTCGTTCTCGACGACGTGCGCGCCGGAGGACCGGACCTCGGTCCTATCCTGCGGGCACTGGGCGACCCCGACCGGTTCCTCCCGGAGGGAGAGAGCGGCCTTCCCCCCGTGTGGACCGTGCTCGCGGGCACGGCCGAGGCGATCCAACGGAACGAGCGGGAGCTCGGGGGACGCTGGCGGATCGCGCCGTTCGTCTCCTTGTCACGGTATGAGCCGCACGGGCTGCGCGCCCTCGTCACCGACCGCGCGGCGAGGGCCGTCGGAACGACCGCCGCGCCGGATCTCGTGGCGCGTATCGTAGAGAGCGTCGTCGCGGAAGGAGAGGGTGCGACCCGGGCGATCGACTTGCTGCGGCGCGCGTTGCTCGCTCCCCTCGGTCGCAGGTCCCGCCCGACCACGCTGCGTTCCCGAGACTCTGCGCTCCCGATCGAGTCCCGGGTCGTCCGAGCGATCGAGGAAGCGTCACGTACCGCCCCCGCTCGCCTCGGCGAAGTGCGTCGTTTCGAGGCACGCCTCGCCCGGGCGGAAGGGCGCTCCCCGCTCCCACCCACGACCCTCTGGCGGAGGATCGTACGGTTGGAGCAGGCGGGCTACGTTCGGCGGGAAGTGCGCCCGGGTGGAGTGGGCGGGACCCGGTCGCTGCTCCGGGTGATCGCCCCGGTCGAGGAGTGGGTGATCGCTACGGATCCCCGGGAAACTCATCGAGCGTCCGGGGCGTGGAGCGAACCGGCGGGGCCGAGCGGGTGGGCGCCCGACGGGCCCGCGCGGGTTCCGGGGCTTCCCCTTCCACCGGACGACGAAGCTGGCTAGCGACCATCTCGGCGAGTTTTCGGGACCGGAGCACCTGTTCGATCCGGTCGAGGGGCGCTTGGCGAAGTGATTCGCGGTCGGCGTACCCCGCCCGGTAGAGGAGCCGGGCACGCACTCGGCCGATCCCTCGTAGCCGGACCAAGTCGAGCAGCTCCTCCTGCGCCCCGTAGCGCACGCGCAGCGAGAGGTCATCGATCGTCCGCCCCAGACGTCGCTGGAAGCGTGAAGCGAGGCGTCCCGCGCCGAACAGGAGCCAGTCCGCATCCTCGACCTTCGTTCGGAGGTCGCCCGCGCCGATCCCGAAACGTCGCGTGATCTCGAGGATCGGCACCTCGTTGATCCACGCCTCGAGGACCGAGGCCGTCTTCAGTGTCGATAGAAATCCGTCCAGGTCGAGCTCCAGCGGCGCCTCTTCGGGCTTCACAAGGAGCTCCTCGGCCTCGTCGGTGTACCTCGTCAGCAGGTCGGCCTCCTCGCCGCGTCGCAAGAACAACGGGGGAAGGTCGGGCGTCGCGGCGATCGACGCGAGGAGCGGGAATGCGGCGACCCCGAGCGGCGCGCGCTCGAGGACCTGGCGGAGAACGACGGCGCTGAGCGGGTCGAGGTACAGCTCGCTCGTCATGGAGCCGAACGGCGTCGCGCGCAGCGCCTTTCCGCGGACCAGGAAGTCGTTCTCCTCGAGAAAGCCACGTACGGTCGAGACCGTGGAACGGAGCTCCGCGAGCGGGAGCGTGTGGCCGTAGAACGTGGCGGCGAAGAACGACTCGAGGTCCTCCTCGCTGGTGACCGCACCGCTCGCGACCAGGGCGAGGACGTGCATGCGGAGGGCCGGCTCGGCGGCGAGACGGCTCACGACGGTCTCGGGCGCCGCCGAGAGGTAGCCGTCGAGCAGCCGGTCCTCATCGTCGGGGGTGCGGGCGAGGATCAGCGCCTCGCCCGAGGAATCGAACCGCGGGCGTCCGGCGCGACCGAGCATCTGATGCACCTCGGTGGCCGGGATCGGCGCCTGCATCCCGAGGCGGTCATCATACCGGGTCGTATCGCGCACGATCACGCGACGGGCGGGGAGGTTGATGCCCGCCGCAAGGGTTGGGGTCGCGACCAGTGCCTTGAGCACCCGGTCGCGGAACGCGCGCTCCACGACGCGTCGTTCGGGGTTGGTGAGCGAGGCGTTGTGGAAGGCGACCCCGTTCGGGATGAGCGACGCGAGCCGCCGGAGCCCCTCGGTCTCTTCGTCCGAGGCGCCGCCGAGCTCTTCGACCGCCGCGCGCGCCTGCGAGCGCTCCTCGGGGGAGAGGAGTCCCCGCACGGTCGGAACGAGCGATTCCGCGACCTGTTCGCTCGACTTCCGGGTATTGACGAAGACGAGGGCTTGACCGCCCTCCTGAACGACGGTCCGGACCAGCCGCGGGATCGCTTCTCCCGGCGGCGGGAGATCGCGCGTCGAAAGGTCGGTGAAGGTGATCCGTCCATCGTGGTAGACCCCCAACTTGAGCGGGACGGGGCGGAAGTCGCTCGCGATGTGCCGGGCCTGCAACCACTCGGCGAGCTCCTCCGAGTTCCCTACCGTGGCCGACAGCGCGACGATCTGCAAGTCGGGGTACGATCGGCGTAGCCGGGTCAGGCTCACCTCGAGCGTCGGACCTCGGTCGGGGTCGCGCAGCATATGGACCTCATCCGCTACCACGACCCCCAGTCGGTCGAGCCAGGGACTGCCGCGACGCAAGAGTCCGTCGGCCTTTTCGCTCGTTGCGACGAGGACGTCGAGCTTCTCCAACTTCTCCGCGGGGAGGTCGAAGTCTCCGATCGAAATCCCGACCTTCAACCCGAGCGATTCGAAGCGTCCGAGTTCCTCGCCCTTCTCCTGGGCGAGCGCGCGGAGTGGCACCAGGTAGAGCCCGGTACGTCCCGCCCGCGCGGCGCGCAACAGGGCGAGATACGCGACGAGCGACTTTCCGCTCGCCGTGGGGCAGGCCAAGAGGACGCTCTCCCCCGCCATGACCGGCCCGAGCGCCGCCGCCTGCGGAGGAAACAGTCGGGTGATGCCGTCGGCGACGAGGACTCGTTTCAGTTCGGGGTCGAGCGACGTGGCGTCCAGCGGAACCAATTCGTGGCTGGACGGCGGTTTCGCCGCCGGCAACGCAGGGGCACGTGAAGTAGGAGCCACGAACGCTCCGAGGTCGGCCCGCTAGTAAGCGTTTGGCGGCTCCCGTGAAGGAAGCAGGCTTCGCCCGAGGATCAGCTCCTGAATCTCGGTCGTCCCCTCGACAATTGGGAAGACCCGAGCGTCCCGAAGTAGCCGTTCTGCCGGATGGCCGACCCGGACCCCGGCGGGCCCGGCCACGTCGACCCCTGCGGAGGCGATGGAAACCGCGGCCCGCGAGGCGACGAGCTTCGCGACCGAGGCATCGCGGACGAACGGTTCTCCGAGATCCTTTCGCGCGGCGGCAGTACGGACGAGGGCTCGGGCAGAGGCGAGGTCCGAGTACGCTACCGCAAGGCGGCTACGCTTCCATTCCTCGTCGTTCGCGCTGACCGAGCGGAGCATTTCGTCGAAGGCGGCCTGCGCCACGCCGAGCGCACAACTGGCGATGCCGACGCGACCTCCGGCGAGAGCGGAGAGGGCGAGCTTCAGGCCTCCGCCCTCCGGTCCGAGCATCGAGGTCGCGGGGAGCCGTACGTCGTCGAGCACGAGCTCGGTCGTTTCGCTGCCTCGGAGCCCCATCTTGTCGAGCCGTTGTGCCACGGAGAATCCCCCCGTGCCCGGGGGCACGATGAACGCCGAGATCCCGTGACCCTTCAGGGTCGGATCGCGCGTGGCGAAGACGAGGACGACGCCCGCCGACATGGCGTTCGAGGTGAACATCTTGGTCCCTCGTAGGACGAACGTGTCACCGTCGCGACGGTATCCGGTGGTGAGGCTGGCGGTATCCGATCCCGCACCGGGCTCGGTGAGCGCGAACGCCCCGACCCGTTCGCCCCGCGCGAGGGGGCGGAGGAACTCCTCTTTCTGCGCCTCGGTTCCCCAGTCCAAGATCGGGCGCGCGCAGACGGAGAGATGGACGGCGAGGGTCACCGCCACAGCGGCGCTCGCGTGGGCCAGCGTCTCGAGAACAACGACCGTGCATCGCGTATCCCCTCCGGACCCGCCCCACTCCGGGGGGATGCCCAATCCCAGGAACCGTTCGGTGGCCAGGCGCTCGAGGATCTCCGGCGGTATCCGGTCCTCTCGGTCGATCCGCTCCGCGGCGGGTCGCACGTGCTTCTCGGAGAACGCGCGGGCGCGCTCCTCCCAGAGTGCCACATCCGACGCGCGCTCGGCCATGCCCGGGAGGGGGACCCCGCCGAACCCTTAAGGTATGACGGCGGGTCCTCGCGCCCGGACGGAGGGAACGGCAGTGGCGGGCGTTCCGACACCGAAGGACCGATTCACCTCCCTCGACACGCTCGCCCTCGTCCGGGAGATCCGTGCATTGGCACGTCCTCGGGTCGACAAGGTGTTCGACGCGGCCGGCGGGGGCTGGTCTCTCGCGTTCCGCGTGCCGGGGGAAGGTCGGCGAGAACTGCTCCTGGTTCCCGGAAAGTACGCGGCACTCCTGACGACCGGGGATTCCCCCCATTCCGAGGAACTCTCTCCGCTCGCTCGGGAGCTCCGCCGGCTGCTGGTCGGCGCCGGATTGCGGGGAGCGGCCGAGCCGGCCGGCGAGCGGTACCTCGAACTCGCGCTCGGGCGTAGTGATGACCCCGAGCCATTGCTCCTCGCTCTCGAGATGTTCGGTACGGGGAACCTCATCGTCGCCCAGAGCGGGAAGATTGTTGCGGTGGCCCAGGCCCGCCGATGGGCCCACCGACAGGTTCGGATCGGCGCGGACTACACGCGTCCTCCCGTACGGCTCGACCCCTGGGTAGTGGGGAGGGCGGAGCTCGAGGCGGAGTTAGCCCGTTCTCGGAACGACCTCGCCAGCACGCTCGCCGCCCGGCTCTCGTTCGGAGGCCCGGTCGCCGAGGAGCTGATCGTACGTGCGGGGCTCGACGGGGCCGAACCCGCATCGGCTCGTCCCCCGATCGTCGCGGAACGGCTGCACGCCGCGATCGCCGAACTGCTCCGCGAAGTCGGGGACCGTCCGAATGGATTCGTCTACCTTCGCGAGGGGGCGATCGTGGACGCGACCCCGTACCCGTCGCGACGGTGGACCCACGACCCGAGCGTGGAGCAGGCGACGCGACCGACGTTCTCCGACGCGGCCCACGAATACTTTCGTTCTCTCGTGATCGTTCCCCCGTCGGCGGCCGAAGCCGAGGCCGAAAAGACTCGGAAGGGCCTCGAGCGGCTCCACGACCAGCAGTCCGCCGCCATCGTAGAGTTGACCGAATCGATCCGCACGCTCCAAGCGACCGCGGAGACGATCTTCGCCCACTACCCCCAGGCGGAGGCCGCTCTGGAGGCGGCTCGGTCGACGGGCGGCGCGGACGCACGGGTCACCGTGACGCTCGGCGACCGCGAGGTCGCGCTCCGAACCGACCGCACTCCTCGGGAGTCTGCCCAGGAGGTCTACGCGGAGGTGAAACGTCTCCAGTCGAAGGTGGCCGGCGCTCGCGCCGCCCTCGCCGAGACCGACGCGAAGGCCGCTCGCCCGCGGATCGCACCCGGCCGCGTTGCGCGTCGGGCGGCCGCCGAAACCGAGCGGAGTCGGAAGCCGCACTGGTTCGAGCGGTTCCGCTGGTTCATCAGCTCTGAAGGAGCCGTCGTCATCGCCGGTCGGGACGCCTCCTCCAACGACCTGATCGTTCGTCGGAACATGAAGGACGGTGACCTCTACGTCCATGCGGACCTCCACGGGGCCGCGAGTGTCATCGTCAAGCACCCGCCCCCGGGGGAGCCCGCGGTCACGGAAGCGACCTTACGAGAAGCAGGTCAGTGGGCCGTTGTTTACTCGAAGGCGTGGCGGGCCGGCCTTGCCTCGGCATCGGCGTTCTGGGTAACCCACGAACAGGTTTCCAAGGCCGCGTCGAGCGGGGAGTTCGTCGCCCGAGGGGCGTGGGCGATCCACGGGACCAAGCACATCCTGAAGGATCTCCCGACGGAACTCGGGCTCGGGACGATCGACTATCGCGGCGAGACGTTGTGGACCGCCGCGCCCCCCTCGGCGGTCGGCGCCCGAGGCACCGTACGAGCGGTCCTGGTGCCGGGCGAGGAACGCGAACGCGATGCTCTCGAAGTGGAGCTCGCGGGGGAGCTGGGTTTGACCCGGACTCGGCTCCAGTCGCTGCTCCCCGCCGGCGGTATCTCGCGACGGCGGGCGTAGACTCGTTGCACGTCCGGGGCGATGAATCGGTCGCCGACGCGTCGCCAGGTATGGCCCCGCGCCCGGAGTCCGACGACCACCACGGCCGCACCGTCGACCTTGACCTCGTCCCCGACGGCAACGTGCGTGTCGGAGGGAACGACCCATCGGACGGCATGCGTACGCGCACGGTCGATAATGGACACTGGTACCGCGGTCTCCCCCTCCCGCGTCACCCAAACCGTCGCGGCGTCGTCGGTCATCGCGCTCGCGACCGACCCGTCGGTCCGCGTGTCGATCCGGCGGATCAACAACGAACCACTCTCGCCGGGGATCCCGGAGCCCACCTGGAGCCGACGGTGCGCCGGTAAGCGGACCCTTCGACGGGTCGAGCGCTCTCCCTGGGAAAGGATCAGCGCCACGTCCACTTCCGTGGGCGTCGCCTGCGTGAACGGGTGGGTCCAGCGGCACTCCTGGCACCGGGCGACGCCCGACAATGAACCTCGCTTCCGCGCGGTGCGGGGATCCCATCGGAGGATTCGGTGCGGAGTGGTGCGCCCACAGTTCTCGCACGGCAGGCTCGCGGACTGGAGCCGAGCCGCCGCGGGAACGGTCGAGGTGGTATCCTCGGCAGGAGTATCGTTCATAGGCCCCGGAGAGGCCATTCCGAGGGTTTGAGCGTTCCGTCCTCCGCGGCGGACACGCGCACTAACGGACCCCGCGGGGTCCTGCCGCGAACATATGTATGCCCTGAGACCGCTCCCCCGAGAGAGGCGGAACCGAGCGTGAAGGTCGTCATTCCGGCCGCGGGCCTGGGGACACGGTTTCTCCCGGCGACGAAGAGCCAGCCGAAGGAGATGCTGCCGGTCCTCGACCGGCCGATCATCCAGTACGTTGTAGAGGAGGCGGTGGCCTCGGGCGCCGACGACATCCTGATCGTCACGGGGCGGGGCAAGCGAGCGCTCGAGGACCACTTTGACCACAGCCCGGAATTCGACTCCTCAGGAAAGTATCCCGAACTCGAGCATCTCGCCGAACTGGTTCGGCATGCGCGCATCCACTTCGTTCGGCAGCGGGAGCCGCGGGGCCTCGCCGACGCGATCGGCCTCGCCCGCCAGCACACCGGGTCAGAGCCGTTCGGAGTACTCTTGGGAGACACGATCAATGTCTGCGAGCCCCCGCTCCTTCGCCAGCTGTGGGACCGCTACGAGAAACTGCAGGCGACCGTGATGGCGGTCGAACAGGTGGCGGCGGAAAAGGTGCACGATTACGGGATCGTCGAGGGGAAGGAAGAGTCGCCCGGGGTGTTCCGCTGCGAGCGACTCCTAGAGAAACCCGACCCGTCGGAGACTCGGAGCCGTCTCGGGATCACTGGAGCCTATGTCTTTACGCCCGACATCTATTCGGCGATCGACCGGACCCGTCCCGATGCCCGGGGGGAACTCCAGATCACTGACGCGCTGCAGGTCCTCACCGCGGACGAGCCGGTCTATGCGACGACCTTCCAGGGTACTCGGTACGACATCGGCGACCGATTCCTGTGGCTTCGCGCGAACCTCGAATTCGCCTACGGGGTCCCCGAACACCGCGCCCGACTTCGCCCCATACTCGAACGTCTTCTCGAAGAGAGTTCGGATAGCGTCCGCCCCCACGGAAGCCCGCGGTCGCGGAGAACTCACCGTCAGAAGAGAGGCCATGCCGAGTAGCGACGAGTCGCCGCGAGTGGCAATCGTTACGGGCGCGGGCCGCGGCCTGGGCCGCGCCGTGGCCCGCGAGCTCGCGGCGCGGGGGTGTCAGGTGGTCACGTGCTCGACCGGCGAGGCCGGGCCGGGCGTTGGGGAGGTCCTGCACCTCCGGGCGGATGTCACGGACCCTCACGCGGTCGATCGCCTCGTGGAAGCGACCCTCGGACGTTGGGGCCGTATCGATGTGCTCGTGAACAACGCGGGTTACACTGCCGCGCCCGCCGCGATTTCTGAGACGACGGACGAGGTCGCGCGCCGGTGCGTCGAGACGAACCTTCTCGGACCACTCTTTCTGCTTCGCCGGGTCCTCCCCGGCATGAACGCCTCCTCGAGCGGGGGGGTCGTGATCAACGTCGCCTCACGGGCGGGGATCACTCCAGTACCCGGGCTCGCTGCCTACTCGGCGAGCAAGTCGGCCCTGGTCTCCCTGACCCTCGCGGCGGCGAAGGAACGGCCGGACGGAAAGGTACTGTTCGTTTCGATCTGCCCGGGAGGGATGGACACCGACATGCGCGTGGCCGTTTACGGCGAGGACGACGCGCGTCGCCAGCTCGACCCGCTCCGCGTCGCCGACCTCGTCGCCGAGCTGGCCACCGCACGAACGGTGAACGGCCGGGTGGTCCGCTCGGGTGCGGCCGTCCTCGTGACGAAGGACGCAGAGGTCCAGGTCATCGAGTGGCCGCCGGATGAACGCGGTCACGCGACGCTGCGGCACTGACGCCGCCAAGGGCTAAGACAAGTCGCGATTCGGGGGAGTCGACCATGGGCTCCGGTGGGACGGCATCGGAAGCGTCGACGACCTGCCGGGTATGCGGAGCCGCCGCGGGGGTGCGCGCCTTCCTGTCGCTGGGTGACCAACCGCTCGGGAACGCCTTCATTCCCGCGAGCGCGATCGCCTCGGAGCGGGAGTTCCCGCTCACGATGGGTGTTTGCTCCCGCTGCCACCTGGTCCAGATCGTGGCACCGGCCCCCGTCGAGGCGATCGAGCAGGTGTACCGGAACTATTCGTACGTCCCGACGGGCGCGACGCTCGCGCAGCACTACGGCGCGCTCGCGGGGGATATCGTCCGCATCGTCGAGCCGAAGGCGGAGGCGCAGTTCCTGGACATCGGCAGCAACGACGGGCTCCTCCTACGGTCGATTCGGGAGCGCGTGCCGGCGGCACGGATCGGGGGGGTGGAACCCTCGCCCCGGATTGCCGAGATCGCTCGCTCCCTCGGCGTCCCAACGATCAACGGATTCTTCGACTCCGCGGCGGCCGACGAGGTGATGTCACGGTTCGGTCGCATCGACGTGGCCAGCGCCACACAGGTATTGCAGCACATCCGCGACCCGGAGGCGTTCCTGAGGTCCGTGGCAAGGATTCTCAACCCCGACGGAGTGCTGGTCCTTGAGGGCCGGGCCTACTTTCCCGACGTGGCGGAAAAGATCTCGTTCGATACTTTCTACCACGAGCTGCTCTACTGTTTCACCCTTCACTCGCTCGAACAGCTACTCGGCTTGGCGGGGTTCACGGTGTTTCACGCGGAACGGAGCGACGTCTACGGGGGCTCGCTCCGGGTGTTCGCGCAGCTTCGGAACGGCGGAACTCGCGCCGTCCAAGCCTCCGTGGGGAACATTTTGACAGCGGAGATCGCCGCGGGAATACCGGGCTTCGAAGTGTACGCGACGTTCGCTCTTCGGGTGGCGGCGGTGCGCACGCGGTTGTCGACGACCGTGAGCGAACTCTTGTCGACGGGAGCGACGATCGCCGGCTACGGGGCCCCCTCCACGGGAACCACACTGCTCCGCTACTGCGGGCTCGGCCACGATGTGCTGCAGTACATCGTCGACGACAACCCGCTGAAACAAGGGCTCGTCACTCCCGGGACCCACGTACCGATCTCCCCGTCCTCTGCGCTCGTGGAGCGGCCCCCCGATTTCGTTCTGGTCATCGCGTGGCGGCTGAGAGAGGATATTCTGTCGCGGCTCGCCCCCCTGCGCGGCGACCGGATCAAGGGAGTCATCTTTCCGCTGCCGACTCCCGAACTCGTCCGCTGAGTGGAGCCTACCCCCCTCACGTGCCGGCGGGCGGGCGTCGGGCCCGATCGGCGAGGTTCTGGAACTTAGGATCGGTTCCCTGGCGCGCTCGCTTCCCGGAGGATCTCGGGAAGTGCCGTATCGACCGTCTGACGACAGCGCAGGTCGAGCAACCGTTCGGTATCCACTCGGGACACGGCGAACTCCGGTTCGATCAGCTCCACCCCTCCCCGAGGGTTCGGCACCACGTCCACCCGCAAGGGGACGGCGTCAGGATGCTGCAGCTGGAACGCATTTCGGACTTTATCGGCGACCTGAAGGACGTTCAGTGCCTCGCCACTCGCAACGTTGAACGTCGTGGGTTCGGAGCGCGCGCCCGGACGAAGGAGGAATCTAGCGATGGCCTCCCAGTGCGCAACGACATCGTCGATGTGAACGAAGTCCCTGCGTTGAGTTCCCGGGGCGTTCACCGCGAGTCGGCCCCGTGCCGCCTGCTGAGCAAAGAGCTGCAGGACGTTCCCCTTCGCGATATACCGTCCGTCCGTGCGATACCCCCCGTAGACGTTGCTCTGGCGAACGACAGCGGTCGGGAGGGGCCCACCCTGGCCGAGCGCCGTGATCAACTCTTCGCCGGCCGCTTTCTGGCGGGCGTACTCGTGGGTTGGTCGAGCGGGCGTGGACTCTCGAACCGGGAGCTCGGCCGGTGCGCCCACGACGGCGAAACTGCTGGCGAAAGCGATCGGGATCCGTCGCGACCCACACATCGCGACCAGCTTCGCGGTACCCCCGACATTCGTCCGGGCGCTCCCCTCGGGGTCGCGCGCGCAGGCCATCACCCCCGAGACGGCCGCCAGGTGGAGGATCGCATCGCAGTCCGCAAGCAGCGCGAGTCCTCGCGCGCTCTCGAAATCGTCCCGATCCACGGGCCATGCGGGGTGGCCCACCTCCATCGGGCCGGTACGATTGTCGACCAATCGAAGGTCGTACTGCCGTTCCGCAAGGTACGGAATCAGGGCTCCGCCAATGAAGCCTGTCGCGCCGGTAACGCCGACCGTGACCATCGCTGCGCGCGCGAGACCCCGGCGGAGTTAAGGCTTGGCAGGACGGACGCGTGAGGTTCGAAAAAACGCGCTCGAGGCGGGGAGCGCCAACTCCGCGGACCGCGCATGCCCTTTTGAGCGGGGGCCAATTTCCCTTCCTCGATGGCGTCGCGTGCAAGGGCTCGCCGGCCCCGGGCTGAGCCGCGCCGCCTCCGCACCGCACGATCCATCTTCTCGACCCGGACAGGGAGGGACGGTTGACCACACGAATCGCGGTCGTCCGCGGCGTCGAGCAGATCAACGGCGGCGAGTTGGGCATTTATTCCCGTCTGCGAAAATTCGGTTACGATGTCGAGCTCCTCTGCAACACCCGGAGCCGAATCACCGAGGCCGAAGCAGGGATGCGGATTCGACGCCGCAGCACCCCCTTCGTCGCGAGCCGGATTACCCAGACCGTCCCCGGAGGATTCCTAGTCGGTCTGGTGTCTCCCTATCGGTACTACCACCAGTATCTGACGGGATTCTCGAAGGCGGTGCGAGACGACGATGTGCTGTGTCCCGTCGACCTCGGACACCCGACGAGCTATCAATCAATCCAGGAACGGAAGCTCGGCAAGAAAGTGGTCGTTCAGTGCTGGGAGAATATCCCGTTCAACTGGCCACACGACCGGCCGCTGCACGAGCACTTCGAGGCAGTCCTCGACGGCGCGGACCATTTCCTTGCATTTACCCAGGACGCCGAGCGCGCACTCTCCACCATGGGCGTTCGGTCGGAACGGCTCTCCCGACTCAACATCGGGCTCGACCTCGACCACTGGAAGCCCGGAACGGATCCGAAGCCCCCCGGCGAAAAGCTGCGGGTCCTCTTCGTGGGTCGGTTGCATTGGAGCAAGGGCGTTCACACGGTGATCGAGGCGATCGATCAGGTACGGACCCCAGTCGAGCTCACGATCGTGGGAGCTGGACCGGAAGAGACCCGTCTGCGATGGTTGGTCGAGCAGCGTCGGAGGCGAGGTAATGCCACGGCCGCGACGGCCGTCCGGTTCGTGGGACCGAAGTTCGGGGATGAGTTGGTTCGACTTCGTCAAACGATGGACGTCCAAGTCGTCCCCTCGATCCCGACGCCCCAATGGCGCGAGCAGCTGAACCAGTCCATGTTGGAGGGGATGGCCTGTGGACTTCCTCCCGTCGCCTCTCAGAGCGGTGCCATCACGGAGGCGGTCACGGACGGAGAAAACGGGTGGCTCGTTCCCGCCGACCGCTCCGTGGACCTCGCCGCGACGCTCGAGCGAGTGGCTTCGGATCCGGACGAGCGGCTCCGGAGGGGCCGGGCCGCTCGAGGTCGGATCGAACGGGACTACGAGCTCGTGCGTCAAAGTCAAGCGCTGGCGGATGTGATGCGAACGAAGATCCGTCCGCCCTGAATCGTCGCTCCTCGCCTAGCTGCGGACAGGACTCGCCAGCGCCGCGGCGTAGATCGAGAGCAATCGGTCCAGGTGTCGCTCGGGTGAAAACTCTTCCTGGACCCAGTTCCGTCCCGCGAGCGCGGTCGCCCGCGCCTCGGGGTAGTGGTCCATCAATTGGAGCAGAGCGGCGGCGAGCGCCGGCGGGTCACCGGGCGGGATGACGGTCCCGAACTTTCCCACGGTTTCCGGAAGTCCCCCCGAGTCGGTCACCACCACGGGGATCCCGTGAGCGAGCGCCTCGATCGGGGAGTTGCCCAGGTTCTCCCAGGGAAGCGAGGGGACCGCCAGGAGGTGGATCCGGTCGAACCAGCGGTGGCTGTCGGGGACCCATCCATCCACGAAGACCCCGTCGACGGCGGGGATAGGAACGGGGCCAGAGCCTGCGAATCGAAGCTGCGCATCCGGCCGGGACTTCCGCACCGTCGCGAACGCGTCCAGGAGGACCTCGACCCCCTTCTGTCGCTCAAATCGTCCCAAGAATCCGATCGTGAACGGTCCTGGCGGGGTCGGCGTGGGCTCGGCCGGTGCCGGGATCATCGGACGTAAAAGGTCGGTGGGGCGATACCCGAGGTTCTCGAAGATTCGTTGCGTCGCATGACTGACGCAGATGAACGATCGAACGCGTCCCTTCACGTGGGTATCGAAATAGTGCCGCTTCGCCAGGTTGAGCGGAAGTCCGATCCCGACCTCACAGCCGGTGAACTGGCAACGAGGCAGGATCCCTCCGGGGCAGGCGGTGCCGTCCGGCAGCGTGAGGGTGGCGACCGGGCAGACGAGCTCGGCGTCGTGCGCCGTGAAGACGATCGGCTCCGACCGTCCCCCGAGCCAAGGTCCGAGGGCCGAGAAGCCGGCGTGAAACCGATGGAGATGGATGATGTCCGGACGGACGTCCGCGGCGACCTGGTCCAGGAATCGGGTAAGGGGGCCTCCTTCCGCGAAACCCGAGAGGGCCTGTCGCGCGGGGGAACGGGGGACGAGATAGACCCGTACCGGCTCCAGCTTTTCGGGAACCGGGTCGGTCACGATGGCAGCCGTCACGTTGGTGTGGCCTCGTGCGTCGAGCGCCTGAGAGACGCGGCGGACGTAGACTTGAGCACCCCCACCCGCGGGGCCGTCCCATCCGTCCAGCCGCAGAATTTTCATCGCCGCTCACTCCCGACCGTCGCGGGCAATCTCACAGAAGCGATTCAATCGGAGCGGAGTCACGAACTACCTGCGGCTAATGAGGGTGGGGCGTTGATAAGGGCTCGTCGACCGGTGAACGACCCGAACCCCCGGCGACAGCGCAACGGAACCGGGTCTCGGCGAACAACCGCCGCGCGACGAACGATTCATGCTCTGAGCCGGCCTATACCTTTTCGTTCGTGGGGTTCCGAGCGATGCTGTCGATGTTTTGTGCATTATGCGCGGCACCCCTAGTTCCCGGTGCGCCGTTCTGTCCAAATTGTGGAAGATCTCAGCCCCTGCCCGGTCCCGACGTGAGGAGCGGTCCCCCACCGAATTGGGCGCCGATTCCGGGCTCCGGGAGCGCTGCGCCCGGCGCCTCGGAGTTGCCGTCGGCGTTGATCGCCATCCTTGTGGTGGTCATCGTCCTGTTCGCGGCGGTGTTCAGCTTCGTCGCATTCTTTGCGACCGTCGGCCCGGGCATCGGTCCCGGAGAGACCCCGCTCGGTGCAGTCTTTGCTCCGGGGGATCCGACCCTTAGCCGCTGCCCGGCCAACAGCAGTTTTGCGTCGGTCGGCTGTGGGGCGGATGACTATGGGTACAACGTGTTCATACTGAACGTCACGGGGGTTCAATTAAGTCAGGTCCAGTTCGAAGTTCTCATCGCGTCGGGGAACGTGGAGAACGGAACCGGTGGTCTCGGGTTTTCCGTGCTGAACGTCTCGGGAGAGATCGTCGCGCAGTTCGGGACTCAGGACGGGTTCATGTCGATGAGCTCGGGGTCCTGGAGCTATTCACCGGGGATCAACGCGGCGACTCCTCTCCTCAACTCCGATAGCATCGTCATCGACATTGGCCCTCTCGATCCACTCGGGGATGGATACACCTTCGTGGCGATAGGTACCAACGGCATCACCGGAACGACCCACGAGCTGTCCCTCCCCTAGTCCGGCGCTGCCGTGGAATCTCCCCGGCCGGACACGAAAGCCTATAGGTCGGGACCTGGAGTGTGTCGACGGGCGGGGCGCGTGAGGATCGTTCTTCCCGTCTTTCGGTACGTGCCCGCGCTCGGCGGCGCCACCCGATTGGTACAACTCATCGCCGAGGGGTCCGCGACCCGGGGGCATTCGGTCACGGTCGTCACCCAAGAGGAGCCGGGAGCCCCGCCGGAAGAAACGATTGCGGGAGTGCGCGTGCTCCGTCTGGGAATGCGACACATCGGAGGCATTCGCGTTCCGAAGGGGTATCTTCGCCTCCTGCGGTCTCTCGAGCCCGACGTCCTCGAGCTGAACGGCAACCGAATCTGGTGCTCGGACTTCTATTTCCCGTCGGCGCGGTCGTTCGAGTGGCCCCAGGTCATCCAGCCGATGGGGTTCTACCACTACTGGATGCGCCGCGGGTTGGTCCGGTGGCTGTACTACGACCAGTACCTCCCCGGTCGCCTCCGCGCGTTCGATGGCTATGTCGCCCTGACCGACGCCGAGCGCGACCAGGTGGTAGGGTGGCGGTACCCGTCGAACAAAGCCCACGTCATTCCCGTCGGGATCGACCTCGCAGAGTTCGCCCGACCGCCGGAGAGCTCCGCGGCGGTGCGGGCGTCCTGGGGGTTCTCCGTCCCGCACGTCGCGGTGTACACCGGGGGGCTGTACGACAACAAGCGCGTGGATCGGCTCGTCCGGGCCCTCGCGGGAACCGGGGGAACTTGGGGACTGGTCGTCATCGGCTCGGACGTGCCCGGGACGGCGTACGACCGCGCGCACTGCGAACGTCTGGCGCGCGACCTATCGGTACCGGTTCGATTCGTGGGCGCGGTTCCGAGGGCAACGGTACTGGCCGCTCTGTTCGAGGCCGACGCCTACGTTCAGGGAAGCGCGTTCGAGGGTTTCGGCATCGGCCTACTGGAGGCGATGGCCGCCGGTCTGCCGTTCGTCGCGTTCAACACGGGCGCGGCGGAAAGTCTGAGTCGCACGGGGGCCGGATTCTGCGTGCGATCCGAGGAGGAGATGGCCGCACGACTTCGCGACGTGGGGGAGCGCCACGCCGAGATGGCGCAGGCGGCACGAAGCGCCGTGGTCAACTGGTCGGCCGAGCGGATGGTCGACCGACACCTCGAACTCTTCCGGTCGATCCAGCGAAACCCGACCGGCGGCGGAGCCCTCGCCCCCCCGGCGGATGTCTAGCGCGTCGCGTGGATCATCCCGCAGACTTCGAAATCGAAGCCGCCCCAGTTGGGCTTGAATCGTCGGATATGCGAGAAGCCTAGATCGCGGAGCGCCTGGATCAGCTCCCCGACCGTCCGCCCCGGGCGGAAATCCGCGGCGTACTCGATGTGGACCGAAGGGAACTCGCTGATCGCGGGTTGACGGACGAGTCCGAACTCCGCGCCCTTGCAGTCGACTTTGAGCAGATGCGGCGGCCCGTCGATCCGGTTCAGGATCGTACGCAAGCTGACCGAGGGGATGGAGACCGGCGTAGCCCCCCTGACGAAGATGCTCCCGCCGCCTCCTCGGCCGCTGCCGAACTGGACGGTCCCGTCCTCCCAGACGGCCTCGGCGTGCGTGAAGATCCGTGGGCGGAGGGTTGGATTCAACTCCACGTTCTGCTGGAGCAACCGCGCGTTCCCCGGCTCGGGCTCGTAGGAGTGAACGTTCGCTCCCAGGCTCGCGAAGTAGAGGGCGGTGTCTCCCACAAACGCCCCGGCATCGACGATGTTCTTCCCCTGGACGTCCGGCCCTGGGAAGTGCAGGTCGTAGAGGAACGTCTCCGCGAAGATGAGGGGGTGAAGTGAGTCGAGGGTGAATCGGATCTTTGAGGGCGTGTCGATGAGTCCCGGGGCCAGTGAAACGCCCCACTTGGTGGGGTCGTCTCCATTCAAGGGGCCGAGCGTCGCACCGTACGACGCGAGTTCGACCAGCTTCCGGATCGTCGTGTAGTTGACGCGGTCGACCGGGAGCGCGAACCCGCCGGGGAAGCGCAGCACCGACCGACCGCCGAGTCGGCGGACCTTCCAGAGGACCTGTGGGTTCTCGGCACCGGTCGCCTGTCCGTGGAGGTCATCGAATAGCCACGAGAGCCGGGTGCGAAGGGCGGGCTTGACGGTCACGCGCTGCTCCGCGGTGGGGCTCGCGGCGTTCGGGGTGCCCGTCCCCGAGTGACTCGCGAGCCCGGGAGCCGGCCCGGGAGGCGACGTGGCAGCCCCGGAGTCGCTCATGCCCGGCCCCGCGAACGCTGCAGGCTCCCCTCGTGTGGAAGAAACGGTGGGGACCGATGGGGCTGCCCGAATTTGAATCGGGGTCCCGAGCTCCCAAAGCTCGAAGGATGGACCAGTAGAGCGGACCGAGGTTTCTGCCTCGCGACCGTAGCTACCCCACAGCCCCACATCGGGATTCAGACCGCGTCGACCCGTTTGAGCGTTCGTCCGATCCGGCACTCGGCGGGATCTGGCTCGACCCGCTCGATGCGGAACCGTTGCTTTGCCGGAAGGTTCGGGCCGGCGCAGATCCACCAGTTCGGACAGTCGACCCGGCGGCACGGGTACCGACCACTCTCCACGGAACTTCCGACGACCGCGCTTCGCGCCTCCACGACCAGCGGGCGGGGGACCGCCCGCACCTCTACCACGTGGGCCTCCGATTCCTGGAGCGCGCACGGGTGGGTGACGGTCCGGACCTTCGTGATCGCATATTGTCGGCCCACGTCCAAGGTGAGGCACGCGTGGCGGTACGGGCAGGTGCGACAGACCGGTGCCCCACCTTGATAGATGAACTCGTACCCCTCGCGCGCCTCGCTGCTCGCGATGAGCGTGATGTCCGCCATCTTACCCGATCACTCCGGTGCGAGACGCCAGTCGTTCGGCCGCCTCGCGCGTCAATCCGTTGTCGCCCAAGATCGTGTAGCGTTCGGGGCGGAGCGTGTGGGCCAGCACGAGCGCCTTCACGACTTCCTCGGAGGTCACGCCCAGCTCCTTCGCGCTCGTCGGCGCACCGATCGTGCGGAGCGCGCTCTGGACGCGTTGCCAATCCCCCCCGTGCAGGTACATCATCATCACGGCGCCGACCCCGCACTGCTCGCCGTGCAGGCTGGGGTGTGCGGCGACTCGGTCCAGGGCGTGGCTGAACAGGTGCTCGCTACCGGAGCAGGGCCGGGACGAGCCGGCGACGCTCATTGCGATCCCCGCGACGATCATCGGTCGTATGGCGATCCAAACCGACTCCTCGAGCCCGGGCTTGATCGAGCCGGCGTGGTCGATGATCTCCCGGGCCGCGTACTCGCTCAGCGTGGCGGCGGTGCTCGAGAACTCCTCGTTCTTCAGCCGAACGGCCAGGTGCCAATCCAGTACCGCCGTAACGTTGGATATCACGTCGGCGCAACCGGACGCGAGCAGACGGAACGGCGCCTGAACGATGACCTCGGTATCGGCAATGATCCCGACCGGCACCGCTGCGTCGATGCTGGTCGTCCGGTCCGCACCGTGGAGGGACGCGCGCGGCGACGAGATCCCGTCGTGCGCTGCGGAGGTCGGGAGACTCACGAAGGGGATGTGGAGCCGGTGCGCGACGACCTTCGTGATGTCGATCTTGCTGCCGCCCCCCGCGGCGATGAGAAATCGCGCACTGATCGCGCGCACCTCCGACTCGACCCGGGCGACCTCGGCCTCGGTCGCCTCATGGGCGATGATCACGGGAGCGTCGAAGCCGGCCGACGTGAGGATGGACGATGCGCGATGGCCGGCGAGCTCGACGGTCTTCGGGCCAGTGATCACTGCCCCCGAGTCGAGGAAGTCGAACTGTCGGCAGGTCGTCCCGAGGTCGTTCAGGACCCCGTGACCGGCGAGGACCACCCGGGGGAAGACCATCCCGCGGCTCTTCCCGAAGGGAGAATCGGAGGCGAGCATCGGGTTGCGGGACGACGGGTCGTGCGGGCCCATGGCTCGGAAAGTCGGACGAGGGAGCCACGCTCTTTAGGGTATCGCGGGCGGGAGTCCGCGCGGGCATAGACCTCACCGACCGGGAACGTCTCCCCAGAGGACCTTGTGCTCCTGGAGCATCACCCGCACGTCGAGGCGGTCGGCGAGGACCCAATCGCCGAGACGCCCCGCGTCGGTGCCCCACACGGGCTGAAAGACGACCGTGGCGGGGCCCGAGTACTTCCGGAGGATCCGCTTCGCGTAGAGGTAGTCGACGCGATCGGCGATCACGAATTTCATGACGTCCGTCTCCCGGAGGAGTGGCAGATTCGGCCAGTGGTTCCTGGCGTGCATTTTCGACGCGGGACATTTCACATCCACACTGAGAATCACTCGCGGAATCTCCAGATACGGTGAGACATCCAGGGAGCCCCCCGTCTCGATCACGGTGGTGATTCCCCGCGCGGAGAGCTCCTGGACCAACCGAACCGAGTCCTGCTGGAGCAACGGCTCCCCGCCCGTGAGGCATACGTTCCGGGTACCATGCTTTCCCACCTCGCGGAGGAGCGAGGGGATCGATCGTTCCCGGCCGGGCCCGAACGTGTAGGTCGAGTCGCACCAGGTGCATCGGAGATTGCAGCGCGCAGTGCGAACGAAGGTCGTCCGCACTCCGGTCAGCGGGCCTTCGCCCTGGAGGGAGTGGAAGACCTCGATGATGCGCATCCGGCGCTCACCCGCTCCGGGACGTATAGGCGCTTCTCCCGGCCCGGCCGAGGCGACCCCGCGCCGCGCGACTGAAGCGCAATCGTTCAATAACCGGCGCCGCTCGAACTCGCTCGATGGACTCTCGCGGTGTCCAGCGATGGCAGGGGGAGTGGGCCCGCGCGGGCCTCGCGACTGGGCAGCGCGACTCCCGCCGGGGGAAATTCTACGCCCTCGTGGCCTACCCCGGCTCGAGCGGATTCCTTCACGTCGGCCATCTTCGCGCGTATGCGTACGCCGACGCGCTCCACCGCTATCACCGGGCCCTGGGGGAGTCGGTGCTCTTCCCGTTCGGTCTGCACGCCTCGGGGCTTCCCGCCGTCACGTGGGCCCGCCGGCTCAAGGCACGAGACCCTTCGGTCGTCCGGTCCCTCGAGGACGCGGGGGTTCCACCACCGGTGTGGCCCGCCCTGGAGACTCCCGAAGAGGCCGCGCGCTTTCTCGGCGAGGAGTATCAGCGCGTCCTACGGACGGTGGGGGTGCTCGTCGACGAGAGCACCTACCTCACGACGATCGATGACGATTATCGTCGGTTCGTTCAGTGGCAACTGCGAACCCTCCACGCGGCCGGCGAGGTGGTCCAGGGGTCCTACTATTCGGCGGTGTGTCCGGTGTGCGGACCTATCGCGGTCGATGCATCCGAGACTGACCTCGACAGTGGCGGCGACGCCGAGGTGATCCGATTCACTTTGGTTCCGTTCCGCCTCGACGACGGGAGGACCCTGCTCGCCGCCACGCTCCGTCCGGAGACGATCTACGGTGTCACGAACGTGTGGGTCGCGCCGGACGAGGAGCTGGTCATCTGGCATCTCGGGTCAGAAGAGTTCCTCATCGCTCGCGCGGGCGGTGACCGGCTCGTCGATCAGCATGGGGGACGTCTCGGGCGCGTCGTCCCCGCTGCGGAGTTGGTCCGACGCACGGTGCACGTCCCGATCACGGGGGGCACGGTCCCCATCCTGACGAGCTCCCTGGTCGACCCCGCGATCGGAACGGGCGTCGTGATGAGCGTTCCCGCGCACGCCCCCGCCGATGCCGCCGCCGTCGCCGAGCTCTCGTCGGCCGAGCGGGACGCGCTCGGTCCTCCACCCATCCTGCTCGACATCGCGCACGACCCTCCGCTCACCGTGTCCGAAGAAGCTCTGACGCAGGGCGACGGGACCCCCGCCGAAAAGGCCCTTCGAGCGACCAGGGCACGGGGGCTCTCCGACCGCGAGGCGGTCGAGGCCGCCACGGAGCGCCTCTACCGTCTGGAGTTCGTCCGCGGCACGATGACGGTCGAGTCGCTCCGCGGTATCTCTGTGCGGGAGGCCCGGGACCGCGTCGCGAAGTCGCTCGCCGACGCGGGGTCGTCCCTGCAACTCCAGGAATTCTCGAAACCGGTGATCTGCCGGAACGGGCACGCCGTGGTCATCCGCAAGGTCTCCGACCAGTGGTTCCTCCGATACAGCGATCCGGAGTGGAAGGCTCGGACCCTCGAGGCCGCTCGGACGTTGGTCACGTGGCCCCCCGAATACGCCCACGAACTCCCCGGGATCATCGAGTGGTTCGCGGACCGACCGTGCGCTCGGAAGGGACCGTGGCTCGGGACGCCGTTCCCGCTCGACCCGAGCTGGACACTGGAGCCGATCGCCGACTCGACGTTCTACATGGCGTTCTTCATCGTGCGGCGGTTCCTCGCGGCCGGCCGTCTCCGTCCGGAACAGCTGACCGACGCGTTCTTTGATCACGTGTTTCGAGGGGTCGGGTCGGGCGAGCCGTCGATCCCGGCGGGGCTCCAGGCCGAGGTACGGGAGGAGTTCCTCTACTGGTATCCGCTCGACATCAACATGGGCGGACACGAGCACAAGAGCGTGCACTTTCCGGTGTTCGTCTACACCCACGCCCGCCTCGTGGCCCCCGAGCTCCGACCGCGCGGGATCTATGTGAACGGATGGATCACGGGGCCTAGCGGCACCAAGATCTCCAAGAAGGACGTCTCGGTCGGAAAGGGCCGAATCCCTTCGATCTACCGGGCGCTCGAGCGGTGGGGTCCGGACGCGCTCCGGCTCTACTACGTCAGCGCCGCGTCCCCTTCGGCGGACGTGGAGTGGAACCCGGAAACGGTGGACGCCGCGCTCGCGCGTCTCCTCGAGGTCGAGCGGCTGGTCCGGGAGACTCGGGGTCAGGGCCGGGGTCCTCCCGAACTCGATGCGTGGCTCCTCTCCCGGATGCACCAGATCATCACCCGAGTCCGCGACGGACTGGGTCGAGCGGACCTGCGGCCCGTGGCCGAGGAGGTCTATGTCACCGTGCCCGCCGTGATCCGACGCTACTACGCGCGGGGCGGGGTCGCCGGCGAGGCGACGGACAAGGTCGGGCGGGCGTGGACGCTCCTCCTCGGCCCGATCACCCCCCACCTCGCGGAGGAAGTAGGCGACGGCCGGTTCGACGGTCTGGTCGCGACTCAGCCGTTCCCGTCGCCGTCAGATTTTCCCTCCTCCGAACCAGCGGAGGCCCGGGAAGAGTACCTTCAACGCGTCGAGGACGACCTCCGCGCGGTACTGCGCCCGTCGTCCGAACGCGGGGACCCCACACCCGGAGCCGCGATCTTCTTCATCGCGTCTCCGTGGAAGGCGGTCGTGGAACGTTGGATGCGCGAGGCGGTCGCCCGTGGGGAGACGCCGTCGGTCCGGGCGATCATGGAGCGCGTGCAGACCCATCCCGAACTCACGGGGTACCGCACGGAGATCCCGAAGTATGTCCAACGGGTGGCCCCGCTCCTTCGCTCCGAGCCTGCGATCGAGCCTCCCTCCGTGGAAGAGGACGGCACGCTCCGGGCGGCGGAGGCGTATCTCGTTCGTCGCTTCGGATTCGGCTCGGTGGGGGTCTACCCCGAGGACGAAGGGGCAGGGGCCGACCCACTCGGGCGCCGCGATCGATCACGGCCAGGGAAGCCCGCGTTCTACTTGGTACGTCCCGGAGCCCCCAAGGGAACCGACTAGGATTCGAACCCGCTCCGTGCTCAGTGGCGTCGCGCCGCGCGCTTCGCCGGAAAGTTGAGGTGCATCCGCGACGGGGTCGGGTGGCGGGAGACTTTCCGATACTTGGCCGAACTCTTCGCCGAATAGCTCCGTTCGATGCGCCCCGAGATCTCGAAATAGATCAACTGTCCGACCGGCATGCCCGGGTAGATGCGGACCGGGAGCTTGACGCTCATCTCGAGCGTCCAGTAGTTGCAGAACCCCTCGTCGCCTTTCCCCGCCGTGGAGTGGATGTCGATACCGAGCCGACCGACGCTCGACTTCCCTTCGAGGAACGGAACGAAACCGTGCGTCTCGGTGTACTCCTCGGTCACCCCGAGGTAAAGCTGCCCCGGCACGAGCACGAACCCCTCCTTGGGGATCCGAAATTCGTGGACCGGGTTCGGGATCCGCGCGTCCAGGGCGCCGCTGCTGTACACCGCGAGGTACGGTCCGAGGTGAACGTCGTACGAATTCGTTCCGAGACAATCACGCCGGAAGGGCCGGACGACGATGTTCCCTCGGCGCATCTCGTCGCGGATCTTGACGTCCGAGAGGATCATGGCGCGCCGGCGCCGCCGAGCGAGCTTCGCTATTTAAAGGGGGACGCGGCGGAGGTCGAAGCTTCGAGGGCGAGCGAGGCATATCCGACGACCTCGCGCGTCGGGTGGACCTCCCCCGAGTGCCCCCAGCGGAGGAGCCGGGGGCGGAGGTGTTCGTCCTCGAGCGCGGCGAGGAGGACCGTCGTCGGGGCGACCCCGCACATCGAGATATCGTGGTCCGCGACCGTGTCGTACAACCGTCGCGCGTCCCCCGCCAGGATCGCTTCGATCGCCATCCCGTCGAGTCGTTCCGCAGTCTTCGCGGGGAGGTAATGTGAAAAATCCGTTGACGCGAGGAGGAGTACGTCCCGGTCCCGGACCGCCTCCCGGACCACGCGGGCGACGTCGCGGAGGTAGTCGAACGGTCCGAACCGGACCTGCAGCGCCACGAATCGGGGATGAGGGACGACGTACTCGAGGAACGGGAGTTGCACTTCGATAGAATGCTCCCGGACGTGCGCGGCCTCGTCGACGGTGACCGGCGCGCGCGTGAGCGCGCGGACCAGGTCATGGTCGACCGAGAGGGGACCGAGGGGGGTCAGCCAGTCGCGGTCGGAGAGCGCCGCGCCCGTCCCCAGCCCGTAGTGGTCCACACCGAGGATGAGCACGGACTCTGGGGGCCGCTCCTCCGCGACCAGGGAGTACGCGTGCGCCGCGATCGGGCCGGAGAACTCGTATCCGGCGTGCGGTACGATGGCGGCGCGGAGCGGGCGCGTTCCTGAACGGTGTCGAGTCGGGAGTTCACCGGGTCCCCGGGGGTCGAGGAAGCAACGTTCGACCTGGTGGGCCAGCGCCGCTCCGGTGCCTTCGTAGAACTGGCCCGCCATGATCGGAGCGCGCGCGGTAGCGTTCACGCCCGCCCTCAGGGTACGGAGAGGTCCGCGACGACACCCTTCGCCTCGTCGTCCGCGAGGCGGACCCGAGCCGGAGGGTGGAACGGGTTCGATTCTCCGTAGCGGGGGATCAGGTGGAAATGCAGGTGGAAGACGATCTGCCCCGCCTTCGCGCCGGCGTTCAACGCGACGTTGTAGTCGGACGTAAGCCGTTCCGCTCGGCGACACATCTTCTCGAGCGTGCGCAGCACGGCGGCTTGATCTTCTGCTCCGAAGTCGGTGAGGCGGGCGCCGTGACGCTTAGGGATGACGAGGAGGTGACCCCTAGTGAACGGGAAGAGGTCGAGGAAGGCGACGGTCGCCTCGTCCTCGAAGACGCGGTACGCGGGGGCCCGACCCGCGACGATCTCGCAAAAGACACACTTCGCGGACGACGCCGGGGCGGAATCCATTTGCGGACCGACCTCGCTCTCCAATAAAGGGTTGCGCGGTCCCCCCGGTTAGGGTGGCCTCATTAGGAGTGCGCGACCTCCGGGAGCTGATGCGAACACCGATCGCGCTCCTCGCGGTGGTGATCGCCACCCTCGTGGTGGCATCTCCGCTGGCCGCGGGCGAGCGCCCCACCGCCATCGCGGCGAGCCCCGCCGCTTCCGACGTTCTCGTCACCGACGCGGTGTCGCTCCCTCCGGGCGTGTCGGTCATCTCGATGGACGGCTCCGCCCCGCTCGAAATATCTCTCACCCTGGCGTATCCGCACCCGACGACCCTCGAACGTTTCCTAGCGGCCGACGGGGACCCGAGTTCGCCGCTGTATCGCGCCTATCTGACCCACGATCAATTCGAGTCGACCTTCGCGCCCACGGTGTCGACGGCCAGCACCGTCGTCGCCGGACTGGAAGCGGCGGGTGCCCGGGGCGTCTCGGTCGCGCCGGACCGCCTCTCCGTGATGGCGAGGCTCTCGGCGAGTCAGGTCGACTCGCTGTTCCACGTTCGAATGGTCGATTTCGGGAGCGCCCAGGGCCACGCGGTGTACACCGCCTTGGGTACCCCCGTGCTCCCTTCGAGTCTCCAGGGCCTCGTTTCGGGCATCAGCGGACTCAGCAACTCTGCCGACCTCCGACTAACGCTCAATCTCGCGGCCGGGCGACCGGTCCCCGTCCCGGTCCGCAGCGGCGACAACCAGTTCATCGTCAACAACAGCACCGGACAGCAGTGGCTGATCGGTTCCGATTTCACCCAGGCCTTCCAGTCGACCGGTCTGTTCCCGGGGAACGCGAGTGTGGTGAACCCGATCAACGCGACCTACCCGACCGGGGTCGCGATCGCCACGCTCCTCGCGAGCGGGTACAACGAGACCAACAGCAGCAACACGCCCCCGTGGGACCCTGCCGTGATCCACGCGTACTACAACGACACGTTCCAGAACGATAGTCCGAGCACGAAGTGGCCCCAGTCCAACCTCACCGGCGTGCCGGTGACCGTGGCCGGGGATACACCGCCCCTCCCCGGGCCGTTTGGGAATCTCACGGACGACACCTTGAATGAGTTCGAGAACTCCCTCGACCTCGAGATGGCCGGCAGCCTCGCCCCCGGCGCTCCGCTCTACAATTTCTACTTCGGGGGCAACTTGCTGGCCGGCGCGATCACGGACGCCGACGCCGCGTCGTACTTCGACCTCGACCTCGCCTCCGCGCTCGCCTACAACTACACGCCCGCACGGCTGGGAGTCGTCTCCGCGTCGTTCGGCATCACGGACCTGAACGACTCTACGTGGAATCACGAGCTTCAGGAGGCCGCGGCGACGGGGGTGACCGTCGTCGCCTCGAGTGGCGACCAGGGCAACGCACCCGACACGCTCAGCGGCCGGGGCAACGGACAGTGGCTCATCTGGCCGGCGTCGGCCGCGTTCAACAGTTCGGGGACCGTTTCGGTTGGTGGCGTGTCGCTCGGGTTCACGGGGACTCCGAACGGCTGGCTGAACGCGACCAATCTGAGCGTCGCGTACGACTCCACCCTGGGTCACATCACGAACGTCTCGGCGTGGTGGTCTACGTCGGGCGGTGCCGGTACCTTCGAGGGCACCGAGGGGGGTGCGAGCATCGTGTACCCGGAACCGTCCTGGCAATTCCAATCGGCGGCACAGTGGAACATCGTCAACGCAACCGTCGTCCAGGGGGCGAGCGTGCTCGGCCGCTCCGGGCCGGACCTCGCCTTCCCCGCCAACTCGACGATCGCCTACGTCGAAGCGAATTCCACGGGGACGGTGTTCGGCACTCTGCTCGAAGGCACGAGCATCGCGGCGCCAGCGTTCGCCGGCTTCCTCGCCGACGAGATCGCGGTCTCGAACCATCTGTTCGGATTCCTCGACCCCGAGATCTACCGAATCGCGAGCTACTTTGCGGCCCACCCCAGTCCCACGAACCCGTTCTACGACGTGACGAACGGTTCGAACTACGTGTTCACCGCAGGCCCCGGCTGGGACGCGACGACCGGATGGGGCTTACCGATCGCCCCGCTGTTCTACGCGGCCGACTCTACGCCGGCGATCCGTGGCTACGTCTACACGGGGCCCACCCATGTCCTTCCGACGACCGCGCCGCCGCCGGGCGTTCCCTGGACGGAGATCCTCATCATCTTCGGAGTCGGAGCGGCGGTCGCGATCGCTCTCGTGGTCGTGATGGCCCGTCCCACGCAGGGTGCCGGGGTGCCTCCGCCTCCGCCGTCGTACGGATCGATGCCCCCGTCGGCGCCGGGGACGTTCCCGACCTCCGCGTACAACGGTCCGACCTTCCTTTGCCCGTACTGCGGAGCGCTCCGACCGGCCGAGCCGGTCCGATGCCCGCGGTGCGGTGCGCTCTAGAGCGTAGTGGACGGCTCGGCCGCGGCGGTCGCTACCACGGGCTCGGGAGCCGGCGCGGGGGCCTCGGGCGCCTCCGCCGGCGCGACCGGCGCCTCGGGGAGCGGCGCAGGCGGGGCGACGCCGAGCTTCTGTTCGAGGAACCGTCGGATCTCCTCCGGGCGAGGCGAGGCAATCCCGAAGTATTCGATGAAGCGGCGCGTGGTGCTCAGTTCGAGCGTGGAGCCTTTCGGTTCGGTGTGCACGAGGCCGATCGTCCGCAGACGTTGGACCTCCTCGTAGGCAACGTCGCCGATCATCCGGACCAGCACGCTCTGGAGGATCGGCTGATGGTAGGCGACGAGCGTGAGCGCCTTCAGGGTACGGGGAGCCATCTCCACCGGCGTGACGGAGTGAACGGTCGGCACGTACCGCTCCTCCAGCTGAAGGGCGTACCGGTCCCCGACCTTTCGGATCTCGAGGGCGGACTGCCGGTTCTCGTAGGTCTGCTCGAGCGTGCGGACCGCTTTCAGCACCGGCCGGTAGTCCGCGAGGCCAAGGGCATCGGCGAGCTCCTTCACGCTCATTGGCTTGCCGGCGGCGAAGAGGACCGCCTCGACCTGGAAGACGAGGTCGTCCAGTTTGGACGGCATGGCTCAGCTCGCCTCCGTGACGACCTTGCGCACTTCGGACATCCGTACGACCATGACGGGGCTCTCCCCGAGCGATTCCTGGCGGAGGTCGATCGAGCGCTCTCGGGCGAGGAACAGGGCGGCGAGGAAGATCGCGACCAGTCGGTCGCGACCCGAGAGGGGGTTCCAGAGACCGAGGAGCGGGAACGGTTCGTCTACCGGGTGTCGAAGGGCCGCCTCCCACGTGTCGACCAGGTCGTGCTCTGGCAGATCGCCGTGCACCAGCACCTCGGGAGGGGCGCGTTGCTCTTCTCGAAGGCGCTCGCGAAGCTCCTGAATCCGTACCGCGCGGCGGGCGTCGGCCTCCGCTTCGCCGAAGGCGCGAACGAGCTCTAGCAAGGAGACCGGTCGCGTTTCCGGGTGCCGGACCATCTCCAGGAGGGGCGGCGCGTCCATCGACCCGAGGATGGACGACGTGACGTCGACCGCCTCCGGCGTCTCCATCAGCGGCAGGTAGCCGTCGTCGATCGGACTCGCCTCGAGGTCGCCACCGACCGGCGGAACGACCGCATTCTCCCGAGACTTGAGGATCTCCTCCGATTGGAGGTAGAGGATGCTCCACGCCATGTACATGAGCCGACCGGCGATCGCGAAGTTGACGGCGCCGTCCGTCTGGACGCGCTCGAGGTACGACTGCGTGAACTTCACGAGGTCGATCTCCCACGGGTCGAACTCCTCCTCCATCACGAGCTCGAAGAGGAGGGCCATCGCCTTTTGGAACGGGTCGGGGATCACGAGGTGGACCCCGTCCTTCAGGTTCTCGACGAGGGTCAGGTAACGTTCCAGCAGCGCGGAGGTATCTTCGGCCTCGCCGAGGAGCGAACGGTGGAAGACGAGGTATCCGAGCACCTTCTCGGCGGCTTCGCGCGGCACGGCGTTGGGACTCAGGAGTCCCGCGGCCTCGCTCTCGGAGATCGTCATCGTGCCTCCACGACCGGTGCGGAGTTGGTGGGTGCCCGCGCGCCCTCGCGGCTCTCCACATCGTGAATGTCGTCCAGATGGATCCCGATCACGCGCGAGCAACCATCGCCGTGCATCGTGACGCCGTAGAGGTGGCTCGCGAACTTGAGGGTCACCTTGCGCAGCGAGATGACGATGAACTGCGCCCGCTCCGCGTTGTGGCGGAGCATGCGCCCGACGTACTCCGCGTTGAGCCCGTCCAGCGACATGTCGACCTCGTCGAACACGTAGAGCGGGCTCGGATCGTACCGCTGCAGCGAGAAGATGAACGCTAGGCTGGCGAGGGACTTCTCCCCGCCGGAGAGCTGCTCGAGCCGCGTCACAGTCTTTCCGACGGGCCGCGCTTTGATCAGCAGTCCGCCGGCGAGTGGGTCCGCCGGATTCTCAAGGGCAATCTCGCCCTCGCCGCCCGCGGAGAGTTCGCCGTAGATCTCCCGGTAGTTCGCATTGACCTTGACGACGACCTCGTTGATCTTCTCGCGCTTCTTCTTCTCGATCTCGTGGACGAGGCCGACCATCTCGGTCTTTTCCGAGGTCAGTCGAAGCACCTCTCCGCCGAACTCATCGAGCCGTCCCTTCTCGACGTCGTAATCTTCCACCGCGCGTAGGTTGACGTCCCCGAGGGCGGCGAGCTGTTGCTCGAGGGTCGTGATCTTCCGCTTGAGCTCGTCGATGGACATCGGTTTCTCGTCCGGCTCCGGCTCAGGGAACTGCTTCAGGGCCTCCTCGAGCTCGTGGAATTTCGTCTCGGCGACCGCGAGCCGTGTCTCCTCCTGGGTGAGCATCGAGCGCCGGGTCTCGAGGTTCGCCTGAGCCTCGCCCAGTTTGCGGGTCAGGGTGAGCCGTTCTTCTTCGAACGTCCGCTTCTTCTCGCCCTGCGCCTTCTGCGCGTCGCTCTGCTTCGACTCCACCGCCTTGAGCGCGTCCAACGCCTCTTTGGCGCCGACGACCGATTTCTCGGTCTGGACGATCTCCTTCTTCTTGGCGGCGATCGATGCCCGAGACTCGTCGAGTTCCTTCTTCCGACCGTCGAGGTTAGTGAGGAGCGCCGCGAGCGACGCACGGACCGACTCGAGCTCGCCGTTGACCTGGACCCGCTCTTCGGACGTCTTTTGCGATGCCTCTTGGAGGGAGCGGAGCTTGGCGCCGAGCGCCTCGGGGAGTTGACCGAGGTACTGTTCCTGCGCTTTCGCGATGGAGGCCTTGAGCGCAGCAATTTCCTCGCCGAGCTTTCGAACCGTATCCTCGGCCCGGACGAACGCCGTCTCGGCCTTCTTCTGTTCTGCGGCGGCGGCGGCGATCCGTTCCCGAGCCGCCTCGAGGCGGGAGCGGGCGGCAGTGAGGTCCTTCTCCAGGATCTGCCGGGACGACTGGTGGGACTGGTCCTGGATCGACCGGGTGGCCAGTTCCTCACTCACGACGCGGATCCGATCCGCCGCCTTGGCGAGGCCGGCCCGCGCCGCGGAATCCGCGGCGCTCTTCTCTCGTAATTCCTCCCCGAGCCGTTTCAGCTCTACGGCGCTGTCGGCCCCGCGGCCCTGGGCTGTCGGGTCGAGGTAACCACCGGAGATCGCTCCCGTCGCCTCAATGAGGTCGCCGGTGAGCGTCACCAGTCGTACGCCACCCATTTGCGATCGAGCGTGAGGAAGGTCGTCCATCACGACCGTCTCCCCGAAGACGTACCAGAAGGCGGGACGGAGCGTCTCTTCGAACTTCACGAGGTCGAGGGCGTAGCCTGTGGCCCCCGCGGCCTTCGCTACCAGCAGGGATTTTCCGTGGGGGCGGCCGGCCAGCATCTTGTTGAGCGGGAGGAAAGTCGCGCGGCCGCGCTTCTCGTCCCGAAGCAGCCGGATGCATTCCTCCGCGACCTGGTCCGTTTCGACGACGAGCGCTTGGAAGCGGTTTCCGCCGGCGACCTGCAACGCCGTCTTGAGCTTGGGGTCGAAGTCGGCGAGTTCCTCGACCGTACCGCGGATCCCGGGGATCTTTCCGAGGTTGCGTTGCGAGAGGAGGAAGTCGACCGCGGCGAGTTGATTGGGTCGGGCGCCGGATTCCGTCCGTGCCTTCAGTCGAGCGTCGAGCGTGAGGTAGCGACGGTTGATCTCGCCGACCTCTCGCGTGAGACGGTCCGACTCGGCCGTGAGGTTCTTCTCTTGATTCTTGAGGGTGAAGAGCTCCTTCTGAAGGTCACCGGTCGCGGGGCCTCCGGACCCCTTTGCGGGCCCGGTCTCCTTGATCCGCAGCTCCAGGTCCTTGACCTCGACCTCGCGTTCCCGCAGGTCGTCCTCCGCCTGGGCTTGGGTACGTTCCGCGGACTCGCGCGCAGCGTTCGACCCCTCGCGTTCCTGGATTCCCGCCTGCCAGGCCTTCTGCTTGGATTCGTGTTGTCGTTCGAGTTCGAGTTGCAACTTCCGGGCGCTCGCGATCTTCTCTCCCGGTTTCCCTGGACTCCCCGTCGCGGCCTGCATGTCGTGCGTGTCTGCCTCGGCACGTTGGGCCAGGGCGGCCAACCGGCCGGCGAGCGTCGTCTCCTGCTTCTGAAGGCCCGTTCGCTGGGTCTCGTCCCGCTGCACCGTCGTCGCCAGTTCTTCGGTCTGGGCGCCCAGCGTCTCGAGGGCCTCGCGCAAATGTCCCAAGCTCTGGTCGAGCCGGGCGAACGCCATTCGTTTCTCGTCCAGCTCCTGCTTGAATTTCACCGCGGCCGCCCCCCCGACCTCCGCGATCTCCCGGTCCACCGCGTCGATGGAACGGGTGAGCTCTTCCTGTCGGGCCGAGAGCTCCGTGCGCGCCGTCTCGAGACGGGCGATCTCTTCGCGAACGGTCTCCGCCTGTTTGCGGCAGGTCACGAGCTCCTGCTCGGCCATTCGGTGGCCCGCGCGCGCGAGTCGGGCCTGCGAGCGTCGCTGGTCCTCCTGGACTTGCTTGTACTGTATCGCTTGAAGACGCTGGCCTTCGAGGGATGCCAGCCGCCCTTTGATCTCGCCCAGCAGGGTCTGGATCCGTTCGAGGTTCTGGTCGAGGTCGGCGCGCTTCGTTTCCGCGTGCTCGAGCTCGTCGTCGTATTGGCTGATCCCGGCGAGACGTTCGAGCAGCCCCCGCCGCGGCACCGGTCCCATCGTGACGATCTTGTTGACGTCGCCCTGCTGAACCAGGTTGTAGCCATCGCCGGACAAGCGTCCGTGCGAGAGGATGGAATCGATTTCCGTCTGCGTGGTTCGCTTCCCGTTGACGTAGAAGTACGAGTAGTACCCGTCGGGGTTGCTCGGGGCGAGCTTGACGTACCGCGTGACTTCGACCTCGGCGGAGTCGCACGGCAGCGACTTGTCCGCGTTGTCGAAGACGAGCGACACCTCGCATTCTGTCGCCGCCTTCTTGGACGAACCGCCATTGAAGAACAGGTGGGTGAGGCGCTCGGCTCGGAGCGCCTTCGAGCTGGTCGGGCCGAGGACGAAGAGGATCGCATCGGAGATGTTCGACTTGCCCATCCCGTTGGGGCCGGCGACCCCCGTGAAACCGGGCTGGAAGGGGATCTCCGTCGCCCCCGCGAACGACTTGAAATTCCGAACCTTGATTCGTTTGAGATACATCGAGCGACCCCCCTCACCGGGTTCCGATTTGCGACGTCCGTCGCCGACGGCCACCTGTTTGTCAGACAGTCGTCAGCAGCTCTTCCCGAGCACTGTCAGACCTATTTAACACAATTGTTGGTCAGGTACTGTCGCGCAGCCGCGGGAGCCGTCTGGACCCCCGGACTCGATGTGAGGACTAGGGCGGAGGTCGCGCTGTCCAGGTCATCTCGATCACCTGCTCCCCCGCCGTGTGCGGGAGCGGGGAGGACTTGCCTGTCCGACGGAATCCGCGTGATTCATAGAGGTGGACCGCGGCAACTTGGCCCGGGTTCACATCGAGTTGCACCGTTCGTCCTCGGTGCGACTCACTTATCCACGTCAGGGCGGCGTCGAGCAGCTGACCGCCGATGCCCTCGACGCGGCGACCCGGATCGACCCACATTGCAAAGAGATGGAAGGTCCCTTCCAGGTCGGCTACGCCCGTCATGCCAACGAATCTGCCCCGAGGATCCACCGCGACCCACGTCGCGGACGACAGGGACTCTGTGCCCCGTGTGATCCGTTCCTTCCACAGTTCGGGGGGGAACGCTTCTTCCCGCTCGAGGGTGGAGCCGAACGCAAGAGGGTCCGTTCCGAGCGCACGGAGTCGCACCGCCCGATACGCCTCCCACTCAGCCTGGCGGACAGAGCGGACCACGATTTCCCTGGTCCGCGAACTTCCTGTCATCTAGGCGCGCGGAAACATCGGTCCCAAGATAACCCCGAAGGGCGACAAGGCACGCGAACGATCGATGCCATCCGGGTCCGCTTCGGACGGGTCCGGAAGAACGAATCGGCCGATTCGCCGCGAGCTCCGTGCGCAAACCCTTTTATTCGGGACGCCCCTCGCAAGTACGAATGCGTCGCCGTACGTCCGACGGGTAGGCCGGCTTTGGCCCCCCGCAACTAACGATTTTTCGTGGTCTGACCTCATGGATGTCCTCGACGCGATCCGCGCCTACCGCCCGTGCGTGCAGTACCAGTCCCGGCCCGTTCCCTCCGAGAAGCTGAAGAATATCCTGGCCGCCGCCCGGCTGGCTCCCAGCCAGCGGAATATGCAGCCGTGGCGGTTCGTCGTCGTTCAGGACGACGAGCGGAAGCGGCTCCTGGCCCAAGCGTCGAACCGCGGGAAGCTCATCGCGGAGGCTCCGGCGGTGATCGTCGCGTTCTCCGTAGAGGAGGACATCCCGGTGACGATCGGCGGCTACATCTCCGCCTACCCCCTGGATGTCGCCGTCGCCGTCGACCACCTCCAGCTCGCCGCGACCGCCGAGGGCCTCGGCAGCATCTGGATCATTGAGTTCAACGAGGAGAAAGTGCGCACCGTGCTGCACGTCCCCGAAGGGATCCACCCGATCGGGATCATCCCGATCGGCTATCCGGCGGAGACGAACGGCTCGGCGAAGCCGCCCGACGACGGAAGGAAGAGCCCGGACGAGATCATCGCGTACAACGAGTACCCCTGGTAACGGGGGCGACGTGATCGACGTCACCTTCGTCAGCACCAATCGCGGCAAGTACCGCGAGATTCGCGAGGTGCTCCTACCGTACGGAGTCCGGGTCCACTGGAAGCGACGCACGCTCCCGGAGCCCCAGGCCGACGACCTCGAGGAGGTGATGAACGCCAAGCTCGACGCCGTGCGTGACATTCCGGGCTACGTCCTCGTAGAGGACTCGGGCCTGTTCATCCCCGCCCTCCGCGACTTTCCGGGCGTCTACTCGGCCCATTTCCTCAGAATCTGGAAGTTCACCCCGATCTTCCGACTGCTGAAGGGCCGCCGACGTTCCGCCAGCTTCCGTACCGTCGCGGGGTTGCAGAACGGCCCACGCCGCTGGGCGTTCCGGGGGGAAGTCCACGGGAAGATCGCTCCGCGCGCTGCCGGGCGAGGAGGTTTCGGTTACGACCCGATCTTCATTCCGGACGGCTGGGACAAGACGTTTGCCGAAGGTACGCCCGACGAGAAGAATGCGATCTCCCATCGTGCGCGAGCGGTCCGACGGGTGGGAGAGCAGCTTGCGGGCCGCGGGAGCCGGCTCGAGTCGTCCAATTCCGTCGTGCGGAGAAAGGGGCGCCGGGCTTAACCCGCGATTCGTGCATACGGGAACCCGTGACCGTCGACGCTGTCACCGAGTCCCCCATCCTCTCCCTGATCGACGAGATCTTCCGTCTCCGTCAGGCGGGGGTGTCCGTTCTCGGACTCCATATCGGAGAACCGGATTTTGACACCCCCGTGGGGATACGCGACGCGGCGTATCGCGCCATGAACGAGGGGTTCACCCACTACGTGTCCGCCCAAGGGATGCCGGAGCTCCGGAGTGCGATCGCCACCCGTCTCCAGACGCGCAACCACATTCCTACCTCACCGGACGACGTGGTCGTGATGTCGGCCAAATTCGCCATCTACGCCACCCTGCTGTCCACCGTGGGTGCGGGCGATGAGGTGCTCCTGCCGGATCCGACCTATCTGTTCGAGCAGCCCGTGCAGCTCGCGGGCGCTCGGCCAGTCTATGTGCCGCTGCGTTCCGATTTTTCACTGGACGCGGAGGCGTTGCGTGCCGCCGTGACCCCCCGTTCGAAGCTCCTTATCCTCGTCTCGCCCGCGAATCCGACCGGACGAGTGCTTCGGCGCGAGGAAGTGAGAGCCGCCCTCGAGATCGCTCGTGACCACCGACTGACGGTCGTGAGCGACGAGACGTACGAGTCGTTGATCTACGACGGGACCCACGTGAGCCCGGGGAGCATGGCCGCTCCCGAGGTTCCCGTGGTGACGGTCGGCAGCTTCTCGAAGCTCTACGCGATGACGGGGTGGAGGGCGGGCTACGCCGCGGCGCCGCCCGAGATCCGGGCGCGGCTCGTGAAAGTAATGGAGCACACGCTCACCTGCGTACCGCCGTTCGTGCAGAAGGCGTGCGTCTGGGCCCTGGAACACGCCGCCCCCGACGAGGAGCGCTTTCGGGCCGCCTTCCGCGAGCGACGGGACCACCTACTCCAACGCCTCGCGAGGATCGAGGGGCTCACGACGGTCCGTCCCGAGGGCGCGTTCTACGTGTTTCCTCGATACGACCTCGCGGAGTCGTCGCTCTCCTTCTGCTCGCAACTGCTGAGCGAGGAGAAGCTCGCGCTGGTCCCGGGGGTTGCGTTCGGCCCTCACGGAGAGCGGCACCTCCGGATCTCATACACTTCGTCTATCGAGACCCTGGACGAGGGGATGGACCGGCTCGAACGGTACCTCGTTCGGCACCGCTCCGAGGCCCCCTCGATGGGTCGCGCCGCCGCCCGCCCGTTTTAGTACCCCGAGGGGTTCGCGGGCGCATGCCGACCGCTCGTCACGTGCACGACCTGACCGCGCTGCTCCAGACGTACATGCCGGTGTGGCCGTCCGCCCCTCTCCCAACCTTCGAGCCCGCGGGCATCGTCTCGCGGGACGGCTACTCGATCGAGCGGGTGAACTGCACGACGCACACGGGGACGCACATGGACGCGCCGTACCACTTTCTCGAGGACGGGTTGACCGTCGACCGGATCCCCCCCTCCCAGTTGGTCGGCTCCGCGATCGTGCTCGACGTGCGCGCCGAGGTCAACGGGACGACCATCTCGGCGAAGTCGCTGGAGAAGGTTTGGCCCAAGCGGAAACATCCGGATTTCGTTCTCCTCCGCACGGATTGGAGCCACAAGCGCGCTCCGACGAAGGAGTACCTCTACGACTTCCCGGGTCTCGAACCGAAGGCGGCCGAATGGCTGGTCGGCCAGTCGGTTCAGGGAGTCGGGACGGACACGCTCGGGATCGACCCGTACTCCAACTCGAAGTTCGAGGCCCACAAGGTCCTCCTTAGAAAGGGGATCTGGATCCTCGAGGCGCTGGACCATCTCGATGAACTGACGTCAGGGGAAGAGTACACGCTGGTCGCGGCTCCTTTGAAGATCGCTGGTGCGAGCGGCGCGATGGCGCGAGTCTTCGCGATCGAGGGTTAGGAGCGACCGTGCCCATCGGGTCGGGACTCCAGGGCGCCCGCGTCCTCGTGACGGCATCCAGCCAGGGGATCGGATACGGCGCCGCGGAAGCGTTCCTTGGCGAAGGGGCACGAGTGGTGGTCAACTCCTCGAATGCCGGCCGACTCGAGGCCGCCGTGAAACGTCTCGCTCGACTCGGAGAGGTGCACGGCGTCGTCGCGGACCTCACTCGACCGGCCGACTTGGACCGCCTTCTCACCGAGACGGTCACCCACTTGGGGGGCGTTGACACGCTCGTCTACGTCACCGGTTCCCCGCACCCGGGTCTCTTCATGGAGCAGGGATTCGAGGATTGGGAGCGCGCGGCGAGCCTGCTCGTGGTGAGCCCCGCCTACCTCGCGCGCCGGAGCGCCGAAGCGATGCTCCGCGGCAGCACGGGGGGCCGGATGGTCTTCCTCACCTCCGTCGCGATCCGGGAGCCGATCCCGAACCTCGCCACTTCGAGCGTCTGTCGGATCGCGGTCACCGGACTGGTGAAGACGCTCTCCCGCGAGCTGGGTCCGAAGGGGATTCGCGTGAACGGGGTCCTTCCCGGGTACATCCGCACCGCGAGGATCGACGAGGTCGCCGAGGACACGGCGCGTCGTCGGGGAATCACCCCCGACGAGGTGGTCCGGGGGATCGAGCGCGATATCCCGCTCGGGCGGATCGGTTCGCCGGAGGAGCTCGCGCGGGCGATCATTTTTCTCGGCAGCGACCTCTCGAGCTACGTGACGGGGGCGATGCTCCCCGTCGACGGCGGGCTCCTGCGTTCGGTGGGCTAGGCCGGATCACTCCCGGTCCGGGCGGACCGCTTCGTGAAGGAACTCCTCGCGACGTGGAGTGAACACATCCAGCACCACCGTGGACGCGTTCGGGTCCGAGCGCAGCTCGTGCGGCACGTTCGGGGGAACGGTGTACGCCGACCCCGGCCGCAACGTCCATGTCTGGTCCCCGACCTGGAACTGACCGCCGCCCTCGAGCACCGTCCCCGATTGGACATGGGGGTGCGTGTGCAGGGCGAAGCGGCTCCCCGGCGCGATACGGTAGAGCACCATCATCACGCCGAGGTCGTGCGCCAGGATTCGGCGTTGAACTCCCGGCTGAATCTCGTGCCAGGCGTCGGGCTTGTCTTCCCACAATGGCATGCCGCGACCACACCCGCTCGGTATTTCTCGATGCCGGGAGGCGCGGCTATTGCAGAGCTTGCCGGAGGTCCGCGACCAGGTCGGAGGCGTCCTCGACCCCCACACTGAACCGCAACAGTCCGTCCCGTATTCCTTGCTGCTCGCGGAGTTCCTTCGGCACGGAGCGGTGGGTCATCAGCGCCGGCACGTTCACGAGCGACTCGACTCCGCCGAGGCTCTCGGCCAGGGTGAATACTTTGAGGCGACGGACGACCCGCTTCGCCACGGCGAGCCCCCCGCGCACCTCTGCGGAGACCATCCCGCCGAAATCGTCCATCTGTCGGCGCGCCACGTCGTAACCAGGGTGACCCGGCAATCCCGGGTACAGGGTACGGAGGATCCGAGGATGCTTCGAGAGAAACCCGGCGACCTTCCGGGCGTTGGCGCAGTGCGCCCGGACCCGCAGGCCCATCGTGTGGATGCCGCGGAGCACGAGGAAACAGTCGAGCGGTCCGGGGACGCCCCCCTGGGTGTTCTGGTACCAGCGGTACTTTTCGAGCAACGGTTTCGACCGGAACACGAGGGCCCCGCCGATCAGGTCGCTGTGGCCGCCCAGGTACTTCGTCGTCGAGTGCACGACCACGTCCGCGCCGAGCTCGAGGGGACGCTGGAGAACCGGCGAAGCGAACGTATTGTCCACGGCGACCCGAGTCCGGCGGGACCGGGCGAGCGCGATCGCCCCGCGGAGATCCGTCACCTTCAGAAGGGGGTTGGTCGGAGTTTCCAGGTAGAGCAGGTCAGTCTTCGGCGTGGATTCCAACGCCGCCCGTACGTTGGCGAGGTCGCTGGTGTCGATGAAGTCGACCCGGACGCCATGAGTTCGCGCCACCTGAAGCAGTCGCCAGGTGCCGGCGTAGAGGTCGTCCCCCGCGACGATCCGGCTGCCGTTCGGGTAGGCCATGAGGAGAGCCGACGTGGCGGCAAGGCCGGAACCGAACGCGAGACTTCCGACGCCGCCCTCCAGACGACCGAGCACCCTCTCGAGCGCGGCGCGCGTCGGGTTCCCTGTTCGCGAATAGACGTACCCTTTCGCCTGGCCGGGGGCCGTCTCCGCGAACGTCGACGTGAGATAGACCGGCACATTCACCGCTCCCGTCAGAGGGTCGGGGGCCTGTCCGTCGTGGATCAGTCGGGTGTCCCAGTTCATGAGCCTACAACCCGGAGGTCCTACCGGGGTCATCAATCATTCGTGTCCGGGCCCGTCGACCCCGGACCCACGCCGAGACGGTGAACCCCCCACGTCGATGGTATTAATAGCCTGGAGAAAGTCGCGTGTCAGGGCCTAGCTCGCTACGGTGAGACGGGCACCGGACCGGGGGAACTAACGTTGACCGCTGCGACCAATACCGAACCGGCCGGAAGCGTCGTGAACGTACCATCGAGCGAGAGCGTTCGGCGGGAGGTCAGCAGCAAGGACCTGTACGTCCGACAGTCGTCGGGGCTCGTCCGCACGGTCGGGGCCCGTACGGCGCTCTTCGCCAACCTTGTCGCGATGGGTATCATCGTGAATTACTTCTGGATCGTCTTCGCGTCCGCGGGCTACCCGAACGCGAACCTGGTCACGACGGTCGCGATTGGGGTCACGATCAACGTCGGCGTGGGCTACGTCTATTGGATGCTCTCGAGCGCGATGCCGCGCTCGGGGGGCGACTACGTGTTCATGGGCCGTATTTTCCATCCGAGTATTGGACTCGGGACCAACCTGTTGTTCACTGTTGTGTTCATTTCTTGGGCCGGATACTTCTCCTACTACGTGGCGGCGTACGGCATCCCGATGATGCTCGCGGCCTATTCGGTTGCGGGCGGCGGGGCCCAAGCGCTCAACGACGCCACGTGGTTCACTGCGACCAACGGGCATCTGTTCCTCGTCGGCTTCCTCGTCTTGGGCCTCGTACTCTTGATCAGCTTGCTCCCGACCAAGTGGGTTTTCCGTACCACCGTCGGAATCTTCGCGATTACGGCGCTGATTTACGTCGTCATGATCGGCCTACTCCTCGCCACCCCGCAGTCGACCTTCGCTGCCGACTGGAACGCGCACAACGCCGCCACCCAGAACTATGCGACGGTCGCGTCCTTCGGAGCCAGTTTCGACAACGTCACGTTGACCGGCACCTTCCTCGGAATCGTCTACACAATGTTGAGCTTCATCGGGTACGCGAACAGCTCGTACTACGCGGGCGAGATTCGCGGGAACCCGACCCGGACCCAGGGCCTCGCGATCTTTGGCGCCCCGATTATCTTCGCCGGGCTCATCGGCGCTCTCTATGCCGCGACCTACTACACCTTCGGCCGTGATTTCATCGTTGGAGTGAGCGGCGGATACCTCGGAGGGACCGTCACGCTCAGTGCCATCCCGTCCCCGCTGTTCCTCGCGGCGTACATCACCACGAGTCCGATGCTGGCCGCCTTCCTGACCTTCGGTCTGGTGCTGACCTTCTTCGGGTTCGCGTTCATCTATTTCATCATCCCCACGCGGAATCTCTTCGCTTGGTCATTCGACCGCATCCTCCCAGCGTTCTTCACGCGCGTCACCCAGAACGGAGTCCCTTGGGTGGCGGTCATCACGCTCTGGTTCGCGTCGCTGATCGCGTTGTACGTGGCCGTGTATACGACTCTATTCACTTACCTCTCGTACTCCAACTTCGGCTTTTGGCTCGCCGTCGGGGTCGTCTGCCTCGGCGGAGCACTCTTCCCCTTCCTGCGTCCGAAGTTGTTCGCGCAGGCTCCCCGGATCGTGCGCGCCAAGGTCGGACCCGTCCCGATCCTGACGCTGGTCGGGCTCGCTTCCTGGGTCGGCGCCTGGTACGTGAGCTACGCGGCCTCCACGGCTCAGTACGTAGAACCGGCAGGGGCGTACCAGTACGGATACCTCCTCTTCCTGCCGATCGTCTTCGTTGTCGGAGTGGTCCTGTACTTCGTTTCCTACGCGATCCAGAAGTATCGGGGAATCCCCGTCGACCTCATCAGCAAGGAGCTCCCGCCGGACTAGGGCGCCGACACCCGCCCCTTTTTGGGCGCCGGCGTCTCGGTGGGCCCCGTGGGGGAGGTCGTCGATCTCGTCATCGACCCGCTGCGGGGCGATCGGATCTCCATCGAGCTCCCGGTCTCCTTCCGCTCCTCCCTGGAGGACGCGCGTCGTCAGATTGGGCTCGCCGACTGGGTCGACCTGGGAGATCCCCTCGTGGCTCGGGGGGTCGCTCTCGTGGCGGCCGCGCGGCGTGCGCAGCCGGAGATCCATCTCGCCCTCCTCGGAGGGGCGGCCCATCGATTCTGTTCCCTGTCCAGCAATCGCACGGACCTCGGGCTACGCCGGACGCTGCACGATCTCGACGTCGCCTGCCTGCACAAGGAGCTCCCGGAGGTGCGGGCGTTCCTCGCCACTGTGCACGAACGCGAGGGGAGCGGGCTCCGGTTCTTCGAGACGGCCGGGGATCGGACGATCAACTCCCTCGGGGAGGGGCGACGATTGCGCCTCCATATGGTGCTCGGGGAGCACGACGGAGAGATCGCCCTGGGGAGCATCGACCTGCTCGCAGACGAGTTCCGATTCTGTCACCGTTTTGACCTGAAGGCCGACGTGCGGGAGGCGCCCGCACGGCAGGGCACCCTCTCCCCTGCCCTACTCCTGCTCGCGAAGCTCCAGTTCATCCAGCGGATTCCCGGATCGGACCGGGGGAAGGTCGCGGAACGCGTGCTCGCCCCGTTCGGGCGTCACGATGTGGTCATCGGACCGGAAGCGAAGGACGTCCTCGACGTGCTCGCGCTCCTCCTCGACCATCCGGTGGCGGAGACGCCCGACGGCATCTCGCCCGCACGTCTGTCCGCAATCGTCGCGGCCGATTGGGGGCTCTGGCACACCGCCTCCCTCAACATCGAAATGGTCCGCCGTTCCGCCCTCCTGCGCGAGCTCCCGCCAGGTCCGCGCGGGCAGATCTCGAGTCGCCTCGACTCTCTCGGGACGATCCTCTCGTCCGCCGCTCCTCGGAGGCGATTTGGATTCCTAGGGGGTCAGTGGTGGGAGGAAGTCGACAATCTGCCGGCGGTCGATGGGACCGTGAGCGTCGGGGCTGCCGCGGCCACTACCCCGAAGTAAGGATTGCGGATTTCACTTCGTCCTCGGTGATATCCACCAGGGCCCCGAGGAGCGCCCCTTCGGTATACGCGCTCCCACAGTTCATCGACACGGTCCGCTGGAAGGTGGTGATCCCACGGGACTCGTGGATGTGCCCGTGCAGCGAGAGGAGGGGGTGGTGTTGCTCGAGCGCGGCACGGACCGCCGTGCTCCCTACGTGGACCAATTGGGTCTCGCCGCCGGGGGCCATCACCTTCGTGAGGTCCGCGGTCAGGTTCGGCGCGCGGTCGAGCGCCGTCCCGTGCGGGGGGACGTGGAGGTTGAAGACCACGGACTCCGGACGTTCCACTCGGGCGAGGTCCTCCTCGATGTGGCGGGCGATCTCGTCCTCCGGAAGCTCGCGGTGCGTCTTCCACGGGGTCGGATTGCTGTAGGGGAGCGTCAGCAGCTCGTGGTGGTCATCGATACGGAGAACCTTACGGTCGGTTAGCTCCGCGAATTCGTCCGCTTCGATCACCGCCTCCATCGAGGTCAGGTCGTCGTTGCCGAGACCGAGGCAGAGCCTCGCGGCGCCGTCGCCTATTCGCTGGCGTGCCCACTCGAGCCATCGGCGGAGTTCGACCAGCGAGCACCGTTCGAACACCTCGTCGAGCTTTCCGGGCGTGACGATCAGCTCCTCCCACGCGCTCCGGGTAGTGCGGAACGGGACCGTGGCGGAGTCCCGGAGCGACTCCTCGAGGTGGTCGAGTTCCGTCAACGAGGCGGCCGATAGTCGTTGCCCTTCGATCGAAGCCGACCAGCCGTCGCTCTCCTCGAACACGGGCGTCAGCGTCTTCGCGGCGATGTCGCCTCCGACGAGGAGGAAGTCGGCCCGATAGGTCGTGGCCGCGTTGATGAACTTCCGCCAGCAGATCGCAGACCCGTGAAGGTCGGCCACGAAGAATATCCGGGTCGGCTTCGCCACTGGTGGATCCCCGCACCCGGCGATAGTCGGGCGGTCCCCAAAAAGGTGCCGGGGAAATTCAAAGAAGGGGAACCCCGGAGGGAACGCCTCCGGGGTGCAGGAAAGGGTTCGGTGCGGGCGCGGGGGCCGTTCAGTCCTCGCCGAAGTCGCCGCCGCCCATTCCGCCCATGCCACCCATGCCGCCCATACCACCCGGGCCGCCCGGGCCACCGCCGCCGCCGGGCGCGGGGCCCGACTTCGAGGCGATGACGTCGTCGATCCGCAGGATCATCACCGCGGCGTCCGTCGCGCTCTCGATCGCCTGGCGCCCGACACGGATCGGCTCGATCACGTGCAGGTGGACCATGTCGTCGACCTTGCCCGCCATGACGTTGACGCCCGCCGACTTCTGACCGCCCTTGTGTGCCTTGCGCAGTTCGATCAGGATGTCGATGGGGTCGAGCCCGGCGTTCTCGGCCAGCGTGCGGGGAATCGTCTCGAGGGCCTCCGCAAAGCTCTCGAACGCGATCTGCTCGCGTCCGCCGATCTTCGCCGCCTCGTCCCGGAGCTGCATCGCGAGCTCGCTCGCCGTCGCGCCGCCTCCGTAGACGAACTTCCCGTCCTCGACGGCGACCGCGACCACGTTCAGGGCGTCATCGAGTGACCGCTCGATCTCGTCCAGGACGTGCTCCGTACCGCCGCGCATCAGGATCGAGACCGCGCGGGCCTTCTTCGCGCCCGTCACGAACGTGAGGGCGTCGTCCCCGATCTTGCGCTCCTCGATGAGACCGGCCGTTCCGACGTCCTGGGGCGTCAACTCGCTGACCTTCGAGACGATGTTCGCCCCGACCGCCTTCGCGAGCTTCTCCATGTCGGACTTCTTGACGCGGCGGACCGCGTAGATGCCTTCCTTGGCGAGGTAGTGCTGGGCGAGGTCGTCGATCCCCTTCTGGCAGAGGACGACGTTCGCTCCGGATTTCTTGACCTGGTCGACCATCCGGCGCAACATGTTCTCCTCCTCCTGGAGGAACGCGTTCAGCTGCGACGGGTCGTTGATCTCGATCTTGGCGTCGATCTCGGTCTTCTTGATCTCGAGCGCCGCGTCGAGGAGCGCGATCTTCGGGTTCTCGATGCGCGTAGGCATCCCCGAGTGGACCTTCTCCTTGTCGACGATGACGCCCTCGATGAGCGACGTGTCGGAGATCTGGCCGCCTTGCTTCTTGATCAGCTGGATGTTGTCGAGGTCCACGTAGTAGCCCTCGCCCTTCTTCTCGGCGACCGCGGTGACGGCCTTGACGGCGATCTCGCCGAGCGCGTCCCGGTTGAACGAGACGGACTTCGAGGCCATCGACGTGATCGCGATCTGGAGCAGGTTGTCGTGGTCCGAGATCGTGACCGGGTGGCTGATCTGGTTCAGGATGTGAAGGGCCTTCGTGGAGGCCAGTCGGTATCCCTGAGAGATGATGGTCGGATGGATGTTCTGATCGATCAGGGTCTCGGCGCGCTTCAACAGCTCGCCGGCGAGGACCACCGCGGTGGTCGTCCCGTCGCCCGCTTCCTGGTCCTGGGTCTTCGCGACCTCGACCAGCATCTTCGCGGCCGGGTGCTCGACGTCCATCTCCTTCAGGATAGTGACGCCATCGTTCGTGACCACGACATCGCCCATCGAATCGACGAGCATCTTGTCGAGCCCGCGCGGCCCGAGGGTCGAACGCACCGCGTCGGCGATCGCCTTCGCGGCCTGAATGTTGTTGTTGAGCGCCCCGCGTCCCTTCTCTCGCTTCGTCCCTTCTCGCAGCACCAGAATCGGCGTGTTTCCTGCCATCATTTTCGTATCACTCGAGATTACTCTCGACTGTCAGGTTGAGTGAGTAAGCCCTTCTATTTAATGATACCTTGACCGCGGTTCTGTTGTGGAGTCCAGGAATTAGTTCCTCCGGCCCGGTCGAGGATCCCTGCCTGGTGGCTCGAGGGGCGACCGCGCCGCCCTCCTCGTACCGCAGCACGGCCGGAGCGGCCTATTCCCCCAAAGACTCCGGCCGCTGTGACGCGGCTGACCGATCGACAGCTGGTGTGGCTCATCCGTCAAGCCCAGGGATACGGACGACCCCGCGAAACGCTCGGGCAGATGGCCGCTCGCTGGGGAGTGACCGTCCGATGGCTTCGGAAGCTCGTCCGACGATGGCGAACGACGGGAATCGTGCCGCAGCTGAACCCGCGACGGCGACCCCCGGGACCGCCGTTGACCGAGGAGCAGCGACGAGTGATTCGGGAGGAGTGGGGTCGCTCCCCTCGAGGGGCTACGAAGCTCTACCAGTCCCTGGCCAAACAGGGGGTCCATATTCCCAAGATGCAGATCTACCGATTCGGGAAGACCCAGGGGTGGGTCGTCCCGAATCCGAGGAAGCAGCGGAAGCGTCGGTATGTCCGCTACGAGCGGGCCCACTCCGGGTCGTTGCTGCACGGAGACTTCCATCGGTCGAGCGACACGAGTCCGCACTGCATTCTCTGGGAGGATGACGCGAGTCGAATGGTGTTGAGTGGAGGAGAGTTCGAACAGGCGACGGCGGAGACGGCGATCGCGACCCTGACGGAGGCGCTGCGTCGTGCGAACGAATGGAGTGTCGAGGTTCGAGAGGTGAACACCGACCGAGGGTGCCAGTTCTTTGCGAATCCTCGAGAGGAGCACGCGGTGGGGCGGGGTCAGTTCGAGCGGTTTCTGGCGGGTCGGGGCATCCGCCACGTGGTCAGTCGAGTGAATCATCCTCAGACGAATGGGAAGCTCGAGAGGCTCTGGCGGGAATACGACCGCCATCGGGGTCGATTCGGGGACCTGGAGGGATTCATGGAGTGGTACAATGGCGAAGTGCATGGGAGCCTGTGGGTCGAGCAGTATGAGTCGCCGATCGAAGCTTGGCAGCGGAAGCTGCCGGTGGACGTGCAACTCGGTCTCTTCCTGCGGAGGACGGAAACGGAGGCGGTCTCATGAGTTCTAATAGGGGAAGAAATACCCAGACTCTACAAGTTCCGGGGGCTCTGTGAAATGATTAGCCCGAAACGGTCGATTCTTTCACAGGCACGTCGATATTTTCACAGGATTC
>JAKIVU010000001.1 GCA_022750375.1 Thermoplasmata archaeon
GGATCGGCTGCTCGGGGTCGATCCACAACTTCCTCGAGGTCAACGGGATCCACGCCCTGCACGGGCGACTGCTCGCCCAGGCGGTCGGGGTCAAGCTCGCGAATCCCGCGCTGACCGTCGTGGCCGCGGGCGGCGACGGGGACGGCTACGCGATCGGGATGGGACATTTCATGCACGCGTTCAAGAAGAACGTCTCGATCCTCTACATCGTCATGAACAACGAGACCTACGGGCTCACGAAGGGCCAGCCGTCCCCGACAAGCCAGATCGGTTTCGAAGGCAACGTCGAGTCGCCGTTCGACGCGATCCTCAGCGCCCTCTCGATCCCGGCGCCGAACTTTATCGCCCGGACGTTCTCGGGCGACCCGCGGACGATGACCGCGGTGCTCGAAGAGGCGATCCGGTTCAATCACGAGCACCGGGGGTTCGCCTTCGTCGAAGACCTCTCTCCCTGCGTGACCTACAACGACACCTACAAGCTCTGGCGCGAGAAGGTCGTCGACGTCTCGAAACTGCCGGGCTATGACCCGACCGACCGGAAGACGATGTTCCGTCTCTACCTCGAGACGACCGAGGCCGGAAAGATCCCGATCGGGATCATGCACCGTCCGGCCGAGGTCGTGAAAGCTGGGTTGGAGGCGAAACTCCTCGGCGAAGCGGTCGGACCGGCGCGCTCGGAGATCGCCCTCGAACCGAACGTGGCGGCGTACCAGAAGCTGCTCGCGGGTCTCGCGTAGCGCTCCCCGTTCGCCTCATCTTGGTTCGCGGGCTTCCCCCGCGCGGGCGTGGGACGATCTGGGTCGGGATCGACGATACGGACAGTCCCCTCGGCGGGTGCACGACCTGGGTATTGAGCGAACTCCTGGACGAAGCTCGTGCCGCCGGCGTCGACCTGATCGGGGAACCTCGCCTCGTCCGACTGAACCCGAACATCCCATGGAAGACGCGAGGGAACGCGGCCCTGGCCGCCCGATTCGGGGTCGGGCGGGGTCGCCGACGACGCGTCGGGGAGATCGGCGGCACGCCCGTGTGGTCGTACCCGACCGGCCGGCGGGTCGACCCGGGCGCGGCAGTCGACTGGCTGAACCGGGCCTGGGTTCGCCTCCTCGCCGCATCCCGGACGGGCGAGTCGGGCACGGACCCAGCGCTCGTGGCGACCGACCGACCGCTGCCCGCCTCACTGTACTGGAACGCCGTTCGAGACGTAGTGGAAGTTCCCGACGTCCGGAGAATCCTCGAAGCGCACGGCGCATTCGTTCGCACCTCGGGCAGCGACCGGGGGATCGTCGGCGCGTCGGCCGCCATCGCTTGGCGTGAATCGCATCCGACCTGGGAGCTCATCGCCTACCGGACGCCGGAACGGTGGGGCCGCCCGCGACTGGTGGATGGCGATAGCGTGCGCCGCGCGATGTCGGAGAACCCGGACCTCTTCCTCTGCGCCGACCCGCGCACGCGCCGGGTGCTCGTCGCCCCGCACACGCCGTGCCCGATCCTTTTCGGGTTGCGGGGAACGCGCCCCGGGGCGCCTTTGGCGTCCGCCCCGACCATTCGCTCCGAACCGGTCGACCGTTGGGTACTGTTCCGGACGAACCAAGGCAGCGGCGACCACCTCAAAGTGCGCGCCGCCCGGGACGTGTCGGCGTTTGGTTCCGGGATCGTTCGAGGCACCGTCGCCTCGCTCCCGGTCACCCTCCCCGGTGGGCACGTCCGATTCGGCGTCGTCGACACCGCCGGCGCGGCCCTGCTCTGTCTCGCGTTCGAGCCCACCAAGACACTCCCCCGGGTCGCTCGAACGCTACTCCCGGGAGATCGCGTGCGCGTCTGGGGAAGCCGGGCCAGCGGACCGACGTTCCGCCTCGAAGGGATCGAACTCCTCCGTCTCGAAGCACGCCGGAGTTCTCCTCACCCGCCGAAGTGCACGGCGTGCAGGCGCACCAGCCGTTCCCTGGGCCATTTACGGGGCTATCGATGCCCCGACTGCCGAAGAAAATGGCCTCCGGAGGCCGCCGTCCGAACGGTCACCGCGCCGTCCTTCGGCGTGGGGGTGTATCACCCGACTCCGTCCGCCCGACGGCATCTGGCCCTCCGCGGCCCCGAACCGTGAGGCCGGTGGGTCGTTCCGAGAGCTTTTGAGCCGTCGGCCGGTATATACATTGGGCGCCGGCGCACCCGGTTCCCCTCCCGTCTCGGGGCCGGGGGAGGGACCCCCCGCTCGCGCCCGCGGAACGACACACCATGGCGACCTGCCCCGCCTGCGGCATCGAGTCCCCGGTGGACGACTCGGTGTGCCCCCGGTGTCACCTGGCGGTCGGGCTATTTGGCGCGGTCCGAGAGGCCGCCGGCGCCTCGAGCGACACGGACCCGACCTACCTCCGCACGATCGGCGAGCTCCTCGCGACGGTCGACCTGCCCGCGGGCTCGGAGGCGCCGACCGAACCCGCGAGAAACCTGCTCAGTCGACCGACGTCCGCGCCGGAACTCGCCGCGGGTCCTTCGACGCTCTCGGGCCTGCGGAACGCTCCGGCGCCGGAGCCTATCATAGAGCTCCCGCCCGAGCCGAACCCGTATGCCCCGCCCTCCGAGGTCCAACACCGACTTCGCGAGTACTTTCAGGTCGGGCGTCGTCTCGGACTCGATTTCACGGATTTCGAGTCCCGTGCCGGCTCGGCGGCCCTGGTCGATGACAACGACTCCCTCGAGATCCTGGCCCGGGAGATGTTCGTCCACGTCTCGAGCTCCATCGTAGAGGAATACGAATCGCTCCTGGCACGTCGCAACGAGCTCGCTCAGATGCTGCCGACCGCGAGCGCCGACGTCGAGTTGACCGCCGTCCGTCGGGCGATCGGGGTGGGGGACCTGGGCGGGGCGGTGCGCCGCCTCGCCCACGTACGGGACGAGCTAACGAAGGCCGAGCAACAGTGGCAGGTGGACCGGATCCTGGCCGCCGAAGGCGACCTGATGGTGACGACCATCCGCGAACTGGGCGGAGACCCCACGCCCGCGGTTGGGCCGCTCGAGGAGGGACGACGGCTGTTCGCGGAGGGTCACCGAGTAGAATCCGAACGCGTGCTCGCGCAGGCGGCGGTGGCGCTCTGGACGTTGCTCCAGCCCCGTCTCCTTACGGAACTACGCCGGCTGCGCGATCGCATGGTGGAGGAACGGGCGTCGGGACTGGACATTGAGCCGGCGGTGAAGGAGCTCCGGTCGGTCTCCCTCGAGCTGCGGCAGCGCAATTTCGTCGGGACGATCATCTCCTTCCGGCGGCTTCGGTCCTCGATCGACCGGACGGCGCCCGTCGGCGTCGAGTCGGCGGCTTCCGGCGAGCTGGCTGCCGAGCTCCGCTCGCATCCCGGCATAAACTAAAGAGCCGAGGTCCCGTCGGACGCCTATGCCCCCCTCCGTCCTGCGCGGGTTCCGGGACTACCCACCGCCCGAGGCGGGGGCGCGGTCCGAGATCCGACGCCGCATGCGCAGCGCCGCCCGCCGCGCCGGATACTCGGAACTCGAGACCCCGTGCGTCGAGAGCTTCGAACTGTACCAGACGAAGAGTGGGGAAGGCATCGCCGCAGAGACCTGGCTGTTCCACGACAAGGGGGACCGCCCCGTCGCCCTCGTCCCCGAGACGACACCGTCCCTTGCCCGGGTGTTCGCCGAGCGCGCGAAGGCCGAGCCGCTTCCGGTCAAGTGGTTCACCGTGTCGAAGACGTGGCGATACGAGGAGCCGCAGGCGGGACGCACGCGGGAGTTCCTCCAGTTCAACCTCGACCTGATCGGCGTCCCTGGGATCGAAGCAGAGGCGGACCTGCTCTGCACCGCGGCGCTCATCCTCGACGAGGTGGGGGCCGAGGGCCTCTATGCGTTCCGCATCAACGACCGAGCGATCGCCGAGGGCCTCGGCCGCCGGTTCGGGGCCGGAGAGTCGGCGCGATTCTTCCGGGCCGTCGACCGGTTCCACAAGATCCCTCCCGCGGAGTTCGAGGGGGAGCTCGCGGCGGTGGGCGTGGGAGCCGACGCGGCGAAGCAGCTCTCGGACCTCTTCCGGTCCGCCGGCACGGGCGTGACTTCCGGAGAGCTGAGCAACTATCTCGATACGATCATCCCCCCCAGTTCCGACGCGGGCGCCCAGGCGGGTGTCGCGAGGATCAAGGCGCTGTTCGCCCTTCTCGAGCACGCCGGGCTCGGAGACCGGGTGGTGTTCGACCCCACCGTGGTTCGGGGGCTCGCCTACTATACGTCCACCGTCTTCGAAGCCTACGCCCGCGTCGACGGGGGACGTGCGATCTTCGGCGGCGGGCGCTACGACCACCTGATGGAGCTGTTCGATGGCCCCGCAACGCCGGCCGCCGGGCTCGCGATCGGCGACCAGACCCTGGAGATCCTTCTCAAGGGCGCAGGCCGATGGCCGGATGGGGAGCCGGCGCTCGACACCTACGTGATCGCCGTCAAGCCCGAGCTGGTTCCGGACGCGATCGGACTCGTACAGGAACTGCGTCGGGCCGGCCTCAGCGCGGACTGCGACCTGTTGGCGCGCTCGATGTCGCGCCAGTTCAAGGAGGCGGCGCGGCGGCGTTCCCGCCGTGCGCTGATCCTCGGTCTGAAGGAGGCGAGCCCGGGGTCGCTCGTCGAGCGGGATCTCGGGAGTGGTGCGCAGCGGGAGATCCCTCGGAGCGAGGTGGTACGATCGGCGTGATCCCCTCGAACGTATCGCCGTCCCACAACAGGATCCCGTCGGGCGACTGCGCCCCATCGACGTACCCGTACCAGTAGACGACGGCGCCCTCGCCGAACAGCTCGGTGTACGGCCCCAGCTGGCGCTTCAGGTTCTTTCGGAGCTCGACGTCGTCCCCGAAGTTCGCTTTCGACTCGATCCACATGATCTTCTGGCCGTAGAAAATGATCGGTTCGTCGAGGAGCGCGTCCGGGGTCTTCGCGTACTTGCCGCGGAGGTCCTTCTCCGTACGGAACCCGATCCCGTGCTTGTCGAGCCAGGTCTGCATCCGCTCCTCGCCCTTCCGACCCCGTTCCCGCTGGAGCTCCATCCCGCGGGGCGAGTAGATCATGTCCGCTTCGAGCAGCGCCTCGACCTCGTGCTTCAATCGCGCGTCCGGCGCCGTCTCCGGGTGGAGGAACGTTCCCCAGACCTTCTTCCGAGGGATCCCGAGCTCGCCGAGCATCTGCTGGCCCAGCAGGACCGGGGGGAACTTCCACTCGCGGGCGATGTCGAGCATCGACCGTCCCCGCTTCCATTGGCCGGCGAGCTGGGGCATCTGGCGCTTGAGGACGTAGAACCGGCGGGTCGCGTCGCGGGTGACGCGGTGCGTGTGGATGACGAACAGGAGCTCTTCGTCGAAGTGCTCCGCGTGCGCAACACGGTGGACATCCTCGTACGTGGCGAGAGTGTCGAGAAGTCGCAGGTAGGTCGCTCGATCCATGGGACTGGTACGCCGGGAGTCGAGGGCGAGCGAGCGTTCGAGGCGTAAAAGCTTACGGAGGAGCCGACGAGGCCGCGCGGCTCCGCGAACGACCCTACTCGCGCCAGTCGAGCCCGATCGTGCGGAAACCGACCTTCGCGACCGGGGCCGCCCGCCGCTTGTGGCGCGTCCGCGTCACCCGGTCCACCACCTCGCGGACCCGGAGCAAGGGGAGGCCGGTCGCTTCCGATATTTCCGCGTCGGTCCGCAGCTGTTCGAGCCCGTACAGTATCTGGTCGAGTTGGGAGTACGGGAGGCCCAGCTCCGCCTCGTCGGTCTGCCCCTCCCATAAGCCGGCGGTGGGGGCACGTTCGCGGATCGCGGCGGGCAGTCCGAGCTTCTCGGCGAGCTCTCCCACCTCCGTCTTGTACAGGTCGCCGATCGGAAGCAGGTCCACGCCCCCGTCCCCGTATTTCGTGAAGTAACCGAGGAGCAGTTCCGACTTGTTCCCGGTGCCGACGACCAGACGCCCGCGCTCCCGAGCGAGCGCGTAGAGGACGCTCATCCGGATCCGCGCGGTCGCGTTCCCGACGGTGACGCGGTCGCCGATCTCCGGGAGCAGCAGCCCGTAGGCACGCTCCACCGAGTCGATCGGGATCGTGCGGGATTCGATTCCGAGGCTTCGCGCGTACTCCTCGGTCTCGGCGAGGAGCGCCGGTGGAAACCGGACGTCCGGCAGCAACACCCCGAGGACACGCTCCGGGCCGAGGGCGTCGCGCGCGAGTCGGGCGGTAAGGGCGCTATCGATCCCTCCCGAGAGTCCGAGCACGGCACCCTGGGCCCCGTCGGCGAGCGTGTGGGCCCGAAGGAACTGGTGGATCGTGGACTCGGCGTGCGGGGGAAGCTTCGGCACCCACCCCGTCACGCTTCCACCCCGAGCGGTTCGAGAGAACGGGAGGTCGCCCACGTCGCTCGGCAGGAACAGTCGAGGTCCCGCAGCGGACCGAACTCTTGCGAAAGGGACGCCTCCTCGATCGCTGCGAGCACGCGGGCGTCGCACTCTCCACAGTTGTGCGGGCCGCGCGCGAGGCCGCCCGCCGTCGGGAAGGAGACGAGCCGTGCGGAGCCTCGCTGCTCGGCGCCGCGGGTGAGGACCTCGACGACGCTCCAGAGCCACGGGGGCCGGTACCGACCGCGGTGGTAGAGCCACTCGACGACGGTCCCGTTCTGGATGTGCACGGGATTCACGGAGAGCGCATCGAACCGCGGCGAGGCCTCGGCGACGGACCGGGCGACATCGTCGATCGATTCCTGCTCGGTGAGATACGGTGGCTTCAGCAGGAGATACGCCTTCGCGCGCAGCCCCAGCCCGCGGACCCGGTCGGCCGCGGCCAGATACTCGGAAGGGGGCGCGTTCTTGTGCACGTACCGCGCCAGCACGGTCGGGTCGGTCGTTTCGAGTCCGAGCGCCACCTCGACCTCGCCCGGGAACGCGTCGCGCAGAGGCTCGAGGGCCTCGGGGGTCGCGAACTCGGGCAACGTTTCGAACAGGAGCCGCCGTGCCTTCCCGGCGAACGCCGAGACGAGCCGGCGGCGGCTCGCGGCGTCGACCTCACGGTCGTCGAGGAAGCTCCCGGAGGTGTAGACCTTCACGTACGGCTCGCCGCGATACCGGGCGAGCGCCCGGTCGGTCTGTTCGGCGAGCTCCTCGGGGGTCGCCGATCGGCCGAGCGTGTCCTTGGCGTAGCCGCACATAGAGCAGCCCTTCTGGTCCGCCCAGTAGCACCCCCGAGTTTTCAAGATGAGGACGAAAGCGGAGACTCGCTCGCTGCCGATCGCCTCCTCCTCGACCCACTGGTTCACGTACCGTCGGGCGGCGTCGGGCGCCGCCGGGTCCGGCCGGCGGTCGTGCGCGACGACCCGAGCGACCGAGGGACCCGTCACGATTCCTCGATGTCGACCTGGACCGGGTCGTCGTCGTGGATCCCGAGGGCATCCCGAAGACAGTCGGCCGCGACGAACTCCACGACGTCCTTGTAGTGGGTCCGGTCGGGGTGGATCAGGTGGCACAGGTGGCCGTTCATCCGCGCCGGGAAGCACGTCGCCCCGCCGAACGTCCGTCCGCTCGTCTGGAAACCGTCGATGCGGAGGCCCGTCCAGCTCCCGACGAGCTCGACCTTGCGCAGCGCGGCGCCGTCGACCCGGACGTTGAGCGTGCCGGGGTACGGTACGTAGCCGAGCCGTTCCGAGAATTGCAGGACGTACCCCGGCTGGCTGAGGTAGTAGCGCCCCTCGCCGAGGCCGGAAGCGACCTTCCCCGAGAACGAGATCTTGGCCGGGCCTTCGAAGATACGGTGGTACGTACGATATTCGGCGCGCAGCAGCGCCATCGCCGCGGGGGTCAGGAGTACGCGCTGGCGCCGCTGCGCGAGGGTGCGAGTGATCAATCCTTTCTTCTCGAGGGTGACGAGGTATCGGTCCGCGGCCTGCTGACTCACCCCGATCCGTTCACCGATCTCACCCGAGGTGACCACCACCGCGGTCTGGTCCGCCCCCGCCAAGGCGAGGAACTTCAGGACCGCGAGGGTCTCTCCCCTCGGCCGGGGTCGACTCCGCTCCGGGGACGCCGCCGGCACGGGCTCACGCCGGCTTTGAGGGCGCCCCTTGCGGAGCGTGGAGGGTGACCACGTTGGAGCCGCGCAGCACCACGCGGCCGAGGTGACGCGACACGTCGGCCGTCGTCTCGTCGGCGTCGTCGAGCACGAGATTCATGTGCTCGTCGAGCCCGAGGAGCTTGCCCGTCAGCTGCCGGGAATCCTTCAGCACCAGCGTGACGCGCTGCTGAAGGACCCGCTCGAGAAGATGGGTAGGCGCTTCGACCATTGGTGGAACGACCGACCGAGGGTCTTATCGTTTTCCCGGCGGCCGGGGCGTCGAGGCTAAGCCCGTCGGCCGGTCTAGAGCGAACGATGGCCGGCGCGCCCCACCTCTCGAAAGGGTTGGACGACGTGGTCGTGGGACGTTCGTCGATCAGTTGGGTCGGCGGAGAGACCGGGGACCTGGTCTATCGCGGATTCGACGTGCGGGACATCGTCCCCGGAGTGCCGTACGAATCGATCGTTCACCTGCTGCTCTACGGGGAACCCCCCAGCGCCGATCCGTCCCGGGAAGTCGGCCGGGAGCTCGGCGCGCGTCGGAGCGTGCCCCCGGAGATCGAACGCGTCGTCGATGCGCTTCCGACCGGCCTCCCGCCGCTCGACGCACTGCGGACGATCCTCTCCGCTCTCGGGACGGGGGCGTACGGCTACCCCCCCACTCGGGAACAGGGATTCGACCTGATCGCGCGCACGCCGGTATTGCTGGCGCGGTACGTACGACGCTCCCGTGGTGCCGCCGCCGTCGCGCCGCGCGCCGACCTGGGGCACGCGGCGAACTATCTGTGGATGCTGTTCGGTACCGCGCCGGAGTCCCGCCACGTGGCGGCACTCGAAGGGTACCTCGACCTGCTGGCGGACCACGGGATGAACGCCTCGACGTTCGCACTGCGGGTCGCGATCTCGACCCAGTCGGACCTGATCAGCGCCGCCACGGCGGCGCTGGCCACCCTGAAGGGTCCAGTCCACGGCGGGGCCCCGAGCCGCGTCTCGGACATGCTGGACGCGATCGGGTCGCCCGACCGCGCCGAGGGGTGGATCCGGGAGCGCCTCGCCCGCAAGGAGGTCCTCTACGGTTTCGGACACCGGGCCTACAAGACCGACGACCCTCGGGGGATCGTGCTCCACCGGATCGCTCGCGACGTCGCCGACCCACATCGCCTCGCGCTGGCCGAGGCGGTCGAGCAGAGCGCGCTCGACGCGCTCCGAAAGGCGAAACCCGGCGCGCGCCTCTTCACGAACGTCGAGTACTACAGCGCGGTCGTGCTCGAGGGCGTCGGACTCCCCCGGGAGCTGTTCACCCCGACGTTCGCGGTCGCCCGCACGGCGGGATGGACGGCGCACGCCCTCGAACAATCGGCCGACAATCGCCTGATGCGGCCGGACGTGGAGTACGTCGGGCCGCCGAAGGGGCGAGTCTGGCCTCGCCCGCTCTCCGGGCACTGACGCCCGGAGCTCCGGTCGTCGCTACAACTGTTGCTTTTCGTCGCCGACGTCCTTGTCGACGACCTTGAAGTCGGCGTCCACCGGTCCGGTCGGTCCGGCGTCGTGTTCCGGCGGGGGCGAGGTCGACCCTTCGCCGTCCGGAGGGGCGGAGGCGCTGCCGGGCGGCGGGCTCGCCGCCTGGTACATCTTCTTCGCGATCGCGTGGAGCGAACTCGTCAGGTCGTCCGTCTTCGCGCGAAGGTCGGCGGGGTTGCCGTCCTTCGATTCGATCGCGGCCCGGAGCGCCTTGACCTTTTCGCGCACCGACTCTGCGTCCGCCGCGTCGATCTTGTCCTTCGAGTCCGTCAGCAGACGCTCCGCCTCGTAGGCGAGCGACTCCGCCTGGTTTCGCGCGATCACGAGGTCCGCGCGGGCCTTGTCCGCGTCCGCGAACTGCTCCGCCTGCGAGACCATCTTGGCGACGTCGTCCTTCGACAGCTTGTTGGATGCCGTGATCGTGATCCCCTGTTTCCGGCCGGACGCGAGGTCCTTCGCCGACACGTTGAGCAGTCCGTTCGCATCGAGGTCGTAACTGACCTCGATCTGCGGCACGCCCCGCGGCGCGGGCGGGATACCGGTCAGGAGAAAGCTCCCGAGGGTGACGTTGTCTTCTGCCATCGGGCGTTCACCCTGGAAGATCTTGATCTCGACGGTCGACTGATTGTCGGCCGCGGTCGTGAACGTTTGGCTCTTGTGGGTCGGGATCGTCGTATTCCGTTCGATCAGGCGGGTGAACACGCCCCCCATCGTCTCGAGACCGAGCGACAGCGGGGTCACATCGAGCAGGAGGACGTCCTTGACCTCGCCCGCGAGGACCCCGCCCTGGATCGCTGCGCCCATCGCGACGCACTCCATCGGGTCGACGCCGCGTTCGATCGGCCGGTCGACGGCGCTCTCGAGGAACTTCTGCACGATCGGCATGCGGGTCGGGCCGCCGACCAGCACGATCCGGCTGATGTCGGCTTTCCCGATCTTCGCGTCCTTGATCGACTGTTCGACCGGAGTGCGGCATCGGTCCACGATCGGCCGCACGAGCTCCTCGAGCTTCGCCCGACTGAGCGTCAGAGCGAGGTGCTTCGGCCCCTCGTTGGTCGCGGTCAGGAACGGGAGGTTGATCTGCGTCTCGAGGGTGGAGGACAGCTCGATCTTTGCCTTCTCTGCCGCGTCCCGGACGCGCTGCATCGCCATCTTGTCCTTGCGGATGTCGACGCCGGACTCCTTCTGGAACTCGCCCGCGATCCACTCCGTCGTCGCCGCGTCCATGTCGGTGCCACCGAGCTGCGTGTCGCCGCTGGTGGAGAGGACCTCGAAGACCCCGTCGCCGAAGTCCATGATCGTGACGTCGAGGGTCCCTCCGCCCAGGTCGAAGACGAGGATCTTCTGGTTCTTCCCTGCCTTGTCGAGACCGTACGCGAGGGATGCCGCTGTCGGTTCGTTGATGATACGAACGACCTCGAGGCCGGCGATCGCGCCGGCGTCCTTGGTCGCCTGGCGCTGGTTGTCGTTGAAGTACGCCGGGACCGTAATGACCGCCTTGTCGACCTTCTCTCCGAGGAACGCTTCCGCGTCCCGCTTGATCTTCTGGAGAAGATACGCGGAGAGCTGCTGGGGGGTGTATTCCTTCCCGTGCAGTTTGTACCGGTAGTCGGTGCCCATCTTTCGCTTGAACGCGGTGACGGTGCCTTCCGGGTTAGAGATCGCCTGGCGTCGCGCCGGCTCCCCTACAATGAGCTGACCGTCCTTCGTGAAGGCGACGTACGACGGGAACGCCTTCCCGCCGCCCGTCGTAGTCCCCTCGGCGCTGGGGATGATCGCCGGTCGGCCACCTTCGAGCATGGCGGCGGCCGAGTTACTCGTCCCGAGGTCAATTCCGATGACTTTCGACATGGTAGGAACTCCGGGGAATCTTCCGTGGTGGGAGGAAGGATCGACCCCTATTTCCGAAATTAGTAAGACAACCCTCGTATAAAAAGACCCCCTCACCGACTGGGGAGGTTTTCGTCGTTTTGCATCGAGGAGACCGGCGGAACATCCCCGAGGCGAGCGAGCCGGTTGCCCTCGAGCTGCCGCGAAGGATTCGCAGGCTGGGCTAGGGTCGGGTCTCACCGGGTCCGTCGTATCCGGCTCGTTTTCTTCTCGTCCGAACTCGTGCCGCGGAGAACTCCGTGCCCCGGCAGGACCGACCCAGCCGTCTCCGCCTCCCCCCGCTCGTGCTGTTCGATTTGGATGATACGATCTTCGACCACACGCTGACGTGCCGTGCGGCGTTGGCGGAACTTCGCAGGCAGGAACGGGACCTCACGGGACCTTCGCTGGATGACACCCTGAGCGAGTATGGTCGCCTGCTGAACGCCATGCACACCGACGTCATGCTCGGCCGCCGGACGGCCGACGACGTGCGGGCGGAGCGGTTCGAGCGGTTGACCGAGTGGGCGGGCCATCCGGTAGCGAGAGCCCGTGCGGAGGAACTGTCGAGCACCTACCGCCGTGAGTACCAACGGCTCCGACGGGCGGTCCCGGGGGCGCCGGAGGCGATCCGTCGCCTCGCCGGCCGGGCGAAGATCGGCGTTGTGACCAATAACACGGTCGCAGAACAGGTCGAGAAGCTCGCCTTCCTCCGGCTCGATGGGGACGTCGATTTTCTTGTCACTTCGGAGGAGGTCGGTAGGGCAAAGCCCGACCCCGCGATCTTTCGCGCCGCCCTCGAGCGGGGGAAACACGCGCCCCGGGATGCCGTGATGGTCGGGGACTCTTGGGCGAGCGACGTGGTCGGCGCGCGGGCCGCCGGTATCCGGGCGGTCTGGTTCAACCGGTTCGAAACACCCCCTCCGGCCAAGCCGGGCGCCGCGGAGTTGACGTCGTTCCGCCCCCTCGCCCAATTTGAGCGCCTGATTTCCGCCGACCGGCGACACTGACCCGTCCTGTACGGGTCGCGCGCTCATCGACCGCATTATATCGCGGAGCCGGCTGGGCCGCCGATGGCCATCGTCCCGGAAGCGTGGACGCCCGCGGCCCGACGCGCGTTGCCGGCCATGAGGGCATGGCGCGAGGCTTTCCACCAAGAGCCCGAACTCTCCTTGGAGGAGAAACGGACGCGGGACAAGGTCGTCGCGGCGCTGACGGAGCTCGGGATCCCTCCGCAGACGTTCGCGGGCTTCACTGGTGTGGTCGGACTGATCCCCGGAAGCGCGGACGGGCCGGTCGTCGCGCTCCGAGCGGACATGGATGGGTTGCCGGTCACCGAGGCGACGCATCTCTCGTTCCGGTCTCGGTTTCCGGGGCGGATGCACGCCTGCGGTCACGACGTTCACATGGCATGCCTCCTCGGAGCCGCAGCGATCATGACGCGCGGAGGACGGCGCCCCGTCGGCCCCGTCAAGTTGTTGTTTCAGCCCGCGGAGGAGGAAGGGCGGCGCGGCGGTGCACTGCCGCTGATCGAACGCGGATGCCTCGATGATCCGAAGGTCGACTACGTGGTCGGCCAGCACGTGGAACCGAATCTCCCGTTGGGCAGCGTCGGATGGAAAACCGGACCGTTCATGGCCGCGGCCGACTTCTTCCGGATCACCGTGTTCGGACGCGGGGGCCACGCGGCCTCACCCCACCAAGGTCCGGACGCGATTGTCATCGCGAGCGAGATCGTCAACGGACTTCAGGCGCTCGTCAGCCGGGTCCGTGACCCGCTCGACCCGGTGGTGGTGAGCGTCGGGTCGATCCACGGCGGTACCCGTAACAACATTCTTCCGTCGGAGGTCGTGCTCGAAGGCACGGTCCGGACCTTCCGACCGGCGACGCGCGACCTCATCGACCGCGTCTTCCATCGCCGCGTCCGCGCGCTCGCCGCGAGCCTTGGCGCGCGCACGCGAATCGAGTACCTGCGGGGGTACCCGACCCTCGTCAACACGCCGGCCGCGACCCGTGCCGTCGCCGAGGCGCTCCGCGTCGAGTTCGGTCGGAAGCACACCATCGAGGTGGAGCATCCGGTGATGGGGGCGGAAGATTTCTCCCGCTACCTGGAGCGCGTGCCCGGAACCTTCCTCCACCTCGGCGTCGGGGTCCCGAACCATCCCTCGAGCCTCCACAGTGCAACGTTCGCCCCGGACGAACGAGCGCTCATCATCGGAGCGGCGACCCTCGCCGCGGCGGCGGACGGACTGCAACGGAATCCCCCGTGAGCGTCGAGCGTACGCGCGAGGACTTTCCGGCGCTCGTCGCCCGGCCCGGTCGGACGACCCCCGTTTACCTGGATTCGGCCTGCATGTCCCTCGTCCCCACGCCGGTCCTCGAAGCGATGGAGGAGTATTACCGAGATTTTCCAGGATGCGCCGGACGCAGCCTGCACCGGTTCTCGGAGGAGGTGGGACGTCGGTACGAGGCCGCACGAGCGGGGTTCGCCGGATTCCTTGGCCGGAAGGACCCTTCGGGAGTGGTGTTCGTCCGCAACGCCACCGAGGCGATCAACCTCGTCGGCCAGGGCTTATCGTATCGGCGCGGCGACCGGGTGCTCGTCACGGACCGGGAACACAATTCCAATTTGATCGTCTGGCAGCGACTCGCGGTGGAACGCGGCATTCGCCTCTCCACCCTCGCCCTGCCGGACGACGGAAGCTTCGACGGCGATGCGCTCGAGGAGGAACTCGCCCGCGGGGTGCGGCTCGTGAGCTTCTTTCATACCTCCAATCTCGACGGCCATTCCCTCCCGATCCGTGAGATCACCGAGCGGGCGCACGACCACGGAGCCCTCGTCCTCTTCGACGGATGTCAGGCGGCGCCGCATCAGCGGGTCGACCTGGACGCGCTCGGGGTCGATTTCTATGCGGTATCGGCCCACAAGATGCTCGGCCCCACCGGGATCGGCGTACTCGCGGCCGCGCCGGGCGCGCTCGCCGACCTCCGGCCGCTCCTGCTCGGCGGGGAGACGGTCGAGTGGAGCACCCTCACCCATCACGAGCTCCGACCCCCGCCCCACCGTTTCGAGGCGGGATTGCAGAACTACGCGGGGGTGATCGGTGCCCACGCGGCCTTGCGGTACCTCGACCGGGTCGGCCTCGAAGAGATCGAGAGCCGACAGCGGGACCTGAACGCACGAGTGACGCGGGGCCTCGCGGGCCAACCGCGCCTCCAGCTCCTCGGTCCGCCCGACCCTCGAGACCGACCCAGCATCTTCGCCTTCGCGCTCGACGGCATCGCCCCCCACGACGCGGCCGTGTTCCTGGACGAGGGATACGACGTGATGGTCCGGTCCGGGATGCACTGCGTCCACTCGTTCTACGAACGAAGAGGGCTCCCCGGCAACGTCCGGGCATCGTTCTATTTCTACAACGACCGCCGCGACGCGGAGACGCTCGTCCGCGGAGTGGAGGAACTGCTCGAACGGCTCCCCGGATCGAGCGTCAGCGGTACATCGGCTGCGAGCCCTGCGTCGGGGCGTCGGCGCGACTCCGGTCGGCCGCATGGCGCTGGATCGACAAGAGCTGCTGCTCGATCCGCTCGGCCTCGGCGTAGAGCGGCACGGGGTCGAGCGGCGTCCGCAAAAGGATCTGGTTGATCGTCTCGATCACCTTGGCGGCGGCCCGAGCGTCGGGGTAGTCCGATTGGGCTTCGGCGAGGAACGTGAGCACATCGAAGCCGCGGCGGCGACCCTCGTTCAACAGCACCCCGGCGATCCCGGTGATGACGCCCTCGGCGAACGGGGTCATGTTCGGCTCGATGTACAGCTCGCGCGCCTTGCGCGTGCTCGCGACGCCATAGACCTTGACATCGTTCAAGCGAGGGCCGCGCGACGGTTTTCCGCCGTGGGCTCCGGCTTCGACGACGAGTCCCTCAGGGGAGACGAGCAGCGAGCAGCGCTGTTCCTGGACCCAGTCGATGATCGCGGTCGCGAGCGGATGGATGACGGTGGGGGCCGGATGGAACTCGGAGACGAACGCCACGATCTTGTCGGCGCCTCGGCCCGCGCGGTCCGCCGGCGGACGACCCGCGTAGATGCGGACGGGGTGCTGGGGGTCGCCGTTCCGGATCAGGGAGACGGTCGGGAACGCGGGGGATTCCACGATCCCGATCTGCTCCATCTCGAGGGTGTCGATCAGGTAGTTCGCCACGATCGAGCTGACGAGTCCAACCGACGGGAACCCGTCGATGACGATCGCCCCTTCGACGTCGACCCGCTTGATCTCGTAGATCTTGACCTGGTCCGGGCTCATCGTCATTGGCTACAGGGACCTCTCGACGATCTGCCCGAGTTCCTTCGAGACGAGGTCCACCAGGTTTTTCGTGAGAGCGCGTCGCACGTCCGGGGGCAACGCATGAAGACCGAGGCGGGCGGTCGCCGTTCCGACGCGGACCAACGCGGCGTACTCGGTCGCCCGCGCCGCCAACAGATCGCGTACGGCTTCCTTCAGGTCGGACTCGAGTTGAGGGTCCTCTTTCAGCGTCTTCTCGAGGTGCCGACGGATCTCGTCCTTGACGATGTCCCGGGTCGCTTCCCGGACGAGTTCTTCTGGCCGGAGGAGATCCCGCGTGCTCTTCACGAGCATGTCGATCGGTTCGCCGGCCGACGTCTCTTCCGCCATCGGTCGGCCGAGTGGGGTCCGAGCCATAAGTGTTTGGAGGGCCGCCCCTCTCGGTTCCGGCGCGACCGGCCGACAAGACTTATCCTGCGGTGCCCCTCGGCGGCCGACGTGGGCCGGTAGATCAGCGGAAGATCGCTACCTTGGCAAGGTAGAGGTCGCGAGTTCAAAGGGGTGGGAGACGCTCCCGCCCGGAAACTCTCGCCCGGTCCACTCCTCCACCGAACGGCGCAACGCATCGGCACTTGTCGAGCCCTAGCACCGACACGAAGGTTAGCGATTTATACGGCGTTTCGCCTCTCGCCGAGTCGTGGAAGCGGAAATCCGCGAGAAGATGGCCGGGGAGGTGGTCCTCTCTCCGCATCCGGGGCGCACGCTCCGAAAATGGCGGGAGGATTTCGGAATCTCGCAGCGCGACCTCGCGAAACATCTGCAGACGGTCCCGTCGGTCATCAGCGACTACGAATCGGAGCGCCGCGTCAGCCCCGGCGCCGGGTTCATCCGTCGATATGTCGACGCGCTGATCGCGGTCGACATGGATCACGGAGGCAAGGTCGGGCAACGCCTCGGGGTCCACCCGCACTCGGATGGCATCCTGGGGATGCGCGAATTCGCGGTCGCGATCCCGTTGAAGTCGTTCGCCGACCGGCTCGAGGCCCGCGCGGTGAGCCGTGTCGATCTCCACCGGGACATCCACGGATTCACGATCCTCGATGCGCCGCGCGCGATCCTTTCGATCGACGCGTCGCACTTCGTCGAGGTCTACGGCTGGACCACTCAACGGGCACTGATCTTCTCGAACGTGAAGTACGGCCGGTCGCCGATGGTCGCGATCCGCGCGCACCCGTTGAAACCGGCCGCCGTCGTCTTCTCGAATCCCGGACGCGTCGACCCGCTCGCGATCCGGCTCTCGGAGGTCGAGAACATTCCTCTCCTCGTGACGTCGCTCGCGGCTCCGGCCGTCCTCGAGCGCCTCGAGGAAATGTAGGAACGGAAGGGCAAACCAATGGACGCTGGAATCGTGAGCTACGGAGCGTACGTCCCCCGGTACCGGATCACTCCCACCGAGATCGGGCGGGTCTGGGGTACCGATGGGGAGAGCATGGGCCAGGGATTGAACGTGCACCGGAAGAGCGTGCCCGCGCCCGACGAAGACACGATCACGATCTCGACCGAGGCGCTGCGGGTCGCCCTCGTCCGCGGGGCGATCGACCCGCAGCAGATCGGAGCGGTCTACGTCGGGTCGGAATCCCACCCGTACGCCGTCAAACCGACCGCCACGGTCGTGGCCCAAGCGGTCGGGGCGACCCCGAACCTCACGGCGGCGGATTTCGAATTCGCGTGCAAGGCCGGTACGGCCGCCATCCAGACCTGCCTCGGACTGGTCGGAGCGCACATGGTGCGTTACGGGGTCGCGATCGGGACCGACACGAGCCAGGGGGCGCCCGGAGATGCGCTCGAATATTCCGCGAGCGCCGGGGGCGCCGCCTTCGTCATCGGACGCGAGCACGTGATCGCGAATGTGGAGCGGACCGTGTCGTATACGACCGACACGCCGGATTTCTGGCGTCGCGAAGGTCAGCGATACCCGAGCCACAGCGGACGTTTCACGGGAGAACCCGCGTACTTCCGCCACGAGACCGAGTGCGCCCATCGACTGATGGAAGCGTCCGGAACCACGCCGAAGGATTACCGGCACGTCGTCTTCCACCAGCCGAACGGGAAGTTCCCCCAGCGGGTCGGGAAGCAGCTGGGATTCAACGAGGTGCAGATGCGGTACGGACTCGTCACCCCGTACATCGGGAACACGTACTCCGCCGCTGCGCTCTTGGGGCTCGCGAACGTCCTCGACCACGCCGGCCCCGGCGAGCGGATCCTCATGGTGGGGTACGGCTCCGGCGCCGGGTCGGACGCCTTCGACCTTACGACCACGGACGAGATCGCGACGTACGATCGGTCGTTCGGCCGGTCGGTGCAGTCGTACCTCGACAGCGGCGTCGAGCTCTCGTACGGGGTCTACGCGAAGTATCGCGGCAAGATCCACATGGGAGGGAGCTGACCGTGCGGGACGTCGCGGTGCTGGGGGTCGGCATGACGAAGTTCGGAGAGCTCTGGGACCGGTCGTTCCGGGAGATCGGGATCGAGGCGGGGCTCCAGGCGCTGGTCAACGCGAAGCTCTCGTCCGGTGACCTTGGGGCGCTATTCCTCGGGAACATGGCGTCCGGCTCGCTGATCGATCAGGAGCACATCGGCCCGCTGATCCTGGACTACGCCGGCCTCGGCGCCCGCCACCTCCCCGCGGTGCGCGTGGAAGGCGGGGGAGCCTCCGGTTCTCTGGCGCTCCATCAGGGCTACCTCGCGGTGGCGAGTGGCCTCTACGATTTCGTCGTCGTCGGGGGCGCGGAGAAGCTGACCGACGTTCCGGACGCGACCGGCAATCAGATCACGAGCTCGGCGGCCGACCACGAGTGGGAGGTCGTCTTCGGCGCGACCCTGCCCGCCCTGTGGGCGCTCATCGCCCGCCGACACATGCACGAATATGGGACCACCCGCGAGCAACTCGCCCGGGTCGCGGTGCATGCGCACGAGATGGGGTCGAAGAATCCGAACGCCCACTATCGCAACAAGATCACCCTCGAACAGGTGGTCGGGGCCGGGGTGGTCGCAGAGCCCCTCGGCGTCTTCGACTGCGCCCCCCTCTCCGACGGCGCCGCCGCGGTTGTGCTCGGTCCGCTGGACACCGCGCACAAGTACACCGAGCAGCCGATCCGCATCGCCGCAAGCCAGGTCGCGTGCGACACGATGGCGGTTCAGCACCGACGGGACATCACGACCCTCGACTCGACGGTCGTCGCGGCGCGACGGGCGTTCGAACAGGCGCGTCGTGCCCCGGCGGACGTCAACATCGCGGAGATCAACGATGCGTACACGATCAGCGCGCTCGTCGCGCTCGAGGACCTCGGCTTCTCCGAGAAAGGCCATGCGGGTCCCGACTTCGAATCCGGTAAGTTCGGTCCGAGCGGCGAGGTCCCCGTGAACATGTCGGGCGGCCTCAAGGCGCAGGGACGACCCTTCGGCGCCGTCGGGGTCGCACAGGTCGTGGAGCTGGTCCGCCAGCTTCGAGGGGAGGCGAAGGACCGTCAGGTCCCGAACGCGAAGTTCGCCCTGGCCCACGACGTCGGAGGCACGGGTGCGACGAGCGTCGTGACGCTCCTGGAGCGGGCCGCGTAGGAGGGTCGATGTCGATCGCACGTTTCTGGCGCGAGACCCCGCGGCGGTACAATCTCGGCGGCTCGAAGTGCACGATGTGCGGGACAGCGTACTTCCCGCCGCGGGCCGTCTGCCCCACCTGTGCGCACCACCGCGAGTCGATCGAGAAGATGGTGCCGTTCCAGCTCTCCGGAGATGGAGAGGTGTTCTCCTACACCGTCGTCCACGAAGCGGCCGAAGGGTTCGAGATGCAGGTGCCGTACGCTCTCGCCCTCGTCCGGACGGTGGAAGGTCCGGTGCTCACCGGACAGATCGTCGACGTGATCCCCGAGGAGGTTCGTATCGGCCTCAAGGTCCGCGCGACGTTCCGCAAGTTGCGCGAGGAAGGCAAGGCCGGGGTCATCCACTACGGCTACAAGTTCGCCCCGGCGGAGGAGCTCCCCACCCCACCGCACGGCGGCGCGAGCGCCGCGGCCCGGTCCTCCGCGACGAAGGAGAGCGACCGGGCGTCCGCGTGAGCGCTCCCGAGCGACGCAACGGAGCGCCGCCGCCTCCCGAGGAGGAACCTCCGGGGGACGAGGAGTACGCGCGGACCTACGCGGCAGGTTACGAAGAGGGGGTGCGCAGCGGCCTCCGTGAAGTGCTCCAGCACACCTCCCGCGGTCACACGGCGCAGGAGCTCCGCATCCTCGTCGAAAGCCGCCTCGCCCGGTTGGACGAGGAGGTGGAACTGAAGCGCCGGAGCCTGCTGGCCCCGCCCCGGCGACCGGCGTGGAGCTCCCTCCTCCGAGCCCCGCAACCGACGCGGGCCTGGGTCCCGACGTTCGGCGGGGGCGCCCCTCCGACCGCCCGGATAGGCCCCGGACGTAGCGTTCTCGTACGGGAAGAGCGGCCGAGTCGGGCGGTCGAGATCCTTCGCGCGAACGTGCACGAGTTCCCGCGTGCGGCGCTCGTTTCGCTCCGCCCCCCCGAGCTCCCGGGAGTCTCGAAGGAGCGGCGGGTCGACATCGTACCGAGCGGGTCGGACCTCGCGGGCGGCGCTCGGCTGTCGCCGGGAGAGATCGGCGGCCACCTCCGTGAGCCGACCGAAGCCCCGGGCGGCGCGCTCGTCTACGTGGACGCCCTCGAGTACCTGGCGGGTGAGTACGGTCTCGAGCTGACCCTCAAGTTCGCGAACTGGCTCGTCAATCAAGTGGAAACGACGTCCTCCGCGCTGATCGTTTCGTTCGACCGGCGCTCGCTCGACACCCGCGAGCTGAGCCGACTCGAGCGCTCGTTTCACACGATCATCTGAGCGGGGCGCCTCGTTCCCTCCGACTGCCGAGCGACCCAAAAGCATACGACCTCGAACCGCAAGTTCCTGGCCGAACCCTCGCATGCAGGTCGTATTCTTCACCGACTCGTACGTCCCGATGCGGGACGGCGTCGCGACGGTCACGGAGGGGCTCGCGCGGTCGCTGCGACGCCTTGGGCACTCGGTCCACGTCTTCGCTCCGAATCCCGCCGCGGGGCCGCGGACGGAAGAGACGGATCCGGACGGCGTCGTTGTCACCCGAGTCCGTTCCATCCCGTCGCCGCTGTATCCGCAATACCGATGGCCGGTCAACCCGTTCGCTCTCGTCCGGGAGCGACGGGGGATCGGCGACGCGGACGTGCTCCACATCCACTCACCGGGAGGGGTTGGGAGCGCCGGCTTCCTCACGTCGCGGCGGTTTCACCTTCCCCTGGTCGGAACGTTCCACACGAACATCGCCGAAATGCAGTCGAGCGTTCCGTCCCGACTTCTGGTGCCGACGTTCTTCCGGGTCGCCTCGTGGTACAACCTAGGTACCTACTGGAGATGCGATGTGGCGACGGCTCCGTCCGCGGCCGCGCGCGACGCGCTCGTCTCGCGGGCACGAAAGCCGTTCCGCCATCCCGTCGAAGTCGTCCCGAACGGGATCGACGTCGACCGGTTCCGGCCGGGGCTCGAGGTTCCGGACTGGCGCGCCCGTTGCGGATTACCGTCGGACCCCCTCGTGACGTACCTCGGCCGATTGACGGTCGACAAGGGGGTGCACCGCTTCCTCGATGCGATGGAGGAGACGCTCGCGCATGAGGACCTCGTCGCCGTGATCGGCGGGACCGGCCCCGAAGAGGTCGCGGTCCGGGACCGGATCGCACGGAGCCCGAGACTCCGAGAACGGGTCCGCTACGTCGGCCCGGTCGCCGAAGAGGAGAAGGCGTCCCTCCTCGCGCAGACCGAGCTGTTCGTCCTGCCGTCGACGAGCGACACGTCGAGCGTGGCGCTCCTCGAGGCGATGGCGTCCGGGGCGATGGTGCTCGCGCCGGCATCCGGCGGCGCGGCGGAGGTGGTGGAGGACGGCGTGACGGGTCGACGCGTCCCGGTCCTCGTGCCGGGAGCGCTCGCCGCGACGATCGCGGAGTACCTCGACCGGCCCGACGAACGTCGACGGATCGCGCGGCAGTCCGCCGAGCGTGTGCGCCGCACGTCGTCCCTCGATACGATGGCCCGTCGCTTTATCTCTCTCTACGAGATAGCAATCGATACGAGGCGTTCTCGTGACGGCCGTGACCCCACCGGAGATTGACGCGCTCGCGTCCCGGATCGCGGGCGACCGTCACGACGCCTACTCGCAACGCGCGCTCGCCCGGTCGTCGGAAGAGTACCTCTCCCGCCGCCGGCCGCCGCTCGGCCAGGTCGCGATCTCGGCCGACGGGAAGGAGTACTCGAACCTGTTCGCCGTCATCGCGGACCCGAGCGCCACTTTTGCGACGGGCGAGCTCCGTCTCGACCCGCTCCCGCCCCCCGGGGCCGCGTGGCGATTTCTCCTGCCGTTCGAACGCCTGGCATTCTTCCCGGACGGTTCGGTGGAGGTCCACCCGCTCGAACCCGGCCCCGCGATCCGCGGGCTCGCCCGCATCCTGGTCCGCGAGCACTACCTGCTCCGGTCGCAGGCCGACGAGGAGCGGGCCGCGTCCGGGGGCGCACGCATCGACCTGCGCGGTGTCGGGGGTACGATCGCCGAGGCGCTCCGTGCATGCCGGGAGGAAGCGATCGTCCCGTTCGGTGTCGCGGTCCTCGTCTACCTACCGGAGGAACGGTTCCGCTACGAGTTCGACGTGCTGCACTCGACTCTGCTGCCGGACCCCCGGGCCGGCCGACTCTCGCCCGGCCAGAGGGTACGGCGGAGTTCGCGGCTCGCCTGGGCGATGGACCAGTACATTGCGCGCAGCGACCTCTCCCTGCTCGGGGTCCGTTGCCTCGAGGTCCTGACGGAATCTCCCGGGCTCACCTCGGTCGAGCTCTCGCACGTCTTCGGCGGGATCCGCGAGCTCGTCGACTCGGCGCTCCAGGGGCTCGTCCAGCACCGTCTCGTCTCGTTCGACCGCCGGACCGGGGTGTATCGCCCGCGCCTCGACGCGTTCCTTCCCCCCACCGACTCGTCCTCCGCGCGATTCGACGTCGGACCCGCAGGAGGCGACCCGGCCCTGCGTACGAGCGTCCAAGAGTTGATCGCCGCGGCCGACGCGCGCGCGACGTGTCCGCTCTGCGGGTCGCCGCTGCCCCCCGGGCCGAAATCGATCCTCTGCGCGAACTGCGCGGCCCAGGTCGGCACGGCGTAGTCCACGGGCCTGTCGGGAGTTTCCGCCTCGGGCGGCGCCCGCCCGGGACCTTTGAACCCGAGATTGCTGGCTTAGAAGGCCAGTACTTTATCCAAGCTAAGCTACAGGCCCGATATCATCGTCCTAAAGTATATTAGGTAAGGATGCGTGGGGGTGCTCATGGCTCCGAAGCCGACGACCACCGAACGCATCGATTCCCTCCGTCGAGAGCCCGAAGTGGCCCGGTGGTATAACGACCAATCGGTCCACGCCACGGCCGAAACACAACTAACCGGGCTGGAGATCTTCCTGCGTCGGGCCGGCTTCAAGACCGCCGGCGCGTTGCTCGCTCTTGCAAAGAAGGACCCCGCCGGCCTCCAGGATCGAGTGGTGGCCTTCCTCGCGCAGGATCTCAAGGACAACTACTCGCAGAAGTATTCGATCAATCTCTGGTACGGTGCCAGGGCCTTCCTGAAGTACAACAACGCGGCCCCCGCGTGGAACCCCAAGGCGAAGAAGCGCGACGAAGAAGAGGACGGCGGAGACCGCGAAATCATACCGACGTTCGACCAGATGCGTCAGATCGCCAGCGTCCTTCCCGCGCGGGCAAGGGCGGCGGCGCTCTTGGTTAGCTCGTCGGGGATCCGAATCGGTGTCCTGGGCGCGCAGTTCGAAGCCGATGGACTGCGGCTCCGTCACCTTCCCGAGCTTGTGCTCGACGGACCGGACGCCCCCAGGTTCCGACAATCGAAGTCTTTCCTGATTCGAGTTCCGAAGCACCTATCGAAGAACGGGAAGGGGTACGTGACCTTCGGGAACGCGGACGCCGCCGATGCGCTCCTCTCGTACCTGCGCTCGAGGACGAGCGGCGGAGAGACACTCACGCCGGCGAGCCCTGTGATCGCAGCCGACCCTCGGGGGCATGCATCCGAACGAAAGGCCAAGGATGGAACCGTGTTCGTCAGCCGCAAGTCGCTCGCCTTCACGATTGCCGAACCGATGCGCCGGGTCGCCCCGAAGGGCGTCTACTGGCACACCTACCTCTTCCGAAAGTGGTTCTCGGTTCAGATGGAAGGCTGCGAGAGTCGTGGGCTGATCACGAAGACCCGGCGCGAGGCGCTGATGGGTCACCTCAGCACTGACACAATCTACAATCTTGAAACGAACGAGGGGGTCGGAAAACTCAGGGAGTCTTACGAGTCCTGTGTTCCGTTCCTAAGTCTCTCGGAGACGGACCGGCGCGCGGTCGACACCAAGAGCGAGCTTCTGGCGAGTCTCCAGAGGGCAATCGAGAAAGAACAAACAGGAGGCACCCAGAACGAAGACCTCGCCAAGGCGCTCAAGGCAATCCAAGACGCTCTGCGAGGAGGAAGCGTAACCACCGCCGAGGACTCGAATTCCGTTTCGGCGTCGCCGCTACGTCGCGAAGCCAAGAACGATGAGGAAGCTCGGCCGCTGATCCTCGCCGGGTGGGACACCATAAAGGAATTCCCCGACGGTTCGTCGATCCTCCAGAGACCGATCTAGGCAGAGGACTTGCCATGCCCCGAGCCCGCCACACAGTCGGCGAAAGTCGGGAAGACGGCAAGATGCACTGGTCGATGGATGACTCGGGAACGGTCTACATCGACCTTCCGGGCCTCGAACTCGATCCCTCTGATGTCGAGGCCCTCAGAACACTGCCCCGTCGTCTACGGGGCGCCGCGCGAAAGGCGGGTCGCGAAGCCAAGCTCTGGCGGGAGGTGCGAGCGCTCGAGGCCAAGAAGAAGCAGGACAGGAGAGGATCGGTCGAGGCGCTGGTGTTCGCGCTCGCGGACGAAGGTCGCAACGCAGAGCACATTCGCGAGCCGCTTGTACGCCTGCAGTCGGCGCTCATGAACCGGGCTCGACGTGACTTCCACCGGGAATTCGTCCGAAGAATCCGACACAAACTTCCCCTCGATGATCTCCGATGGCCAGGGGAGGAGACCTGGCCCGAGGAGTTCCGGTCCAATGACCCACGGCGATTTGTGTTCCCGAGGCCGAAACCCCGAGAGGGTCATCCCCAAGTTCTGGACGATTCCTGGATCGACCTGTTTCCTCCCGCGGTCAAGCTCCACGGCCTCGGCGCCTCCGCGTACAGCATCGGGCCGTTCGTAAGAAAGCAAGCTGACGACCCAGATCTAAAGCAAGCCATGATCGCCAGGGCGTGGAGGCAAGTCAAGGCCCTTGCGACCCGATTCGTTTCAGAGAAGGACGCTGTACTCACGAACGTAGCCGCGATTCGATCGGTACCGAAACCGAATCCTTGGGCGGAAGAATCGATTCGCCGGTCGACGGAGTTCTACCTTCGAATGCGCGTGGCGAAGCTCGCATTGACGGACAGGAAGAAGAACGCCGCAATTTCAATCGCCCTGGATTTGATATTCGATTCTTCGAAAGTTCGCTAGAAACGGCTAGAACTATCACGGGGTCCGTGGAAGGGCCCGATGACTCCGAGTCAGGTCCGCGTAGAACCGCCGGCGATTCCGATCGTGGTCCGGCTCGGCGAGTTCAAGCACGCAGCTCGTCGACTACTACCGCCGAACCACCCCCTGTTGGCGATCTTGCGCTCGACCCCCGATGAACTTCCGGCCTCGGACCTCTCCGCCCGCGTCGGCGACTGGATCGTCCTTCTGGAGGCGGTCTAGAATTCTTAGCCGACCCCCGGGGGTGGAGATCCCCCGGAGGCGTCGGACGGGGATGGGATGGCGACGAGTTTTCCACGACCGACGGGCGAGGTGGGCATTGCCCGCCCCGGGGATAAACCCGGGGCCGACCCGCATTCCCATTTCGGAACATGGGCGATCGATCAAGTTTGTAGATTCTGCAGTAAGGGCGGGTTCGCGAACAGTCGTTCCCGACGCCGGCACGAGCGTCGGGCCCACGAGGAGTCGGATCGATGATTCGCCTCGTCCTCGAACGCCACGAAGGACGCCTGCGCGTGGTCGTGGCCCAACAACATGTACACGCCGTCTGCGCAGTCCGCGACCCGGATCCCGCCAACCTGTCCTTCTGCTCGATTCATGGCGAATACGCGGGGACCGCTCCATGCGTCACCTGTACAGAGTTGATTGAGGCGCGAGAGAATCACGAGAGAGAAGTCTCGGAGATCCACCGCGACCCCTGGCCCGAACCTGCCGAGCCCGAAGACGATCGACGTTGCGACGACTATGACCCGCCCGAGCCGTACCCGGTCCCGGATAACGAAGCGGAAGATGACCTCTCGAACGAGCCGCCCCGAGTGGCGATACCCAAGCGGGCACGGGGGCGGAGATGACGGAGTTCGACGACGGCCCGATGATCGCGGTCGTGAGCGAGCGCCTCTCGACGTCAGAGGGTCCACTGCTCGAACCCTACACGCGGGCGACCGCGGACCTGCTCCTTCGACGTAAGCTGGGCGAGAAACGGACGGCCTCGATCATCCAGGAGGCCCTCCAGGCAATTCCGCCACGATCACGTCCCAACGGAGAGGTACACCGTCTGATTCCTCTCGTCGACGACGTGGTCCGATTGGCTGTCGGTGACATTCGGAAGTACTCGCCATTCGCCGAGACGTTGGGACTGGATTTTGTCGAAACGATTGACCGCCTCCTTCCGACCAAGTACCGCCCGAAGCGGAGGAGGGCGGCGGACGACGCCATAGCAGGCGAGCGGGGCGCGGAGGTCGGGGAGGCGGGGCTCAGCGAACTCGGCAATGCGATTCGATTCACGAAGGCGTTCGGGGCTGACTTTCACTATTGGGTCGAACGCGGCCGCTGGCTCCACTACGACGGGATCCGATACGAAGTCGATGAAGGCTTCCTCGCGGTCCAGTCCGCCACCCACCTTCCCGACATCATCCGAGCCGAAGCAGAGAGGAGCGTAGACCGAGAGCAGGTCCGCAACTGGGCGGATCGAACCGAGAGCCGCGCGGTCATCAGTGCGTCGCTGGATCTCGCCCGATCCCAGCCCGGAATCGCGCTGTTCAACGCGGACCTGGACAGAGACATCTACCTGCTCAACGCCACGAACGGCACCATCGATCTTCGAACCGGAGAGCTGCGCCCACATAGGCGTGACGATCGAATCACCCGAAGAGTTCCCGTCGCCTTCGACCGCGACGCGAGAGCGCCCGAGTGGGATCGGTTCCTGAAGCAGTCGCTGGCCGACGACGCCCTGATCACGTTCGTGCGCAGGGCGATCGGCTACTCCGCGACAGGGGACGTCAGCGAGCAGAAGCTCTTTGTCAACCACGGAACGGGCGGCAACGGGAAAACGATCTTCAGCGAGGTGCTGAACACGCTCTTCGGCGACTACTCGCGCGTCACGCCGTTCTCGACCTTTGTCGCCCAGGACTTCGGCGAGCGGATCCCGAACGACATCGCGATGCTCGCCGGCTCGCGGTTCGTGTGCGCGAAGGAAACGCGCGAGTCCAGATACCTTGACGAGGCGGTCATCAAGAGCCTGACCGGCGGAGACACCCAAACCGCACGGTTCCTCCGCCACGAGTTCTTCTCGTTCCCTCCGACCTGGAAGATCTGGTTGTTCGTGAATCACTTGCCGTTCATCGAAGGGTCCGACTACGGGATCGCCCGCCGGCTTCGCGTCATCCCGTGGAAGGTGCGCTGGGTCGACCGCGACCAGGCGAAGCCCGGCGACCAGGTCGCGGACCCCCATCTGAAGGAGAAGCTCCTCGCGGAGCTACCCGGCATCCTCACCCACGTAGTCCACGGCGCGCTCGAGTGGCAGAAGCACGGGCTCGGGACAGCCGCGGTCATCGACCAGGCGACCGAACAGTACCGAGAAGAGATGGATCCCGTCGGTGAGTTCCTCGAAGACGAGTGCCTCCTCGGTCCGGAGTGGCGCACGAACTCCACCGTGCTCTACAGCGCCCACAGGGCGTGGCGGAAGCAGCATGGGATGGACGCGTCCATCTCGGACAAGGCGCTCGCCCCGAGGTTCAAGGCGCACGGGCTCGAGCTTGTAAAGTCGAACGGGGAACGCTTGTGGAAGGGCGTCGCCTTGTTGACGACGCGCGGTGCGAAGCCGACGGCCAACATCGAGCGGGAGGCGTGGTGATGGTCGACCCCGCATATCGTCACTTGGCACACGCCCGCCCGGAGAAAGGGTCGCTTCTAGGGCGCATCCGGGGCGCTTCTAGGGTCGCGTCGTACTGTCGTAAGGGTCGCTTGGGGCGCTTTCCTGGCCAATCTCCGCCCCATGCGTGTGCGCGCGCGCATGGGACGAATCTCCCCATAACGCGCCCTAACCGACCCTTGCTACCGGGGGCAAGCGACCCTAGAAGCGACCCTAAAGCGACCCTAACAACCGACGACGCGACCCTTTCCGGGGCCGGAATTCGGATTTCGGACGTCCACGTCGATCACACTCCGCTGTGTTTTTTCCGGTCGGTCGGGGCCGGAATCAAAGTACGCCTTCGCCAACGCCGACGGTGGTCGCGGAGACGGGTTCTCTCCCCGTCATTTCAGCCACCGTCGGCGACCGACCAACGGAGTCCGTGACCGATGAGGGGATCCGGGCTCATCACCGCGACGTGCGTGATCGGCGGCGGCGGCACGCTGTTCGTCGGCTCGCTCTTCCTCCTGGTCGTGCCCCCAAGTTCGCCGGCGGCGATCTGGTTTGTCCTCGCCGTCGGAATCGGATCGGTAGCGTCGACGGCCGGCTTGTTCTTCCTCGCTCGGAAGCTGTTCGGGGCTTCGTCGCAGACCGACTCCGATACGTTCGCCGCGAACGGCGATCCCCTCGCGGTGGTGGAAGTTCGAGGACTGTATCGTCAGGGAGCGGGCAGTCATCATTGCGTGTTCGCCTGGTGGCTCCGTCCTCCGACGCTTTTCATCGACCCTGGAATCCGCTCGTCGTTCCCGGCTTACTACGGGTACGAGGTTTGGCGTGCGAACGTCGAACTATCGATCCTGCGCCGTCGCCGTACGTCCCACCGTTGGACGCTGAACCCGCTGTTCGAGTTCTTCGGTCTCCACATGGGATTTGCGTTCGTCTACTTCCTCGTCAAGAAACGAGGTTCTTCACGCGTCATGCCCGAAACACCAGAGGCCGGGATGCTCCCGGCGCAGGAGTAGAACTATGCCGAACAAGGATGAGGTCGAGCGGGTCGCGAAGGGCGCGACCGGCGAGGCGCCGGAGCGGAAGCTTAGCCGAAAGGAGCTTGCCGCCAGGATCCGGAAGTTGGCCGAGATCGACGATTCTCCGGCCCCGCTCCTGAAGGAATAGATCGAGAAGGACCGACGGACGAGGGGGTTCAGGAAGGAGATGAGCGAGCACCACCGGCTAAGCTCCGACGAGATTGCCTCGTTGGTCGGCGCGGGACTGGGAATCTGCTGCGCGTTCCGTCGCGGGGGGATGGAGGAGTACGAGCCGAAGCTCTACCTTCTCCTCGACCCGGCTCAGGCGTTCACCGACCCGAGCGACAGACAAATCAAGCGGTTCGAGAAGGCGAGGGAGTACGAGATCGATCCGCTCGACTTCTGTCGCATGTTGACCGAGCGACATCTCGAGATCGAACTCGATACCGGTGGTTTCCCGCAGACGGTTGCCGCGAGCAGCGACCCGCGACATCGCGTGCTTGTCATTGGACAATGAAAATGCTGGACCCACTGCCCCCGGATGTCCGAATAGACCCCGGATGGGGGACCGGAGGCGTTCGATACCGCGGCAACACCCAACCTGGGTACTCACCGAGATTTCAAAAAAAGTTAGTTACTAAACGGAGGGTGGAGCGACCTCGATCGCGCCGCAATCCCACCCTCTGCACGCACCGGGGGTCCTGATGGCGGTCATACGTCTGAGACGAGTCGTGACGCCCGACGGCGTCGTCTTCGTTCACGAGCCGTCGCCTCCCCCTCGACCGCCGAGGATCAAGATGAGTTTGCAACCTCGTCGGCGGACCTGTCCGGAGTGCAACCAACCAATCGTTTCAACGACCGAACAATTCCGAGCGCACCGTAGGAGCCATCGACCTTGGCTTTCGGGAAGTCAACGACGGGCTAAGCTCCGCGAGAGTCCCCGAGGACGTCCGGGGGTGCGAGACCGGTGACGGAATGGCAGGATGATGCGGCGCCCGATGTTCGCGGGCTCGCCGACTCTTCCGTCCTCGTCGCCGGCTTTGCGCTCGGTATGTTCCTAATCGCAGGACTGTTCCTCGTGGGTCTCGGATGACCGATCCCGTTCCGATCCCGCTATCGCCCGGCGGTGATCACAAGACGCACCCGCGCCCGGCGTGGCCCTTCTTTCGTCAGGAGATTCACCTCCGGGGTCGCGTGCGCGTGCCCGCAGTCGGCGCAGATTTCCTCGGACTCCACTGGAGCGGGGGGTTGGGGAACGAGGAGGCAAGTGCAGAAGCACGACACGAGACGGAGCTGGAGGTTCGATCCCTCCGACGTTACGCTGTCGAGACACCTGACGCACATCGGGCCCGTCTCCTATTCCTTCATCCACTTTCGTCGGGTGTCGAACAACGATCCAGGAGTTTGTTCGAAGTGGGCGATGGCCGCCCCGAGGCACGCTGCCCGGAGCCCGTCGTCGCTCAGGACCCTCAGGAACGCGTACTCCTCGTCGTTGCTCGTGAGCCTTCGTATGTCGGCTGCCTCATCCCACCATCGTTCGGCGAGTCTCACCGCTTCGGACCAATGTATCGTCGTGTCGCCCATTGTCGCCTCCGGTCGGCTCATCCTGAGGCCCCCTGATGAACTCGTCGAGCCCGCGCGTCCGGGCCGCCGTCTATGCTCGGGTGAGCCGTGACTCCGAGGACGAGCGTCGCATCCTCCAGAACCAAGTCGACAACCTTCGGGCGTACTGCTCGAGAATCGGACTCTCCCTAACCGAAGCAAACGAATTCGTCGAGATCGTTTCGGGAGGGAAGGACGACCGCCCCGAACTGAACCGTCTCCTCGCGGCCGCCAGTCTCCAACGAGGGCGGCCGTTCGACGTCGTCGTGTTCACGAGCTTGAGCCGAATGACCAGGGGTGGGATCGGGAGCGCACTCTACATCCTCGACCGCCTTGCCGCCTCGAAGGTGAGCTGGCACTTCGTGGATCAGCCGCTACTCAACTTCGATTCAAACACTCCAAAGCTCGCGAAGGACATCATCCTCAGCGTTCTCGCCGCCGTCGACGCGGACTACCGCGACCGGATCTCCAAAGCGACGAGGGCGGCGTATCAGAGCCGAGTGAATCTTGCCGCCGGTTCCGGTACGACGGTTCGGTGGGGACGCCACAAGAAGACCTGCGTTTGCGAAAGGTGCGCGAAGCGACGCGGGGAAATGGGGTCCCCCCCTCTCCATTCTCGTCCGGGATCGGCTAAGGAAATAGGGGCTATTTCCCCGACAGCGACCCAACCCCTATCGGCTCTTCGGACGTGATACCACCGATGGGGAACGTCTACGTCGCGGTCGGGTTCGCGGCGTTCGCGTCGGTCCTCGAGATCGTCCTCGTCGTGCTATCCGAGCCACTCTTCATCTTGGTCACGGTCGGTCTCGTACTCGTCGCGACGGACTTGCTATTCGTCAGCTGGCATCCTTACGCGGTCCTCACGAGCCTCGGGATCTACATCTTCGCCGTGATCGTCGGTCTCGTCGGTTTCAGCGTGCTCGACCTCATTCTCAACGTGGTTTGAGGGAGCACGAAGGAACGATGAGCTTCGAAAAGGGATCCGTCCACATCGAGATCGGTTGGGCCGAACTCTCGCAAGATTCAGACCCCGAGACCAGAGTGATGCGACTCGCGATCGACGAAATCCAGGGGAAGTTCCACTACGCCGATGACGAAGCCCAGTACGTCGCCGATGACCCGGGGTTTCAAGAGTCCTGCCGGAACGCAGTTCGTGAGGCTCGTCGCCGGCAGTATCGACTCGATCGAAAGGCTCAGCCGTTGCCGGCGGGCACCGTTCCGAACCCGGCCGCCCAGCGCTTCCGAGTCAAGATCACTTTTCCCCGTCCCGGGACGAGAGGGATTTTTCAGAGGGTCTTGACAGAGGACTAGTTCGCCGGTACCTGTGAGCGGGACGCGATCTCCGTTCGATCACTCGTCCGTCTCGGTCTCCGGCACGGACCTAATCCCCTTCGGTCCCCTGGCTCCGGCTAACGAAACGATCGCGGCTCGGTTAGCGATTTCGTAGGCCCGCTTGATCAGTTCCGGAACGAGACCTTCGAACTCATCGATGTGTTCGCGTAACGACTTCGCGAATGCCGGAAGCGCCCGTTCGGTGGCGACCTGGACCAGGATCGACGGCTCGGAGAAACCGATCCGCTCAACGAGGATCGAGGCGTAGCCGGGTCCGGCCTTTAGTTCGAAGTCATCACCATCGCCGAGCCGAACCTCGAACAACTCCCCATCGAGGACGAGGACCGGGAGAACCAGTCCTCGGTTTGCGGCGCCGCCCTGTGTCGACAGAATCGCGAGAGCCGCGTCGATTACCTGAGCGACCTTATCTCGCCAGGGTTCGTCCGCCTCGGGCAAATCGTCCTTAGCCTCCCGGTCCTTTGACTTGCCGGCGTGGAATCCAACTTGCCGGATCCCGTACCCGAATGGTGATGGGAACGTGATTAAGTTCGGCGGAACGCCCTCCTCGTCCAGGTACTCAGCGATTGCCTTCCCCATGTAGTAGGACGCCCCGGTCCAGAGCCTGGCGTCCCATTCGGCGAAGAGGCTCGAGTCCGGACCATCGTGCGGGAAGATGATCCACGGTTGGTCCGCCGAGTAGACGCACTCGAACACGCAGTTTACGGTGAACTCGACGTCGGGCGATCCCCGATGAAGGACGTCCTGCGTCCGAATGTCAATCTCGCGGAACTTGCCGGTCGACTCGCTCCGGTAGCTCGGCCACCGAGACACGTCCGAGAATCCAGCCTGCCGGAGTGTGCGAGCAGTTCGAATCTCGAGAGGATACCCGGTCTTTCTGAGCCAAGCCTCGGCCATCTTCTGCAGGTCTTCGGTCGAGGGACGCACAGTCGACATGGGTCGTGCCCGAGCCCGGAGAAGGTAGACGCCCGCATTCAGTTTGCGGGCGGCCCGTCTGTGGTAAGAATCGGACCGTCGAGGTCGCTAGAGTCGAAATTTGTTGGAGACCTCTATCGGGAACGGACCCAGGTTGTACTGCCTTCCGTTGAAACTGTCGAGGTAGATGAAAATCAAAATCTCAGTAGTTCCCTCCCTCTTCGGCAATAATGAGACCTCAAGCTCCTGTTGGTCACGCCCGCTGAGAGGGAAGGTGGTGACCGGCTGATTGCTCGGGTGCAGAAGAATCTCGGCTGGCCCGAGAAGGTCTCCGTAATAGATCGCCGAAGGGTCCTTTTTCCTGGTTCGGGGAGGATCACCGTACCCCACTCCGACCGTCCTCGTTTGGCGGCCAAGGTTGTCGACCCTAAGCTGGAAGTGGACCCGTGACTGAGGGTGTACGTTCAGGTGTTTCGAGAGAACCGTAGTCCGGAGAACGTCTCCGGTACGCTCGGCCCATCTCGTTCGGAGATACTCGCCACCACCCGCCAAGATGAAAATGATGACCGAGACGATCAATCCGACGATGAAGTAAACTAAGTCAGCCGTCCCGCCCCCAAAGCTGCCAGTATCGGTCACGAGCCCACCGGATGATGGTTCAAGGAACTGGCCGGGTTCGCTTCCTGCGGGTCTTCGGAGCACTCGAAGGTTTCAGAGGACGGAGCGGCTTCGCCCGAGCGATGGCCCTCGCCGGTGCGGCGAAGGCCGGCTCGATCTGACTCCACGTCGCTCTGACCTTGGCCTCCACGGTAGGCTCGTCCAAGCTGGCGGTGAGTCGGTTGATCCCGTCGAACAGGTCACCCAACCCGATCACTTTTGAGATTTCGCGTAACTCGCTCTCGTCGGGCATCGTGAACAATATTCCACCATACTTTCGGAGTCCGTCGGCTACGCCTTGAAGTGTTTTGGGAAACGGAAGCCCCTCCGGCAGCTTTTCGGGGATGCTTGTTAGCGGGGCGTCGAGTAGACTGAGGAAGACGATCGGGCGAACCGAACCCTCAGTCGTGAGCATCAGCATGGTCTTCGGGGGGAGTCTGCCATCAGCCCGAAGTAGGCCGATGGCCTTCGATAGTTGAGTCGTGTCGTCCAGCTCGACCTTCGTCATACTCTCGAGCAGGGTCCCTATCGACAGATCTGCGTCGGCAAGCGGCTCTCCGGTCTTGACCTCAGTGTGGGGAACAAGGTCAGCCGGAACGAGGAAGCCCTCGGCGGCCTCCCGCCGGAGCTTCGGAGTCAGGAACCTTGCCAGGGGCTCGTCGAGAGTCCCGGACTTCAGACTCTCGATCAGGGTCTCCTTGTCCACGCGCGCGATCCGACCGACGCCTTTCGCTTCGAGGTGGATATCTCCGGTCGGGTGGATTGAGAGTTTCAGAGGGTTCGGAACCAAACCGGGCATCATGAAGACGTAAAGACTCTCGTCGCGCGCCCGAACAGTCTTCGTGAGTCGAAGCCCCAGTGGCGGAGAACCGTCCTTCGGCGGATTCGCCACAATCCGAAAGTCACTCTTGTCCTTGACCATCGCTTCTCCTCCCGAATCGCTACCGATCGAGACAGAACGTCGACTTGTTCTTCCGAACGATATCATCCGAATAATGACCTCCCCGGTTAGCCGGAGAAGCGACTACCCGGTACGCGACGTGCCCGAACCGTTGTTCTGCGTTCCGAATCTTCGCGGTGAGATCGGGAGCCCAGTTCTTTCCTCCCCATCTCGCCGACACCTTGTTCTGCCCGCTCCTGAGCCACTCGATGACCATGCCGTCTCCTATGATCTCGAGGTTCTCGCCCGAACGAGCGGGCCGATTTTTCTCGAGTGCATAATAAACCGCGACGAAATCCGAACCCTCGTTTCCCTTCATGTACGACCCTTTGGCTGCTTGATCGAACGGAGCAAGGTCGAAGTTGACGATGTCGCTCATGGCAAGCGTGGTGTGAGACTGAAGAAACTCCCGCTCAACGGGGACGGATACAGACTCAAGCTCCGGCTCCATGGTCTCGGCCACGAAGACCATCACTCGTTCTCCGGGATCGGGGCTACCAGATGGTCCGGAGTCGACCCAAATCCGTCGTGGGCGTGGCGGCATGCTCTGACGGCGTAATCCTCGGTTGGCTATTCAAACACCCGGTCGCCGGGCGTCAAGTGCTTTAGGAGGAACCGGAGTCGGGAGGCATGGATTGGGCCTCATTTGCGGAAGGGTTAGTCGCCGGGGTCCTCCTAACCACCGTAAGCGGCTTCCTCGTGAACTTTCTGCAACCGCTCGCCCTTCACTACGGGAAGAAGCTCCTCCCGTCGAAGCCGGCACAGAAGCAACAAGTGAAGGCCGAGATCGAACGCGAAGGCCCAAAGGCCGACTTCGACCTTGTCGAATCAGTAGCAAAGATTGTTGGTACCGCGCTGCAAGAGTTCGTCACAGAGATGGAACCGTTCTTCTCCGCGTGGATCCAGGCGACCAGTGGCTTCGCGACCGGCGTGAGCGCGATCGTTGTGGCCGCAGAGTTCCTCTCGGTCCTCCTGATCGGTGAGTACCTCGGCGTCGACGTTGTCGGGCTTGTGCTCGGCCTGGCCGCGAGCGTGATGGTTGTAGGGGCGATCGAAGTCGGGCTCGCAGAGCGGATGTTTCGGAAGGCGAAACTCGGACCGAACCCGAAGTAGGACCAATTCGGCAGGTTGCGGGAGGACATCCAGATGAATTTCGACTTTCGACCACGGAACCTGGATGAGGTGCTGGGCCAGCCCAAGGCCGTCGCGATCCTGCGCAAGGTTGTCGCGTCGCTCAACCGGGGCGTGTCACCGTCAAACGCACTTTTCTTCGAAGGCCCGCCCGGTACCGGTAAGACTAGCACCGCGTATGCACTCGCGGGCGAGATAACGAACTCAACCGTCTGGGAGCGGAACTGTGGGGAGTCGACTGCCGTCAGTCTTCGTGAGGAGCTAGAGTCAATCGCTGGTCATCGGGACTGGAATGACGGCAACTCTCGGCTGATCGTTCTCCTTGACGAGTTCGAGCGGATCACGAAGAATGATCGGATTTCGCTTCGAAGGCCCCTCGAGCTGGCTGCCTCCCATGCACTCATTGTGATAACGGCGAACGAAGAGATTGGTGATCCCGGCCTCGAGTCTCGAACTCGGCTCGTCGAGTTTGTTCGACTTGACGATGGGGCCAGTCGCGCCCTTATCGCTCGAGTGTCCTCGCGTCTCGGTCTCCGTCCTTCGGAGGCAGCGATTCTATCCGTCATTCGGGACAGCAAAGGGGACGGGCGGGCGATTCTCGACAACATCCGAATAGTCGAAGAGGACCTCCTCGCCGAGCCCATGCCGGCACCATCTGCCGAAGAACCGCTCGGTCGGTCGAAGGGGGGTCGGAAGAGGGCCGACGTCGACGCTGAGCGATGTGCCGAGCTTCGACGACAGGGAATGTCGTGGACGCAGATTGGCAAGTCGGTGGGTCACCCGGCGTCCACGGTACGAGATCGTGTGCTCGAAAAGTACCCCGACCTAGCGGGAACCCCCTCCGGGAACCCTTCCGGAAACTAGCGAATCGGGGTTTCCGGAGGGGATTCCGGTATAGGTTTCCGGAGAGCGGTCAGGCCCGCCTCCGTTCGGTCCGTTCCTTCCGGCTACGCGACGGGTCTATCGCCTCTCGACTCTGATGTAACGTCTCACCCGGTCGGACCCCGGAGACGAGAGGACATCCGGTGAGTCGACCCTCCACGGGGAATCTGTCGATGGGGTTTCTTCCTGGCATCGAGCTACCTCTTCGCCGTCCGAAGGGCAACCTTCGCTCGATTGCAGAGAAGGCGGACGGCTGCGCGGGACACCCGAATTCTCTTTTCGTCAAGGAAGACCTCGACGTCACCCATCGAAAGCCTGGTCAGACCCCTCTCCTCGGCCCAAGCAACACACTCGGCGACTAGCGGTTCGATTCGGGTCCGCTCTTCTTCGGCAAGGCTCGCACTCAGGTCCATCGATAAGTCGTCTGCGATTTTCTGGACCAGAAGATCGAGAGGAGAGCCATCGTGAGGAACTCCCGGGAATAATCCGGCCGCCGGGGCTGGTAGCTCTAACTTCGTGGAGAGGAATCGGCGGAAACCCTGTTCGATAGAGAATCGACTCGTCTCGAGCGGGCCCGGGCGCTGTTTCATCCCGGCGACGAACTCCTGAACGAACTCGTCTTTCCGAGTAGTCAGCGTCTCGAGAGCCCCCGAGTTGTCGGTATTGGGTTGCTCGTCGGCCTCTTCTTCGTCGATCCCCGCCCATTCGGCGGTCTTCAGTAAGACATGGAATTCGCCGTCAAACAGGAAGGCGAGTTCGACGAGCCAAGTCTCCCCGACGTGCTTCGCCCGCTCCGGATTCTCGTCGCCTTGACCAACTATCGCCTCGTTCAGGTATAGTACTTTGGCCCCGATCTTCTTCGCGAGAGTCAGAAATTCGGTCGCGTCCTCGCCCGACCAAGTTACAGCCTCCTCGGTCGGGAGGTTCCCTCGGAAAGGGAAGATTGGAAGCTCGGCCGCCTTACGCACATCGTCGGCGAGTTCGCTTAGGGTTCCACGATCCTTGGCCACGGTATCAAACCCGGAATGGCAGACTTCCCCTTCAAGCGCTCGGTCGGGAACTGCCCCGTCGATGACCTGGCCGCCGATACCGATGTTGAGGGCTTGGAGAAACTCGGGCGATAGACTCGAAAGGGCGAGGCGCTCAAGAGAATGCGGCTCTATCTCGACCTCAGCGTCGACACAGGAATCCGGCTGGACTACACGTCCCAAAAGAACGGAGGCGCTGAATGCTTCGCCCGCTCGATCATCTCCTGGATAGATGGCAACTTGCCGAAATCGACGGTCGGCGGCGTCATGATCCACCAAACTCGCTGCCCGGATAACCTCGCAGCCGGGGATGTGACGTCGCGGACCCGATAACGGGCGGTATGAAGGTCTCGATTGAAAACGTCGCGCGACTCGATCTCGACGATATAATCCATCGCCGGGTAGGGCGACTGGATCGTAACGTCCCACCACTCGTCCGGGTCGGGATCGAGGTACGTCCGGTATGCCCCAACAGTACCCGTCGTCGGCGCCTTGAGATTCGCCTTACGGACGAGCGCCTTTGCTTCGACAGTTTCCGGGAACATGAACCATGTAAACTTGACGTCCTTCGCGACCCCCGGTCCTAGGTTTCGAATTGCCAGTCTGGGGCCTTCCAAGCCGGGGCCAGTTGTCGGGCCAGGCGGACCGGCTCCAAGAGCTAGAGTAGCGAGCACCGGACTCGGTCGATGAGAGGCCCTGGTTGTGTCGATCGAGCTGACCGCGGAGACGAGTCCAGCGAATGCCAGCGCAAGCGTCCCGGTAGCGAGCAACGCCTCGACCTGGTCCGAGATTGAAACCGGCGGTAACCAACCCGCGGGCCAGTGCCAACCCGCATCGAGACCGAAAATCAGAGCGACAATCTGACCGATGATTGCGAGACCTAGGATCGCAGCGAACTGCGCCCGGTTTTTGTAGAGCCACTCGTCGGCTTCCCGACGACCGAGCCAATCCCAGAGTCCCACGTCGGCCGATTGGTGCCACCGACTTCAACCTGCCGCCGGCCTCGTCCCAGCCGAACGGAGGCGTCGGCTGTCGGAGGTGGCCGATCCGACTACAGGGACCCGGTTTAATCCCGCACTGACCCCCAAATCGACGGCGTGGCGGGTTTTGACCCCAAAAACGGGGTGTGGGGCCCCCCGAGTCCAGAGACGACCCCGTGTGGGTCTATTCTCGTCCCTTCCGGACCATGGGGGCCTTCGCTTACGGTTCGCGATTGCCGCGCTTGGCGGCCTCGTAAACGACGCCGATGATGACAGCTGCGGCGAGCCAGCAGAGAAGCGCGAAAACGAGCGGCGAGACCCCGATTTCGGACGCGAGCCCTTCGGATAGTGTACGGTCGAACAGGAGCCAAAGTTCGATTGCGACCACCACGACGAAGACGAACGCGAAGCCGACCCAATCCGCCAGGCCCACAGACTGCCCAAGATGGATTCGAATACTGGACTTTGAAGGTACTGTTCGATGATCGGAGGTCGTCGGGCGTTTGCAGGCCTTAGAATCGTCAGCGAGAACCTTGGGATTATGGCGGGACCGCTTTCCCGCAGTAGGAACAGAACCCGCCGGCCCTCTGGCCCCCCACTCCCCCAGGCGGGGCTGATTCGAATGGTCGGTGACGCTGCGCGAGACTTTCGCCGATGACTGGTCCCCACGGAGTTCCCGTGGCATTCATACGCAGAAGGAGATACCCTCGCATGGCCCGAAAGCGATTCGCGTACATTTCTAGCGGCGACACGGCCTTCAAGCTCGGCGTCAAGGGGATTGAGATCTACATCTCGGCCGCCGATCACCCGAACAAGAAGGAGGCAGTAGTTGGAACGCTCTTCGTCGCGAAGGCGGGGATTCGTTGGCTCCCGAAGAGAGGGAAGGCAGTCCTCAAGGGAAAGCACGTGGCGGGCTACAAAATCTCTTGGGACGAACTGACCGCGATGGTCCCGTAGTCGGGCCGTCCGACCCCTCCACAGAAGGGTGAACCGTCCGACGACGGAGCCGGTCCTCTGGTTCGACCTCGCGATCTAGGTATCTCCCGTTCAGCGTTCGGCGGGGATTGACGGACTCACTCGTCGGGTTCTACCTTCATTCCGAGAATGTGCTTGGCGTGCCCCAGCATGACGAGAGCGCCGCCAACATCTCCGGTAGCAAAGGCTTGCTCGGCCTGAGCCAAGTATCGTCCGGCCGCCTGATACATTCGCTCCCATCCTCCGTCGTAGAGAACGGCATCGATTTTGGTCTCGAGCGTCACCATACGATGTTCGAACTGCGTCCTTGGATCCTCGGTTTCGCGCCTCGACCGGACCATAGCTCCCCTGCTTCGGATATCGAGGGGCAACTTCAAAGAGATGTCGTTCGGCGACCCGTGCTGGACGGGCTCAGCCCGGCCGCCAGCGAGTCTAGAGTTACCGGGGCACTGGTTTGCCGCAGTAGGAGCAGAATCCACCGGCCATCTGGCCTCCAGCCCCGCACGACGGGCAAAATCGAGTTGAACCGCCGGATGGCGGCGGGGGAGGAGGAGCCGGCGACTGGTATTGCGGCGGCGCATACATCTGACGGTTCGCCTGAGCGGCGTTCATTGCAATCTGCTGTTGGAGGAGCATGTTGGTCTGCGCCTGTTGCTGACTCATCCTCTCGGCGTCCCCCCTCGCGGAGATCCCGGATGCGAGTAGAACGATTCCAATGATGAGTAACACAATTCCAAGCAAGATGCCGATAATAGTCACGAAGAAGACTATCCCGGCGAGCAGGAACAAAACTCCAAAGACGATTCGGACTATCCCTGCCACGACTCCGCACCCTCGTCCCGGGTGATAATACCGTTGAGGAACCGTTCAGAGCCACCAGGTCGAATTCTCACGAGCCTCGAGAGCTCGAATCTCAGGGGCATTCGGGTGGACCGCGCAAGGCGCGAGGTCGAAGCACACCGAGCAGATGACCGGCCCGAATCTCGGGGGTCGAGGCAGAGTGGCCCTTCTCTCCTTCCCCGCCCAAGCCCTCTGGGCCTGCTCGGTATCGGACTTTCCCGATTCTTTCGGACGAGCAATACAGGTCCGAAGGCGTCCGGCGGTATGCATCTTACGCAGGTTCGCGGAAGCATTCCATCATTCAATCGGAAGTATTGCCGACGAACCGAGCCTCCGCTCTCTAAGCTGGCAGAATCGATACCCCAGGGCTATTGTGAAGGAGGTTCGACCGCAGGGTGGCTCGGATAGCCGCTGCCCCGCATCGAGCGAACCAAAGCCTTAACGGCGCCAACAAGGATAGGAGTCCAGCCCAGCCGGCCCGGGATCGAACGTTCCAGTGCGTGGGGGAGGTTCAGATGCGCTCACCAAAACTCGCCTTTCTCATCGTATCGTGTATAGTTGTCAGCGTCGGCGTGGTGGTGTTCGTGGCGGCCTATCTCGCAGGCTGTGGGGGATCGCAGCAGACTGGCTGTCCTCCCCTAGGCTGTAACTCCGGCACAACCGCCACTTGCGAAGCGCCACTCGTAGAGGCCGCCGGGGGCCTCCTCATCGCCTCCGGTTCCGCTATCGCCGTTTTGCTTACCGTAAGGGCGAACTGGCCACGACTCGCGCAACTCGACACCTGATCGAATCAGAGTTCCACATAACACGATGTGCACCGGTAACCGGACGGCGATCTTTCAGTTTGGACCGGAGCGTCAGCTATGTGACGATCAAGGACCAAAACGTGAGATAAGTCTCACCGTTTGATTCGACGGCGTAGAGGGCCATGAGGTAGGTGCCAACGGCAAAACCCGATGGCAGGCTCACTATCATCTTTGCATTTGGAAGGTAAAAGTAAGAATCTGCCTGCACAGTCGAGGATGCCGGTGAAAAGGAGACGTCACCGCAGGGGACAGAGCAGAAGTTGTATTGGTAGCTCACCGGAAAACCGTAGGAAGGGTCCGCCAACGGGTCTATCTCGGCGTCAATGACGCGAGGAGCAGTATTGCTAACCTGGACTGTAAATTCGCCGTTCCCAAACCACGTCCCGACCCACGAAGCGAAGTTTTCGTTGGAGATATTCACTTCATTGTATGGACTGTTCCAGAATGATTCATACTGGCCCGGGAAGCCTGTCGGCGGGCTGACGCTGTATGTCGTCCAAGAAATTTGGTAGGCAGCTGAGGGAGGCGTTTGCGCGACGATTGACGTGTGTAAGTTAAACGCAGGCCATGCCTCAACAGGATTATTCCCATAATCCTCTTCGTAATCTGTAAAATCGTCCCAGGCAACGATGGGATTCCAGCACTCCTGTGTATAGTCTGCCAACACGAAACTCGTTCCCCCGGTGTACCAGGTTCCTGATCCGATAACCGTGCCCGCACCATTGGGACCCTGAACCTGGAAGGAAACTGTGCCGCCAGAGATCGACATAGTAAACCGGTATGACTCAGAATATGCGAGTGGGCCGTACGAGAAGGAGTAGTACGTTGTAGCGCAACTCCACCACCCCACCACGCCGAACGAGAAATATGCGCACCAGTTGCCCGTGTTGTAGCACGGACTCGAGGTCTGACTAACCGACCACTGACCGCCCTGGCTTCCCGCGCCGACGATTCCCATCTGGTCGTAGACGTATCCATTGTCGAAAACCGAGGCGCCAATGAAAACCGTGTCACCTTCGGACGAGCTTTGTGGGGTCGTTATGTTAAAAGTCAGTTTTGTCACGTAGAAGGCCATACCGTGACTATCAAGCGACCCGAACTTCCAGTCACCAGGGCCGCCACCCGAGGTCACGGCGGACTGGCCAAGAAGATGCGATGTGGCGGGTCCGGAGAATCTCGGCGGACCAGAATAGGCGGGAGCGACGACCGACGGACCTGTCTCGTTGTCTCCTCCATCGGCCATGGCGGTCTCCTTTCCGTGATCCAGAACTGAGGAGTTCGTTTCGAGATTTACGCGGTCAAGAGTAGAGGACTTCTCGATCCCGGAATCTGTATGGTCCGCCGAAGGAATTTGGACCGGAAAATCCCGTGCATTGCTCGCCTCGCCGTAGCCGCTACTGACGACGAAAAGCACCGCGAGCGAACAAATGGAGAGGCCCACAACTAGGGAACGGTGCGACTTCGAACGAGCCGCCACCTGTTGGCATAGGCCTTTCGTCTATTTCAACCAATGACGAAGGGGCCGATTTTCAACGGTCTGGAGCGAAGTTCAGATACGTATGGAGTCGTGGGCACTTGACCGAGGTGGCCTTCGAGTTCGAGATCGCGGTTCGGCTTTCTTCGGAATAACAGCGCGACACCCAAACGCGGACTGGGCATCAAAGAGCGCCACAGAAAGGCCCCGGACAGAGGTCACCGGTTTGAGTCAGGTTTAAGCGCCTTTGTGGGCTCCGAGAAGAATCCGGTTGTTGGGTACGGGACACCGTGCGGAACGGGGTTTAAGAACTCTATGGAGCAACAGTACCGCATGGAGTTCGCGGCGGGGTTGCATGCCCAAGAAGTGCAACGCATCTCCGCGGGCGATGCAATACGCGCCGTGCTCATCTGCCCCGACGGCGAGCAGGACGGTCGGCTGACGTTCGGCGCGCCTATTCCTGGGCGGACGAGATTGATGAAGGAGCTATTTCTGGTGTCTCGGGAAACAGAGGTGGGCCAGGCTGGGGCATTCGGATTCGAGTTCACTCCGGGCCCTTACGGTCCCTCCTCAGTGGAGGTCCAGCATGAACTGGACCGATTGACGACCATAGGCGACGTGCTCCAGGACCCACTCGAGCGTGGGGACGGGACACTCGTTCGAATCTCCGAGAGGGGGTACGAGTGGGCCAGATCTATCTGGTCGGCGCTCCCTCCTGAAACGGCGCGTGGGTTCTACTCGATCAAATCTAGATTCAATCAGGTTCCGTATGCCGCGCTGATGTTCTACGTTTACTCTGCCTACGCAGAATTCACTGCGAATTCGAGGATCCGAGAAGAGGTCCTGGGCCCTCACGCATGACACCCCCCGACCCCGCGCTCGTCGGCGCGTTGGTCGTCGCGGCAATCGGAGTATCGGCCGACATCTATTTCCTAGGGGGTGCGAAGTTCGCCCGACAATACGAGAAGGAGAGCGAGGAGTTCTACAAGGAGAATCATCAGGTTTGCCGAGACATGGACGAACTCGCTGGCGTCAGCTTCACGAGGGCGTTGATTACTTCCGAACTTTGGAGAATCGGAACCGTGGGGACACCGGTTGGCGATCCGTCCGATGAAGAAACGAGGATTCAGGCCCTCGAGGTTAGAATTCGGCAAAGCTCAGGGAAGGTGCGGACCGACTTGGACAATCTAACGACTCAGTTCCGGACCAGGACCGGGAACAAAGAGAAACTTGAGAAGCTGCTCTCGTTGTACGAGAAGTGCGCCGGATTGACGAAGAAGGCCTGGGCATCCTTCGCGATTCTGATCTCCGCCCTCGCAATCATGTTTGCGTGGTACGTTTCCATTCCGAATGGTGTGAATTCAACCTGGTTCGTCCTCTTGGGGTTGGCGGCATTCGTCGCGGGAGCGGTCACATTCGATGCGGCAACGGATTGGCAGCGTGACAGCGCTGCTCTAAAGAAGTGTAAGACCGAAATTAAGACAACCATTCGCACGAAGATTCACTTCCCGGAGTCAGACGTGGCGGGCCTTCAAGCACCACCTGCCGCGCCAAGGCCCGCGCCTGTGGGCGCCGTGGGACCGGCGATGGGACCGACCCCCGATTCTGGAGCCGGGAAAACCGGGCACTAGGTCGGGAAGGTCAATCCCTCCCGCCGATCGACGCCTATCAGTTCTCGAGGCGCCAATTCAATCATGGCGGCGATTCACTTTAGGACTGCGAAAGCGAGACTAAGCTAAGCTACAGGCCCGATTCCCGGACGGGCGACCGTTCCTTAATCCCTTCTGCCCTCGACGGGCGCGGCGGGCTGCCGGCGGACGCGATGAGGTGCGCGAGGCGGAGTGGCTCGGGCCAGTATCCGCGGACCGTCGTACGCTGGACGAGCCTCGTCGCGTCGGTCGCGCGGCACCCCACGGCCGCGGCGAGGATCGGCTGCTCTCCCGTCGGGACACGAAACAGCCGATGAGCGCGGAGCAGCTTCCAGCGACGATCGGCGTCCGTCCCGAACCAGGTCCGAAGCGCGGCGTGGATGCGGGGAAAATCCGGGGGCCGTCGCGTGACCGCGACGACCGGGATCCCCAGCGCTTCGTGGAGTCGGTCGAGGTCGAGCACGTTGAACCCGCCGACCACCGCCCCATCGACGAGCAGGGCCCGGATCCCGTCGATCGCCGAGGTCGACCGCACGAGCGCGACGACCGCTTCCGTGCCGTCCGTCCCGTCCACGCGGACCCGGGAGCGCCGCACCGCCTCGACGTAGGAGGGACTCGATACGACCACGGCGGCGATCGGCGCGAACGCCTCGCCTCGTCCGAACGCGCCGTCGTCGACCCCGACCACGCGGGGATGATCCTTCGCGAGGGACCGCCTCAAGGCTAAGACAGGGGCGGAGCTTGGTCGGGGCGCATGGCGGGAACGACGGTGGCGGTCCGCTGCCCGGTCTGCGGGGCCGACCTTCGGGTCTCCCTCGCGGCGCAGCCTCCGACGCAGTGGTTTCCTTGCCCGCAATGCCATAGTCCCGTCCCCGTGGTCGTTCCCCGCGACCCGCCGCCGCTCTACAGCTGGGAAGTCCTTCAGGGACTATATCCCCCGCTGACCCGCCCGCGCGTACCGAAATGGAGGGCGCGTCGTGCGGTCGCGGCGGCCCTGATCGTCGTCACCGTCCTCGCGGCCGGTCTCGCCGCCGTCCTCGTCTACGAGGGGTACGACGCGAGCCGGCCCTCCTCGTTCACCGTCGACGGGACCGTGGACCATCAGGTCGGGGGGATCCCGCAACCGTTGGACGGGGCGAAAGTGGTGCTGACGAACGACGGCAACCACGCGAGCGAGGTGTTCACCGTGCTCGACGGCACATTCGCGTTCTCGAACGTTCCACCGGGCGGGGTCACCCTGAACGTCACGGCGGCGGGATTCGCCCCGCTCACGGTCACGACGTTCGTGTCGGTCGTCTACCTGACCCAGGCGACCGGACTCCAGATCGTGCTCTCCCCCGGCGGACCGGACAACTCGTCCACGGTGGCGCTGGCTCCGTTCCCCGACCTCGAACAGTTCCTCGCGTCGGTCGGCAGCGGAGCGGTGCTGCTCGGCATCATCGCGCTCGTCGCCGGGTTCGCGGCGGTCGCCACGTTCCGCGACGACCGGCCGGCGATCGGGGTGGTCGGCGGCGCGGCCGGACTGGTCGCCCCGCTCGTGTTGTTTTACCTCAGCCTTTCCGCCGTCTTCCCTCTCCTGGAAGGGCTGAGCGCAATCCTCGCGGCGGCCGGGTCGTTCACGCTCGCGCTGCGCGCCATCCAGCTGGCGCAGACGGGTCCGGCGCCCGATTTCGACTAGGGCACGCCGCGGGCCGCCGAGCCACGGGGGCTCGGATTCGCCCGGCGGGGCGGTTCGGCGATCGGCCGCCGCGTCGCGAACGACCCGGTGAGCGGATGATAGAATGCGACGAGGGGTTCTCCCCGTTGCCAGCAGAGGAAGACGACCTCGCCGTTCTGGAGCCCGTAGAAGTCGACGAGCCCGCTCTCCAGGTCCTTCACCTCGATCGCCTCCTTGCGCAGTCCCGCGACCGCCTCTTCGAGCCGGCGGGTGAGATTCTGCCACTCGGCGTCGAGCCGCTGCTTCAACGCGTGGTCCGCATGGTCCGGCGCATCGACGTCGTTCCCCCAGAATGCGGTCAATCGGTGCGTCTCGTCGTGCACCTCCCGGAGACGGACCACCCATCCCCGGAGACGTGGAAGGAGTTCCTCGAGCTCCGCGACCCGAGCGTTCGCTTCCTCGGCCGTCCACAGTCGAGGAGGGTCGGGGAGATCGTCGGTCGTGCGGACACCCCCGGAATGCGCCATCGTTCCCTTTCCTCACCTATACCATGCCGGCACCCTATTTACAGGGATGATGGGGTCGAGGTAACCGCGCAGCGTCGAGCCCCGCTAAGTAGGACCGAGCGGGACCCGCGTGGCGGACCACCCGCGCGAGCGGTACGCGGCTTCCACCGCATCGCCGTGGGCCGCGTCGCGGACCTCGAGCTCCAGCTCCACGGTGACCTCGCCGGGGGGGAGGTCCGGCGACTCCCGTCCGTGAATGATGTGCCGCACGTTGGCGCCCTCGCGGGCGGCGACCGAGAGGAACTCCTCGAGCCGGCCGGGCACATCCCGCAACGGCGCGCGGAGCCGCAGGAGTCGTCCCTCCGCGGCCAATCCGATGAACAGGATCCGGTCGAGGAGGAAGGGGTCGAGGTTGCCTCCGCTCACGACGAGGACGACCGGGCCGTCGTTCGCGAGCTCGGGGTGCTCGAGCAGGAGCGCGAGCGGCGTCGCGCCGGCGCCCTCGGCCAGGACCTTTGCCTGCTCGAGCAGGAGGAACGAAGCGCGGGCGATCGTTCGGTCGTCCACGCTGAACGCCCGGGCGCCCGCCGCCTTCAGGATCCGGAACGGCAGGTCGCCGATCTGACGCGTCGCGAGACCGTCCGCGAAGGTCGACGGACGCCCTCCCCGGATGACCCGACCTTCGGCGAGCGACGGGCGGAGGTTGTCCGCGCCCTTCGGCTGCACCCCCACGAGGTCGGCCGTGCTGCCCCGCCCGCGCACGGCCGCGGCGATACCGGCGAACAGACCGCCTCCGCCGACTCCGACGATGATGCGTCGCACGTTCGGCAACTCGTCGAGGATCTCGAGGCCGACCGTTCCTTGGCCCGCCACGACGAACGGGTCGTCGTACGGATGCACGTACGTGAGGTGTTCCTCGGCAGCGATCCGCAAGGAGTGCTCGTGCGCCTCGTCGTAGTCGCTCCCCTCCAGGATCACCCTCGCTCCGAGCGCCTTGGTGAGACTGACCTTCAACGGCGACGCGTTCTTGGCCATCACGATCGTAGCGGGCACCCCGCGCGCGCGCGCGGCCCACGCCACGCCTTGCGAATGATTCCCCGCGGAGGCGGTGACCACCCCTCGTTTCGCCTCCTCGGGAGTCAGCTGGGCGATCCGGTTCGTCGCGCCGCGCAACTTGAACGCCCCGGTCCGTTGCAGGTTCTCGAGCTTGAGGTAGATCGGGGTGTCGGGCAGCCCCGGAAAACGCGGGGCCTCGATCAACGGGGTCCGCACGACCTTTCCCGCGATGGTTCGCGCCGCCGCTTCCACGTCGGCGAGCGAGATCCGGAGTTCGGTCGACGTGGTCATGGTCACTTCCCGCCGCGCCACCCTCCCGCGACCCTTAATCATTCCCGTGACAGCGGGGCCCGGAACGGCCGGTTGCCCGCGGGCGTTTCTCTACGCGCGCGTTCGAGCGACGCGCCGTCGCGCGGTCGCATTTCCCTCGAAAATGCGCGATTCTCTCGCCGGTCGCCGGCGTTTCTCGGCAGGTCTTATATAGGGTACGTTTCTCCCCCGACTCCACCGGAGGCAGGACCCCCTATCGACCTATGGCTCGTCGGCATAAACCAAGGCGAGGATCTCTCGCCTTTTCTCCGCGTAAGCGCTCCGTGCGCCCGGTTCCCCGAATCCGTTCGTGGCCAGCCGGCCCTTCCAAACCGACGATCGAAGGATTCGCCGGCTACAAGGTCGGGATGACGCACGCGTTCATCGTGGATTACCGAAAGCGGTCGACCACCGCGGGGCAGGAAGTGTCGATCCCCGTGACCGTAGTGGAAGTTCCCCCGATCCGGATCGTCGGCGCACGCGTCTACACCCGGAGTCCCTACGGCTCACGAGTGACCGGTGAGGTGTGGGGTGCCGGGGCGGCCGAAGAGCTGTCGCGTAGGATCCCTACCCATCCCGCGAGTTCCGCGGACGCCGTCGCGGCGTTCTCCCACCTGGCCGGGGACGAGATCCGACTCCTGGTCCACACCCAACCGCAGTTGATCACCGGTACCCCCTCGAAGACGCCGCAGATCTTCGAGGTCCGTGTATCGGGAGACAAGTTCGACGAGCGCCGCGATTTCGCGGTGCAGCAGCTCGGTCAGGAGATCACGGTCGACCAGCTGACCAAGGAGGGCGAATTCCTCGACGTGCTCGGCGTGACGAAGGGATTCGGCTTCCAGGGCCATATCCAACGCTGGGGCGTCAAGCTTCAACCGCGAAAGAACTCGAAGCACCGCCGGATGATCGGTACCCTCGGCCCGCACAATCCCAGCTTCGTTACCTACCGGGTGCCCCAGGCGGGCCAGCAGGGCTACCATCGCCGTACCCAATTCAACATGCGGGTCCTCAAGGTCGTGCGCGACCCTCGGTCCGACCCGGTGACTCCCGCGGGCGGGTTCCTGCACTATGGCGAGGTGCGGAGTGCCTGCATCATCCTCCATGGGTCTCTTCCGGGACCCGCGAAGCGCCTCCTTCGATTCCGCACGCCGATGCGAAGTCGGGTCGCCACCGTCGAAAAGGTCGACCTGCGGTACTTCAGCAGCCGTTCGAAGCAGGGCGTATGACGACGCCCGACTCGCCGGCCATCGCCCCGTCGCCGGTCGAGCATTCGACCCCGCACCATCGGGTCCATCTCGTCGGCGTGGACGGTAAACCCGGAGCGACCCTCTCCCTCCCGCTCGCGTTCTCCAGCCCGTTCCGGCCGGACCTGATCCATCGTGCGGTCGTCGCGGCGCAGAGTCACCGGATCCAACCGCACGGAACGAAACTTACCGCCGGCGCTCGGCACTCGGTCCAGTGGTCAGGAAAGGGCAAGGGGATCTCCCGAAGCCCTCGATTGATGGACTCGAACCGCGGCGCTCAGGCGAACAATACCGTCGGCGGACGCCCGGCGCACCCTCCGAAAGTCGAGCGGATCTGGGCGAAGAAGATCAACCGGAAAGAGCGCCAGCTGGCGTTCGCTTCTGCGCTCGGGGCGACCCGCGAGACGAAGCTCGCCACCGCGCGCGGACACACGGTCCCCTTGGGCCTCCATCTCCCGGTCGTCATGGAAGACCCGGTCGAAGAGATCCACACCTCGGCGGACGCGCGCACTCTCCTCCAACGGCTGAAACTCTGGGCCGACGTCACCCGCGCCCAGGACGGGACCCACATCCGCGCGGGCCGCGGAAAGCGACGAGGCCGGGTCCGACGAACGCCCCGCAGCCTCTTGATCGTCACGAGCGCTCCAGGCAAGGCGCGGGGATTCCGGAACCTTTCCGGTGTCGAAGTCGTTCCCGTGCTCCGCCTCGCGACCGAAGACCTCGCGCCGGGCGGCACCGCGGGGCGTTTGACGTTGTTCTCTCACGCAGCGGTCGAGTCGTTGCGCGCGCGGCTGGGGGAGGTCGCTCCGTGAGCGAGTTCCGCCACCGCGTCGTCCTCCACGCCTACGTCACGGAGAAGTCGATGGACGAGATGGAGCGCCTCAACAAGCTCGAGTTCGCCGTCGACCGGCGCGCCACCCGCGCCGAGATCAAGCGGGCGGTCGAGGGACTCTACCAGTGCAAGGTGTCGAAGGTCAACACCAAGATCGTGCGGTCGGGGAAGATCGCGACCATCACGTTCACGAAGGACTTCTCCGCCGAGGATATCGGCAGCCGCGCCGGGGTGTTCTGATGGGGAAACGCATCATCTCCCGCCGTCGGGGCAGCGGCACCGGCACGTACCGGTCGCCGAGCCACCGCCATCACGGCCCCGTCTATCTGCCGCCACCGTCGGTCGTCGGGGAGGGCAAGGTCCTCCGGATCGTCCCGGCCCCCGGACGCACGGCGCCGGTCGCCGACGTCGCCGGACCGGACGGCAAGGAGCTGCGCGTACTCGCCACCGCCGGTCTCGCGACCGGGGACTCGATCACTTTCCAGGAAGGCCGCGTCGACCGAGGCTCGATCCTTCCGCTCGGCAAGATCCCGGACGGCACGCTCGTTTCGAACCTCGAGGTCAAGCCGTTCGACGGCGGCCGACTCGTGCGCTCGGCCGGCGCGAGTGCCCTCGTGGTCGCCCACACCGAGCGGGACGTGACGATCCAGCTTCCGAGCGGGGCGTTCAAGCAGTTCCTCGCCACCTGCCGCGCCCAGGTCGGAGCGGTCGGCGGCAGCGGTCGCCGGGAGCGACCGATCATCAAGGCGGGAAAGAAGGTCTGGACGACCCGTTCGCTCGCCCGTGCGGCCTTCAAGGTCCGTGGTGTCGCGATGAACCCCGTCAACCACCCGTTCGGTGGCGGCGCGCACCAGCATGTCGGGCGCCCGAGCACCGTCGCGAGCGGCACGTGGCCGGGGGCCAAAGTCGGGCGGTTCTCCCGGTCGGTGCGCGTGAAGAAGCGTCTCCGCGAGCAGAAGGGAGGTGGCTGAGCATGGCGAAAGCCCGGAAGGCGAAGAAGGTCGAGGCCCGCCGGAAGCGGGAGTTCTCGTTCCGCGGCCTCTCCCTGCCGCAGCTCCAGGCGATGAGCCTCGAGGAGTTCGCGAAGGTCGCCTCCAGCCGTGCCCGCCGGTCGATCCGGCGGGGATTCAACATCGAGACCTCGATCTTCTTCGAGCGGATGCAATCGACCCCCGCGACCAAGGTCGTCCGGACGCACGTCCGCGACGCGCTCGTCCTGCCGGCCCATGTCGGCCGCCACGTGGCGATCCACAACGGGAAGGAGTTCAAGGAGATCGAGGTGCGACCCGAGATGGTCGGCCATTACTACGGCGAGTTTTCGCTCACCCGCCGATTCGAAAAGCACTCGGGACCCGGCGTCGGGGCGACGCGGTCGTCGAAGTTCATGCCGTTGAAGTGAGGACGGGCGGTCGAACGATGCGGGGCTACACGTACCAGGACGAGCCGGGCGTGAGCGTCGGCCGGGCCCGCGGGGTCGAGATCCCGATGTCCCCGAAGAAGACGTACGAGGTGTTGAACGCGATCCGCGGGCTCCCGCTCGACCGGGCGCGCCGGATCCTCGAGGACGCGGTGGAGCTCAAGAAAGCGATCCCGTTCCGTCGTTACAATCAGGAGACGGCGCACCATCGCGGCGTCGGCCCCGGCCGGTTCCCCATCAAGGTCGCAAAGCAGGTCCTGCAGCTCCTCAAGAACGCCGAGGAGAACGCCGAGTACGACAGCCTCGACACCGACCGGCTCTACATCAAGGTCGCCGCCTGCGCGCGCGGCCGGATCCGCAAAGCGTCGATGCCCCGCGCCCAGGGCCGCGCGACGGCGTGGAACGAGCAGACGACGAACGTGGAGATCATTCTCGCCGAACGGAAGGAGGCGTCGTGAGCGCCGAACAGAAGGTCATCCAGGAAGCGATGCGGCGGGTCCTGCTGAAGGATTACCTCGTCCAGGAGAGCGCCCGCGCCGGGTTCGGTGGGCTCGAGATCACCCGCACCCCGATGGGCACCCGGGTCACCCTCATCTGCGAACGCCCCGGCATCCTGATCGGGCACCGCGGGGAGCTGATCAAGCGTCTCACCGAGGACATCCAGCATCGTTTCCAACTCGACAATCCCCAGATCGAGGTGCAGGAGGAGCGCCAGCCGAGCCTCAACGCCCAGCTGATGAGCGAGAAGCTCGCCTCGACGCTCGAGCGCGGATGGCACTTCCGACGCGCCGGCCACTCCACCGTCCGTCGTATCATGGAGTCGGGAGCCCGGGGGTGTCAGGTCATTCTTTCCGGCAAGCTCACCGGCGAGCGGCACCGGACGGAGCGGTTCAAGGCCGGGACGATCAAGTACTGCGGGGAAGCGGTCCACCTCTGGATCGGGAAGGGATTCTACCAGGCCCGGTTGAAACCGGGCGTCATCGGGGTCAACGTCTGGATCATGCGCCCGACGGCGAAGCTGCCCGACGAGATCACGGTGAAGGGGGTAGAGGAGCGACCCAAGACGACCCCGGTCGAGTTGCCTCCGCTGGACGACCCGGCGATCCCTCTGCCTCCCGTTGAACTTCCCGGCGCCCCGGGGGTCCCGTGACGCTGCTCCGCATGAAGGAACTCCGAGAACTCTCGGAGGACGACCTCAAGCGTAAGATCTCCGACGCGGAGAACGACCTGCTCCGGGAACGCGGCGTCGCCGCGATGGGCGGCGCGCCGCCGAGCCCCGGTCGGATGCGGGCGCTCCGCACGAACGTCGCGCGCGCGCTCACGGTGCTCAACGAGCGGTCGCTCGCGATCCGTCCCCGGGAGGCTCGACGTCCGTAGGGGGCCTCGAGGTGCACCGATGTCGCAGGGGACGGGGACCACGGTCGAACTCAGCCGTACGCAGCGCGAAGCGCTCGCCGGCGAGATCCTGGGCGCCTCGGTCGCGATCCCGGCGTCGCCGGGAATTCACTCCCCCGTCGAAGGCACCCTCATCGACGAGTCCCTCTCCACCTTCCTCCTCCGCGTTCCGGGGCGCACGCGTCCGCTGCGTGTGTCGAAGACCGGCCTCGAGGGGACGATCGTCCTCGGCGCCGGAGAGTTACCGTTAAGAGGCGATACCCTTCGCGTCCGTCCCGAGGACCGCACGAAGCGGCTCTTGACCGGTGGTCCTCGGAGGTTCCGATGACACCGACCCGTACGCCTGCTGCTCGCCGGGCCCGGGATATCGGTCTCGACGTTCGCGCGCCGAAGACGCGGTGCGACGACCGCCACTGTCCGTTCCACGGCCGCCTCCCGCTGCGCGGTCAGGTGCTCGAGGGGACCGTCGTCTCCACCTCCATGCAGCGCACCGCCGTGGTCGAGCGGACCCTGCTTCACTTCGTTCCCAAGTACGAACGGTACGAGAAGCGACGCCGGCGCTACCTCGCCCATGCCCCGGCGTGCCTCAACGTCCCGGTCGGGCACCGGGTCCGCATCGCCGAGACCCGCCCGCTCTCCAAGCTCGTCTCCTTCTGCATCGTCGAGGACCTCGGCGAAGCGTCGTTCCGCGTCACGAGCGAGGAACCGGTCGTTCCCGCGAGCACCCCCGAGCCGAAAGAGGAGTCCGCATGAAGGGACTCGCCGGACGCCGGGGCCGAAACCTGCCGAAGGGGGCGCGGCTCGACGTCGTCGACAATACCGGCGCGAAGATCGTCGAGATCATCGCCGTCATGAACTGGCACGGCACCCACCGCCGCTACCCGCGGGCGGGGATCGCCGACCTCATCGTCGTCTCCGTCAAGAAGGGGACTCCCGAGATGCGGAAGCAGGTGCTGCACGCGGTCATCGTACGGGCGCGGGCTCCGTTCCGTCGACCCGACGGCACGCGCCTTCAGTTCGAGGATAACGCCGCCGTCATCACGACCGAGACCGGCGAGATCAAGGGTTCCCAGATCAAGGGGCCGGTGGCAAAGGAGGCCGCCGAGCGCTGGCCGCGGATCGCGGCCGCCTCGTCGATCATCGTCTAGGAGGCGCCTCGTCGATGCGGATCTCTCCCCACTCCCCGCGCCGCCAACGCAAGGCGCTCTACACCGCGGGGCCGTTCCAACGGCGCCGACGGATGACCGTGCCGCTGTCGCGGGACCTGCGGAGCCGCTTCCACGCCCGTTCCGTCCCGATCCGCAAGGGAGACACCGTCCGTGTCCTCTCCGGCAGTTTCGTCGGCCGCGAGGAGCGGGTCGCCAAGGTCGACCGACGGGGCTACTCCGTGATCCTGGACAACGTGACGCTGAAAACCGGTGAGGAGAAGTTGAAGCCCCTCCCGATCCGGACCAGCCACCTCGTCATCACGCGCCTGAACCTTTCCGACCCGTGGCGCCGCCGAGTCCTCAAGGTCTCCGACGAGGAGGTCACTCCCGAGGAGCGGGGCGTAGTCGCGGAGGAAGAGGAGACGGCCGAACCCGTGTCCGCACCGACGCCCGCACTTCCCCCCGCCGAAGCGCCCTCGCCTAAACCCAAAGCCAAGCGCGCGTCGAAGGCCGCGCCCAGCGACACGGCTCCACCGCCCGAGGAGGACGCATGACGTTCCGTCTCAAGCGCCGCGCCGCTCCGCGGGCGTGGACGATCCCTCGCAAAGGGACGAAATGGGTCAAGCGACCCGGCCCCGGACCCCACGCCCAGGACCAGTCGATCCCCCTCCTCCTCGTGCTACGTGATATCCGCCACATCGTCGAGAACGCGCGCGAGGCGCGGATCCTCGTCCGGACCGGCGCCGTCCGAGTGGACGGTCAGGTCGCAAAGGACCTCGACCGGGGGCTCGGCCTGATGGACACGCTCTCGTTCGCTGCCCCGCTCAACGCGCACTTCCGGGTCGTGAAGGACCGGCGGGGCAAACTTGTCCTCGTCGCGATCCCCTCGACCGAAGCGACCGTCAAGATCGGCCGCGTTCGATTCAAGCATACGGTCCGGAAGGGCCAGGTGGAGGTCACGCTCCACGACGGACGCAACCTCCTCGTGCCCCCGACGAGCGCCTATCGGGTCGGGGATTCGTTGAAGCTCGAGGTTCCGAGCCAGAAGGTCGTCGACCACATCCCGCTCGCCGCGGGTGCGCTCGCCTACGTCGCGGGAGGTTCGCACGTGGGGGAGCTTGCTCGGGTCGAGCGGGTCGAGGTCCGCAACTCCTCCCAACCGAACCTCGTGCATTTCAAGGAAGGATTCTCGACCGTCAAGGAGTACGTCTTCGTGGTCGGCCAGACGTCCCCCGAGGTCACGCTCGCGGAAGGGGTCGACCGATGAGCACCCCTCCCGGCTCCGTCGTCACCCCCGCCGTTCCGGCGAGCGGGAACCCGCACCGCGCGATCCGCGTCATCAAGATCGTCGTCAACGCCGGCGTCGGCGAGTCCGGTGAGAACCGGACCAAGGCCGAGAAGGTGCTCAAGATGATCACGAGCCAGAAACCGATCGCGACCCGGGCCCATTCGACCAACCGGGATTTCGGGATCCGGCAGGGGCAGGAGATCGGGGCGAAGGTCACGCTCCGCGGTGCCGCGGCGGTCGACTTCCTGAATCGTGCCTTCGAGGCCCGGGACCGACAGCTCGACGTCGATTCGATCGACCGGAACGGCAACTTCTCCTTCGGGATCGCCGATTACACCGATTTCACCGGGATGAAGTACGACCCGCAGATCGGGATTCACGGGATGGACGTCGCGGTCGAAGTCGGCCGTGCCGGCTACCGGGTCCGCCAGCGCCACTTGCAGTCCCGCCCGATCCCCCGTTCGATCCGCTCCACGGCGGCGGAGACGCGCGCGTTCCTCGAATCGATGTTCCACGTCACGGTGCTGGAGTGAGCATGTCGAAACCCAAGAAGCGCTTCGGACGGAAGGAGGGATGCCTGCGATGCGACCGCAAGCGCGGCATCGTTCGTCGGTACGGACTCCACGTCTGCCGCCAATGCTTCCGCGAGGTCGCGGTCGACCTGGGATTCCGGAAGTACCAGTAGGAGGGGGCTCGCATGCAACACGATCTACTCAACGACGCCCTCGTCACGCTCCGCCACGCGGACCGCGACGGGAAGCCGAACGTCGAGCTGGCGCCGACCTCCAAGCTCATCGCGGAGGTCCTCCGGATCTTCCGCGAGCACCACTACATCGAGGAGTTCACCTTCGTTCCGACCGGTCGCGGCGGCAAGTACGACGTGCGGCTCGCCCGTCGCATCAACTCGTGCGGCGTGATCAAGCCCCGCCTCGCGGTCCCGCACGACGGGCTCGAGCGGTACGAGGCCCGGTTCCTGCCGGCGCAAGACTTCGGACTCCTCGTCCTCTCCACCAACCGCGGGGTGCTCTCGCACCAGCAGGCCCGGGAATTGAAGATCGGAGGTCGGCTGCTCGCCTATGTCTACTGATCCAGACCGCTCGCGGGAGGTCGTCGAGATCCCCACGGGCATCACCTTCACGGTCTCGCCCGGTCGCCTTGGGGCGAAAGGTCCGCTCGGCCATGTCGAGCGTCCGTTCCCGTCGGACGTCATTGAGCTCACGGCCAAAGGCGGCAAGGTGACCCTGAAGCTTCGGATCGCGTCGGACCGCAAACGGTCCCAGTCGCTGCTCAAGACCTGGGCGGCCCACGTCCGAAACCTCGCGCAGGGGCTGACGTTCGGGGTCGAAGCGAAGATGAAGGTCGTCGCGGCGCACTTTCCGATGAAGGTCTCGGTCCGCGGCGAAGAGCTCGTCATCGAGAACTTCCTGGGCGAGAAGTACCCGCGCACGACGCGCCTCTGGCCGGGCACGAAGGCGGTCGTCGAGGGGGACATCGTCACCCTCACCGGTCACGACGTGGAGCAGGTCGGTCAGAGCGCCGCGAACATCGAGCGCGTGACCCACATCCGGGACTACGACCCCCGCGTCTTCCAGGACGGCATCTATCTCACCGAGCGCGCCCACATGAAAGAGGCGGCGTAATGGCGGACGAGCCGACCGAGAGCGCGTCCCCCGCGACGCCCTCCCCTCCCGCGAAACGACGCCGCCGGGCGAGCGCCAAGAGCGACACCCCCGAACCGAAGGTCCCGGCGAAGAAGGAGAGCACCGACGAGGTGCGCGCTCCCCGGCGGGCGACGCTCGCCGTCGATCGACGCCGGCTCCTCACGCTGCGACGGGCGCTGGACAAGAAGCGCCCGATCTTCGGACGCACGGCGGCGAACCGGTACTGGCGGATCGGTCGGGACGGCGCCTGGCGTCGCCCGCGGGGCCTGCAGTCGAAGCAACGCCGCCACTACGGCTACCGGAGCCAGATCGTGAGCATCGGGTACCGCTCCCCGGCGGCCGTTCGGGGCCTGGTGCCCAGTGGGTTCCGTCCGATCATCGTTCACACTCCGAAAGAGATCGAGGGGATCGACCCCGCCACCGAAGCGGCGATCATCGCGCGGACGGTCGGCACCCGACGGCGACTCACCCTCGAGGAGACCGCCCGCAAGCTCGGCGTCCATATCCTGAACCCAATCGTTAAGTCCGAGCGGGAGGCGTAGGAGCGATGCCGGACCTCTCGAATCAGCGGCGCATGGCCGCCGCCCTCCTGAAATGTGGAGAGGGGCGCGTCTGGATCGACCCCGCGAGCCAGGAGGAGTTGGCGGACGCGGTCACCCGTAGCGACGTGCGAAGCGCGATCAAGGCGGGGGTCATCCGCCGGAAGCGGATCCCCGGTACTTCTCGCGTACGGGCGCGACTGCACGCCCTCGAGGTCAAGAAGGGACGTCATTCGGGTCCCGGCTCGCGGCGCGGCACCCCGCGCGCGCGCCTACCGAAGAAGGACCGCTGGATGCGCCGCATCCGCGCCCAACGCGACCTGCTGCAGGAACTTCGCGACTCGAAGAAGATTCCCTCCGGAGTCTACCGCCAATTCTACCGCCGCGCGAAGGGCGGCATGTTCCGCAGTCGCGCTCACCTCGTCGTCAACCTTCGCCTCGCGGGCCACCTGAAGGAGGAGGGCGCATGAGCACCGGACCGAACTACCGTGTACCGTTCCGGCGCCGACGTGAGGGCAAGACCGATTACCGGGTCCGCCTGCGTCTGTTGAAATCCGGCGAACCGCGAGCGGTCGTTCGCCTCACCGACCGCCGGGTCCGCGTCGCGCTCGTCACCTATGATCCGACGGGCGACCGCGTCCTCGCCGCCGCCGACAGCCGAGAGCTGGGCGGCGTGGAGTTTCCCGCGGGCAGCCTCGCTTCGACCCCGGCCGCCTACCTTACAGCGTATCTCGCCGGCCTGCGCGCGAAGGCGAACGGCGCGGAGTCGGCCGTGCTCGACGCGGGCCTGCGCCATCCGACCCACGGCGGGCGATTGTCGGCCGCGCTCAAGGGTCTGCTCGACGCCGGGATCGAGATCCCCCACGGCGAGGGCGGGTTCCCCACCTCCGACCGATTGAACGGGGCCCATCTCGGCAAACCGCTCCCCTCCCCGATCGAGGCGTACAAGCTCAAGCTGCCCAGCATCCTCCAACGCGCTCCGGAGGCGGCCGCATGAGTCCGGCCTACGGGGGAGGCGACCGCCGGCCCGGCGGGCCGCCGGCACTCGCCCCTCCACCCCCCTGGTTGCCGAAGACCGAGCTCGGCAAGCGCGTCGCGGCGGACGAGATCACCACGATGAGCGCCGCGCTCGCCACCGGTCTGCCGCTCCGCGAGCCGCAGATCGTCGACAAGCTCCTCCCCGGACTCCACGACGAGGTCCTCGATGTGAACATGGTCCAGCGCATGACCGACTCCGGTCGTCGGTTCAAGTTCGCCGTCACGGTCGTCGTCGGGAACGGCGACGGGTTCGTCGGGCTCGGACGTGCGAAGGGCCGAGAAGTCGGACCGACCATTCGTCGCGCGATCGACCGTGCGAAGCTCGGCGTGATCGAAGTCCTCCGCGGATGCGGAAGCTGGGAGTGCGGCTGCGGCCGTTCCCACACGCTCCCGTTCCTCGTGCACGGCCGTTCGGGTTCGGTCGTCGTCACGTTCAAACCGGCCCCCCGGGGCGTGGGTCTCGCGGTCGGAGGGGTGGCGAAGCCGGTGCTCCGATTCGCCGGGATCACCGACGCCTGGGGGTACACCGCCGGCCACTCGAAGACCACCGTGAACTACGCGCAGGCGGCCTACCGAACCCTCGTCGCGCTCTCCGAACTGAAGGTCCCTCCGGAGGACGCGGCTCGCCTCAAGATCGTTCGTGGCCCGATCGGAACGTCGATCCTGCCTCCGAAGGAGGAGGGAGCCCGCCCGATGCGTGGCGGGCGCGGTGGCCGACGCCCCGGTGGGCGCGGTGGTCCGCCCGGACGCGGCGGGCCGGGACGGGGCGGACCGGGGGCGCCGGGCGGTGGCCCCGGCGGGGCACGGCGGCCCGGACCGCCGACAGGAAGGTAACAACATGGCGTGGATGGTGGTACGGGTGCGCGGAACGATTCATGCGCGGCACGACGTCGTGGAGACGTTGCAGTTCCTCCACCTGACCCGACCCAACAACGCGACCGTGCTCCCCGAGGCAGCGTCGTTCAAGGGGATGCTCACGAAGGTCCAAGGGTACGTCACCTGGGGCGAGGCCGAGCCCGAGACCGTCAGTCTGCTACTGCAGGAACGCGGCGAGACCCTCGAGGGGAAACGCATCACCCCGGAGGTGCTCGGCGACGAGCTCCGGGCGAAGGACCTCCCCGAACTCACGCGCTCCGCGCTGGAGCGGGGGCTTCCCCCGATCGCCGGGCTCCGTCCCCGGTTCCGACTCAAGGCGCCGAAAGGCGGCTGGCGTTCGACCAAGAAGCCGTATGCCCTCGGAGGGGCGCTCGGCTACCGCGGGCGCTCGATCAACGACCTCGTCCGCCGGATGATGTAAGGAGGTCGACATGCCGAGCCGTACACGAAAGTTCCGTGGTCTGCGCACCCACGGACGAGGGATCAAGGCCGGACGCGGCGCGGGCAAGCAGGGCGGCCGAGGCAACGCCGGCCTGCACAAGTACAAGTTCAAGTCGATGCTGATCTACGCGCCGAACCACTTCGGGCGGCACGGCTTTCAGCGGCCCCCCGAGATCGTCGCGCGACCGACGTCGATCAACGTGGGGGAGCTCGACTCGTTCGTCCCGGTCCTCGAGGCGGCCGGCGCCCTCTCGCGGGATGGGGAGGCGTTCGTCGCCGACCTGACGAAGGCCGGGGTCGACCGACTGCTCGGCAAGGGTTCCTCCGACCGCTCCTGGAAGGTCATCGTGGCCCACGCGACCCGCCACGCCCGCGAGAAGGTCGCGGTCGTCGACGCGGCGAAGGCGGCCGCTCCCGCCAGCGCGGGTTCCCCGTAGACTATATAAATCGGGCTCGGGGTCATCGGCCGTTCGATGGTGGACGAGGAGATTCCCCGCGACAACCGGTGGGCGGTCGCGCTCGCCGTCGTCGGCATCGCGCTCCTCGCGTTGATCTGGGAGTGGGCCCATCCGACCGTCGTCGCCTTCGGGGTCGCGTCGGCGATCGTCTTCATCGTGATGACCCTGTTCTATCTGGGACTCTCCTACCAGGGAACACGCTCGCGCCTGTACGGTCTGAAACCGATCACGACGCGCATGCCCGCGGTCTCGCAGCCGAAGGGCCACGTCCATTTCCGGACGAAGATGTTCTGGACGATCGGCGTCCTCCTCACGTATTTCCTGCTCACCAACATCTACCTCTTCGGCGTCGACCAGGCGACCGTCATCGACCTGTTCGCCAGCTACCGCGCCATCCTCGCCGGCGCGCAAGGGACGCTCATGCACCTCGGGATCGGCCCGATCGTCACCGGGTCGATCATCATGCAGTTATTCACCGGCGCGAAGATCATCAACCTCGACCTCACGGACGATGAGGACAAGGGTACCTACCAGGGGACGCAGAAGGTCCTCGTCATCGCGATGATCTTCATCGAGGCGGTGCCGCAGGTCTTCGGGTACCTGACGCCGTCCGCGAGCCTGGTCACCTCGCTCGGTCAGGTCTCGCCGGGAAACGGGCTCCTGCTGGGCAACGCGATCATCATCGCGCAACTCGTCTTCGGCAGCTACCTCGTCTTCCTGATGGACGAGGTCGTGTCGAAATGGGGGATCGGCAGCGGGATCTCGCTGTTCATCGCGGCCGGCGTCTCGCAACAGATCATCCAGGGTACCCTCAACTGGGTTCCCCAAACGCCCGGCGCGGCGATCTCCGCGGCGAATCCGCCGAGCGGGACGATCCCGAAGACGATCTACTTCTTCACCCACTTTTCCGCGTCCCAAATGGCGAGCGGCGGCTGGGAGCTCGTCTTGTTACGGGCGCCGAATCCGATCATCGCTCTCGTGGGAACGGCCGCGATCTTCTTCCTGGTGGCCTGGACGGAGTCGACCCGGATCGAGCTCCCCCTCTCGCACGCCGAGTCCCGGGGGGCGCGGGGACGGTACCCGCTGCGCCTGATCTACGCGTCCAACATCCCCGTGATCCTGATGAGCGCCCTGCTCGCCAATGTCTCCGTCTTCACCATCCTTCTCTGGACGAACCCGACCCTCGTCCACTTCCCGCTCATCGGCCATCAATGGTGGATAGGGTCGTACCCGACGGCCGCGCAAGCGTCGTTAATGGGCGTCAGCCAAACGCAGCCGTTAACGGGCGGAGCCTACTATTTCTCGACGGTCAACGGCTTAGAGGCCTGGCTGTTACCGATCCTCAACTACCAGCAGTACGGAAGCTTCCTCGTCGGCCACGCCTGGTGGCAGGGGCTGATCCACGTCGGCGTCTACTTCGGTGCGATGGTCGGCGGCTCGATCCTGTTCGCCAAGTTCTGGATCCAGACGACCAACATGGGCCCCGAGGCGGTCGCTCGCCAGATCGAGGCGTCGGGGATGCAGATCCCCGGTTTCCGTAGAGAGCCGCGCGTCTTGCGTCGGGTGCTCGAACGGTACATCCCGGTCATCACGGTGATCTCGGGGGCCGCCGTGGGTGCGCTCGCGGCCGGCGCCGACCTCATAGGGACGCTTGGCAATGCCAGTGGTACGGGGGTGCTCCTCATGGTCGGGATCATCATCAACCTCTACGAGGCGATGGGTCGCGAGCAGCTGATGGAGATGAACCCGCTCCTCCGGCGCTTCCTGGGTGGCGAGACGTAGTCCGATGCCGACCGACGAGGAGCCGCTGCCGTCCAGCACCGCGCTCGAGCTCTCCTCGACCGACGAGGCCGACCTCGAGGCGGAACAGGAGGCGGCGACCGAGGCCGACCCGACCCCGAAACGACCCGCGGCTCCCGCGTTCAAGATCTCGACGTTCATCTACGTCTTCCTCGGGATGCTCGGCCTCTTGATGATCATCGATACGGCGGCACGGAACAGCGTCGCCTGCCTGCTCGGGACGTATACGGTGCTGTCCCCCCTCGGCCCGACGACGTGCGCGACCGGTGGAGGCCCTCTCTATTTCGTGATCGGATTCCAGAGCCACTACCTCCTCCTCACGATGGCGATCGCCGGCGCGATCGAGATGCTGATCACCGCCGTCGCCTACAACTACACGACCGACTGGATCAAGGCGGCCAAGGTCCAGAAGTGGAGCGCGGCGTTCCGCAAGGTGCAGATGGAGGCGATTCGGTCGGGGAAGAAGGACCGTATCGCGGCGTTGAAGCCCCACCAGGAGCGGCTCACGCGCCTCTCGAGCGAAGTCTCGATCGCCCAGTTCAAGGGGATGGCGATCACTTGGTTCCTGCTGATCCTGATCTACACGTGGGTCGGCCTTCTCATCGCCGCCGCGTCGCCGGTCGCCCAGACCGTGAGCCTGGGTGGAACAGTGGTGAACCTCTACTTGTACAGGGTGGCCGGCTACTTCCCCCTGTGGTTCTTCATCTTCAGCCTGTACACCATTCCGTTCTCTCTCGTCTTCCGCCGGGTCCTGAAGAACTACTGGCTGCGTCGACACCTGGACGGGAAACCGACCCCGCCCACACCTCCGGCCGTGGGAGCAGCCGGGGGTTCGGCGTGATCGGGTGGGTCATCGCGATCGGGGGCCCTCCCGGCAGCGGAAAATCGACCGCCGGCCGGCGGGTGGCGGAGCGACTCGAGCTCGGGTACCACTCGGCCGGCGAGCTGTTCCGGGCCGAGGCGGCGCGCCGTTCGATGGACCTCGAGGCGTTCGGAAGGTACGCGGAAGCCCACCCGGAGGTCGACCGGGAGCTCGACCTCGTCATGCAGGCGCTCGCCCGCCCCGGGCAGGTGCTCGACGGTCGGATCCAGGGAATTCTCTGTCGGAGGAACGGAACGCCCGTCCGCTCGATCATTGTGACCGCGGACGCTGCCGAGCGGGTCCGGCGGGTCGCGCAGCGGGACGGGCAGTCGGTGGCCGAGGCCACGGAGCGCGTCCGGGCCCGCGAGGCGAGCGAACGCGCGCGGTACGCGAAGTTCTACGGGATCGACGTCGACCGCGAACCCGCCGACCTGACGATTGACTCGACGCATCGCCCTCCCGCCGAGGTAGCGAGCGCGATCGTCGACTTCGTCCGCGCCCCTTCCGCCGAGCGCTCCGAATGACCGACCCGGTCATCGATCCCGTGGCGTCCCGCCTCGCCGAGGGTGCGTTCCTTCTGATCGACAAGCCCCGGGGTCCGTCGTCGCACCAAGTGACGGCGTGGGCCCGGGACCTCCTCGGGGTCGAACGGGCCGGCCACGCCGGCACCCTCGACCCGAACGTCTCGGGACTCCTCTGGGTAGGGGTCGGGCCCGCGCTCAAGCTGTTGCCGCTCGTCCTCGAATTCCCGAAGCGGTACGTCGGGGTCGTCGCGCTCCACGGAGCGGTGCCCGCGAAAGAGCTCGCGCGCGTCCTGGCGGAATTCACCGGTCCGGTCTACCAGACGCCCCCGGTCCGTTCGGCGGTGCGACGGGAGCGCCGGGTGCGCACGATCCACCGACTCGAGCTCGTCGAATCGGTCGGGAACCGGCTTCTGATCGACGTCGTCGCGGAGTCGGGGACGTACATCCGGACGCTCGCGGTCGACCTCGGCGAGGCGCTCGGGGTCGGCGGCCATCTCGAAGAGCTCCGGCGGGTCGCCACGGGGCCGTTCGACGAGTCCCGGAGCGTGTCGCTTGCGACCCTCGCCGACGCGGTCGCCCGGCGCGCGACCGGTGACGCCGCGCCGCTCGTCGCCTTGCTCCACCCGATCGAGGAGGTCTGGAAGGAGTTCCCCGCGATCGTCGTCAAGGACGCCGCGGCGAGCGCGGTCGCGCACGGAGCGGGTCTCGCGAGCGGCGGCATCCTCGCGCTGCCTCAATCGTTCGCCCGCGGCGCCCGGGTCGCCCTCGTGAATCGCGCCGGTGCGCTCATCGCGACCGGCGTCGCGCGCCACGATGCCGCGGCCATGGGAGCGATCCCCCACGGTTGGGTGGTCGACGAAACCCGGGTGTTCGTGGATTCCGCGCAGTTCCCCGCGCTCTGGCAGGGACCGCGAACGACGCGTCGCCCCGCCGCCGACGACGACGCAGTCCGCTAGGGTTATTTGGCCGGCTCGGTCGAACGCGACGATGGCGCATCCCCCGGCACCTGCGGGCCCTGGAGGGACACGGCTTCTCGGCGGAATGGCGCGGTGGGTCGTGCGCCACCCGTGGTACCCGATCATCTTCTGGGTCGCCCTGCTCCTGGTCACCGTCCCGTTCCTGTCGCTCATCGGGTCGGTGACGACGAACTCGACCCAGTCGTCCTCGCCCAACGCACCGAGCTCGCTCGCCAACGCCGAGCTCGCGCGACTGTTCCCGAACACGACGGGAGGTTCCTCGAGCACGATCCTGCTCACCGGACCGAATCTCACGGACGCGAACGCCCAGCGCGTCGTCCTCAACGTGACGAGCGCGCTCGAGGGGGATACCGCCCTCGCGGACCTCGGGTCCGTGAGCACCGTCTACTCGAGCTTCTCGCACTACCTTGCGGGCCAGGGCGAGATCGCCACGGGCGTGATCGCGGCGGGGCTCGCGAGCACCCCCTCTGTCCCGGTCGCGGTGAACCAGACCGCGACGCTCTTCTGGGGTCCCCCCGGCCGCTTCCTCGGCACGTGGCAATCTCTCGTGGCGAACGGTAGCTCGCCGCAGGCGGCGAACTTTCCGGCCTATCAAAAGACCCTGACCGCGCTCGGGAACGCCACCGCCGAGATCACGATCCTCAACGCGTTCTATTCGGGGAACTCCACCGTGGCCGGCTTCAACGGCACGGCGGGCTGCTGGAACGACCCCCCGACCGTGGTCGCATGCTCCGATGCCACGGCCCGCGCCGCGGAGGCCGGTTGGATTCCCGCGTTGGTGCCCGTGCCGGCAGAACGGGCGGTGCCGTACGCGACGCTGGCTTCCCTCGGCATCGAGAACTTCACCCTTTGGCCGAGCGTCCAGTCGACCGTGGCGCTCGTGCTCGGAGAGGGCTCGGGAATGTCGGGCGCCTGGGTCCTCCGGGTATGGCAGGCGTTCCCCACGGGGACCGCGACGCCCGCCGAGCTCGCGATCTGGGCCACCGAGCTGGTCGCCGCATCGACCCTCGCGAGCGAGCCCCTCCCCGTCCCGCCGGCAATCTACACCGAGTTCGTCGACCCGAGCGGCACCGCCCAGATCGTCCAGCTCAGCTTCACGGTCGCCGACGACGCAACGAACGCGAGCGGCGGCGACCCGGTGTACGCCGACCTCGGACGGATCGACACCCTCGTCCCCGCCGTGGTGCATGCCTCCGACCCGACCCGCTCGATCTCGTACGTGCAGACCGGTCCCGCTCCTCTCGACCTACTGACCCAGACGGCGGTGAACTCGTCGCTCGCGCTGGTGCTCCCTCTCACCGTGGGGCTCCTGCTCGTGATCTCGATGATCTACTTCCGGTCCCCGATGACCCCGCTCGTCACGTTCGGGATCCTCGGGATCGCGTTGGTCCTCGCCCTGGGCGGCACGGTGCTCATCGGCGAGCTGGTGGGCCACGTCGACTCGACCGCGCTCACGCTCGAGGAGGTGTTCGTCCTCGGGGTCGGGACGGACTACTCGATCTTCATGGTCGCGCGGTACCGGGAGGAGCTGGTCGCCGGAAAGAGCTCGGACGAGGCGATCGTTGCGTCGATCTCCTGGGCCGGCCAGTCGGTCGCGACGAGCGGGTCGACCGCGATCATCGCGACGCTCGCCCTCACGTTCAGCGGCGTCGCGCTCCTCGCGCAGTGGGGCGAAGTGCTCTCCCTCGCGATCTTGATCACGGTCCTCGCGTCGCTCACGATGGTTCCCGCGTGCCTCAAGCTCGTCGGGCCCCGGATCTTCTGGCCGTCGACCGGCGAGCGGTTCCGACGCCGGGCGACCGTCGTCGCCGAACGGAACCGGACCGAGCAGACGTACTTCTACCAGGTCGGCCGCGCGACCCAGCGCCGTCCGGGCCTCACGGTCGGAGTGATCCTGCTCGTCTCGATCCCGCTGGTCCTCGTCGCGCTGCAGGTCCCCCTCTCGTACGACTTCTACGCGCAGCTCCCGAGCGGACATCCCGCGACCGACGGACTGAACGAGCTGGGCCAGCACTTCGGTCCGGGATTCGCGGTCCCGTCGTTCGCGCTCGTGACGTTCGCGTCGCCGCTGCTCGTTGGGAACGTGACCAATGCGACCGAATTCACGGACTTAGCGTCGCTCACCGCACTCGCGAACGGTACCTCGGGGATCGCCTCGGTCTCCTCCCCGGTCGGCCCGGACGGCGGTTCGCTCTCGCAGTGGCTCAGCCTCTCGACTCTCCCGTCCGCGACCCGTACGAACCTGCTCGGAGTCCTTTCCGGATTCATCGGCACCGACGGCCGAACGGTGCTCCTCTCGATGCAGCCGTCGTCGAGCGGTCTCTCCGTGGGTGCCGTCAACGCCGTGCAGTCGGTGCAATCGTCGTTCTCGGGATTCGCCTCCGCCCATCCCGAGGTCGCTTCCGTCGCGTACGGCGGGGGGGCGCCGACGATCAGCGACCTCGCCGACGAGACCCAGACCGCGACCGAGTACCTCGTCTTCGCGGTGAGCGTCGGCCTGGTGGTCGTCCTGCTGGTCGTCCTTCGGTCGTGGATCATCGCCCTGATGGCGATCGGAACGATCGGCATCTCGATCGGCTGGGCGTGGGCGGTGACGTACCTCGTTTTCGAGGGGGTGCTCGGGTTCCCGCTGTTCTTCTACGTCCGGACGATCCTGTTCATCCTGATCCTGGGCCTCGGCATCGACTACAACATCTTCCTGCTCACCCGGGTCCGGGAGGAGCGCGTACGGGGACGCAGCGCGGGGGACGCCGCGGTGGAGGCGGTCGCCCGGACCGGCGGGATCATCACCGCCGCGGCGGTCATCCTCGCGAGCGCGTTCGGTGCCCTGATGGTCGGCGAGTTCACGCTCATCCGGGCGATCGGCTTCTCCGTCGCGGTCGCGGTCCTCCTCGACGCGATGGTCGTCCGCACGTACCTCGTCCCCGCGTCACTGCAGCTCCTCGGGGAGCGGGTCTGGAGCTTGAGCGGGCGCCGCCCCAAACCTTCGCCCGTCGGACCGTCGACCTCCCCGGAAGCTTCGGACGCCGCCGCAGCGGTCGAGAGCGCTTAGGCGCCGACGACCCCGACTACTTCGCGAGGAACGCCGCGCGAGCGCGCGTGAGGTGGAGGTCGACCGACGAGGAGTCGATCACGTCCACGACCTTCCCCGACGGGTCGATGAGGAAGGTGACGCGCCGCGCGTTCCCGTGCGGGCCGAGGACGCCGTAGAGGGTGGCGACCTTCTTGGCCGAATCCGCGATCAGAGGGAACGGGAAGCCGTACTTCGTTCGGAACGCCCGCTGCGCGTCACAGTCGTCCGTGCTCACCCCGATGACCTTCACGTTCTTCGCCTGGTACTCCGCGTAGACGTCGCGGAAGCCTTTCGACTCGGTCGTGCAGCCCGGAGTGTCGGCCTTCGGATAGAAGTACATCACGACCGAAGAACCCCGGAGGGCAGAGGACCGGAACGTGGCTCCGGTGTGATCGGGGGCTTCGAATTCCGGCGCTTTCTCTCCAATTGCGACCATGGACCCCCGAGCCCTCCGGCCGTATTTGAAGTCGGAGACGAGACCGGGTCGGCGTCGCCGGCGGGTTATCCGACGCCGACCGTAACCAGCGTCTCGGTCGATTTAAGCCCCGGGATCCGCCGGATCTTGTGCACGACCGTGTCGAGGGCCTCGTTGATGTGCGGAGCCTGCACCTTCACGATCAGGTCGAACGGACCCGTGACGGTGTGCACTTCGATGACCCCCGGGATCGCTTGCATGCGTCGAAGGACGTCTTCGAGCTTCCCGACCTCGACTTCGACGAGCAGGAACAACGTCTCCATCGGCCGCGCCTCGGGGCGTCACGGGCGGGGGCCCATTTCAAGCTAACGTGGCCGCGGGGGGCCACCGTTCGGTCGCCCCCGAACGGGCGCGAACTCCCCCGTCCAAAGGGTTATGCCCCGTCGGGGACCGCTCTCCCAAGGCATGGACCTCACTCTGCGGGACACGCTGTCCGGCACCCGCCGTGCGGTTCGGCGGCGACCGGGCCGTCCGCTCGCGCTCTACGTGTGCGGTCCGACCGTCTACGATGTCGCCCACGTGGGGCACGCCCGTACCTATCTGTTCTTTGACGTCGTACGCCGGCAACTCGAGACGGAGGGCGTTCCGGTGCAGCACGTGATGAACCTCACCGACTTCGAGGACAAGCTCGAAGCCCGCGCGACAAGCCTCGGCCTCACGTGGCGAGCCCTCGCCCGGCGCGAGGAGCGGGGGTTCTTCCGCGACCTCCGTGCCCTCAACGTCCTCCCTCCGCACTTCCGGCCGCGCGCGTCCGACTTCGTGCCCCAGATGATCCGCGTGGTCCGCCGCCTGGAACGCACGGGACGCGTGCACCGCGTAGGGGACGAGTGGATCTACACGCCCCCGCTCCGCCCCGCCGGCGAGAACTTCCCGACCGACCGCCAGCTCGCGACCCACGCCGTCACGGAACCGGGTCACCCGTTCCCCGAGAGCCGCGGACGGGCGGGGGAGTTCATGGTCTGGAAGCTGCAAGACGCCCCCAAGCCGTCGTGGCCGAGTCCGTGGGGACCCGGGGTCCCCGGCTGGCACCTCGAATGCTACGCGATGGCCCAGGAGATCCTCGGCATCCCGGTCGACCTTCACGGCGGTGCGCCCGACCTCATCTACCCCCACCACTACGCCGAGAACGAGGTCGCGCTCGAATTTGAGAAGACGCCGTTCTCGAGGGTGTTCCTCCACACCGCCTTCGTGCTGGTTGGCGGGGCGAAGATGGCGAAATCCACCGGGAATCTCATTCCGCTTCGCACCGCGCTCGAAGACGTGGGTGCGAGCCCGTTGCGCTGGTATCTCCTCTCCACCTCGCACACGCAACGGCTCGCGTGGGATTCGGCCGCCCTGCACCGGGCCGCGAAAGAGTACGCCGGTGTTCGGTCCGCCGTGCGGTCGTGGCTCGCTCCCCGCTCGTCGGGTCGGGCGACCGCGGTGTCGGCCGTGCGGCTCGAGGAAAGGGTCCGACGCGACCTCGCGAATGGCCTCGCGACCGACCGTGCGTTCGCTCGCATCCGGACGTGGGCGCTCCGGACCACGGCGCGGCGCTCTGGGGGCCTCGCCCCACGGGAACGCGCCACGGCCCGCCGTGCGTTCCGAACCATCGAGGCTCGGACCGGGCTGTCGCTGCTCTAGAGACCCGAGCGGTCGACCACCAGGCTGAGCCCGTTCCCGCCGCCCATACATAGGGTAGCGAGCCCGAGGGACCCGCGCGAGCGGATCAGTTCGTGGACGAGGGTGACCACGATGCGCGCCCCGCTGGCACCGATCGGGTGCCCCAGCGCCACCGCGCCACCGTGGACGTTGAACTGTTCTTCCGAGAACCCGAACTCCCGCTGGACCGCGATCGACGCCGACGCATAGGCCTCGTTGTGCTCGACCCGGTCGAAGTCGGCGGGGCGCAGGCCCGTCTGTGCGAGGTGCTTCTTCACGGTCGGGATCGGCGACTCCATGACGTCCCTCGGGTGCACGCCACTCTCGGCGGCGGAGTGGATCCAGGCGATCGGTCGGGCTCCCCGTTCGCGGACCTCCCGCGCGCTCGCGAGCACGAGGGCCGCGGCCCCATCCGAGAGTTTCGAGGAGTTCCCTGCCGTGAGGATTCCGCCCGGCGCGAACGCCGGCTTCAGTCGACCGAGCCCCTCGAGGGTCGTGTCGGCCCGGGGAGCTTCGTCGTGATCCAGCCCGTTCCCGCCGGGAGTCACTGTCGAAGGGACGGCGACCAATTCGGGCGCGAACGTCCCGGCGGCGACCGCTTGGGAGGCCCGTAGATGGCTCCGCAACCCGAAGGCGTCCACGTCGTGCCGGGTCAACCCCAGCTTTTTCGCGATCCGCTCTCCGGTGAGTCCCATGAGCTCGTGCTCGTCGTACGCGTCGATCAACGCGTCCCGCTGCATCTCGTCGTCCAAGAGGTGAGGGCCGGGGGGAGTTCCCCACCGCATCGAACCATCCACGAGGTAGGGGGCCCTCGACATGCTCTCCATCGCGCCGACCACGACCCGGTCGAAGTCCCCGGCACGGATCGCCGTGAACCCCCACTGAATCGCTTTCATCCCCGAGCCGCAGACCATGTTGACGGTCGCAGCTCCGACGGAATCCGGTACTCCCGCCCCTCGCAGCACCTGGCGGGCGGGGTTCTGCCCCGCGCCGGCCTGGAGCGCCTGTCCGAACAGCACTTCCTCGACGTCGGCGGGAGTCCAACCGGCGCGGTCGATCGCGGCGCGTGCCGCGAGGGTGCCGAGGGCGGTCGCGGGGACCGAACGCAACGCCCCGCCGAACCGCCCGATCGGTGTCCGAGCGGCGGAGAGTATCGCGACGGAATGAGGGGGAGGGGACGGCATGCGCGGCCGACCTGTGTCCGGATTAAGAAGGTAGTGGCGGCGATTCGGTGCAGGGCGGTTCAGTCCTCTTCGACCCGGGGCGCGAGGAGGTAGCGGCCCTCGCCTCGACCGGCGCTCATCGCGAACTCGACCTTCAGTGGGTACTCGTTGCCGACGTGGAGGGTCGTGTCCTCGGCCGAGATCGACTTCACCATCGCGGAGAAGAAATCGAGCGGGTACATGCTCTTCACTGGCTCCTTCACCTCGAGCTTTGTCAGGTTCTCCTTCGCGATCCGGAGGTCGAGCTGGTCGGTCTCTCCTTCCGAGTGCATCGTGAAGGCCGTCGGGTCGAGGGTAAGGGTGACGTGGTCCGTGAAGCTCTCGCTCCCCCGAATCCCCTGGCGGAGGTCCTCCGTCTTGACGGTGACGCTCGCGGGCGGGCTCACGTTCGGCACCTTGGGGTCGGTGATCCCCGCGGGGTCGACGACCGCCATCTGCCGGGTGACGCGGCCGAGCGAAGCGATCAGCCGGTTCTTGCCGTCAAACTGGAAATCGATGATGTCGCCCGGCTTCGAAAGTCGGAGCACTTCCTTGAGCTTCTCGACGTCCACGCCGAGCTCGGTCGGCTCGCCGGTGAACTCCTCGAAGACCGCCTTGTGCAACTTGAGGACCAGCATCGCAACGTGCGACGGGTCGACCGCCTTCGCCTCGAGGCCGTCCTTGGAGATGGTGAGCTTGACCTCGCTCACGAGGGTCGAGACGACCTCGACGACCTCCCGGAGGTTCTCCATCTTCATTCGGAGCTTGAACATCGGACGCCTCGGGGCGGACCACACCGGCCCCCTCTAAAAAGCCTTCCTGCTTCCACGGTGGGAGCAAGCGGTTTCTCTACCGGAAGTTCCGTTCCTCACCGTGACCGAGCTCGCGTACTTGCCGGACCTGCCGTCGGCATACATTCGCACGTTTCGCGCCCGGGTGACCGCCCTTCCGCCAGGCGCGGTCGTGCTCGACCGCACGTACTTTTACCCGACGGGTGGCGGGCAGCCGTCCGACCGGGGTGTCCTGAGGGTCGACGGGGGGACCACGCTCGAGGTGGTCGACGTCGTCAAGTCCGGCCCCGGAGTCTTCCACCGGTTTCGCAGTGGTCCGACGGCCCCCCAGGCCCTACAGGTGGGCGAAGAGGTGGAAGGTTCGATCGACTGGGACCGGCGACACCGTCACATGCGCCTCCACACCGCTCAGCACTTCGTGAGCGCCCGTATCTTCGCCCGGACGGGTCTCAGAACGCGCCGGGCGAACCTCGCCGGGGCGGGCGCAACGGTCGACCTCGAAGGACCGTTGCCCTCGGGGGCACTCGAACCCGTCGCGGAAGACCTACGTCAGGCGGTCGCGGTGCCGCGCGCGGTGACGGTGCGAGCAGTACCTCGCGCCGAATGGGACGCGAACCCCGCCGCGGGTCGGTCGGGGCTCGTTCCGCTTCCGACGCAGGTAGACCCCGTTCGAGTCGTCGAGATCGACGCGTCCGACGTCTGCCCGTGCGGAGGGACCCACGTTCGCTCCACGGCGGAGATCGGCGAGGTTCGATGGCTGCCGATCGTCCCGTTGTCGGGCGGCGCGTCGCGAGTCGCGTTTACGCTGGTCGTGGCCGATCTTTCCATTCCGCTCGAGTGACCCCGTAGAAGTACACGTCGTGCCATCGCCCGTGGTGAAAGAGCGCCGAGCGGAGCGTCCCTTCCCGGCGGAATCCGAGGCCCTCGACCAGTCGGTACGACGCCGCGTTCTCCACGTCGCACGTGGCGCCGACGCGTTCGACCGCGGTCGTCGCGTAGAGGTGGTCGATGAGGAGCCGAACGGCCTCGCGGCCGTATCCTTTGCCGCGCGCCGCACGGTCCCCCATCACGTACCAGACGTCCACGAACTCGAGCACCGGGTGGGGGACGTAGTGACCGACAAACCCGACCGGCCCCGGCGTCTCCCGTCGCTCCACGACGTACCGGGGCGCGAGCGAGGTAACGTCCGAAGGTGCGGACTCCACGCTGCTCACGAAACTCTCCATCGCGTCGACCGAGAACCGGTCGAACGGTGCGACGACCTCGGGGTCGTTGTACCAGTCGAAGATCGCCGCGTAGTCGGAGGGGACCAATGGACGCAGCCGGACGGACGATCCCTCGAGATCGGTCATCGCCGTGGCTAACTGCCCTGGCCCCGCTCCCGCCGACCTGCCCGGGGGGGAGGAGACGGGATCTCTTCCGGTTCCGAGGCGGTCGCGACGCGCTCGTCCTCGCGGAGGTGCTCGAGCGCCTTGCGGTGACCGCTCGGGGTCAGGGAGAAGACATGCTTCGGCTCGGAGTACCCGACGACGTACTGCGTGCGGCGGAACACCATCCGCGACATCTCGAGGGACCGCAGCGCATTCTTCAATGCGCCCGGGTCCTCGTTCGAGAACTTCCGTGCGATGCCGAACTCGGTCGTCCACTGGTCGGCCTCGAACCGGATCTGCTGACCGCGGTGTTCGAGGAGGTGGAGGAGAAGCGAGCGCTCGAGACGCTCCATATCACCTACCGGCATTTCCCTCCGGCCGATCCTTAGGAAATCGTCGTGATCTCGTAGTTGACGTCCAGGCCCTTGAGGCGGCCATGCATCTCCGCCACCAGGCGTATGACGTTCTCGAGCGCGGCCTTCTCTTTCCACTTGTAAACGAAGTCGTGCATTCCCATCGACTCCTCGAACCCGAGCTGCCGCATGACCTCCATCACTTTCAGAGGATCCGCGCCTTCGGAGTGAAAGGTCATCCGGACGTAGGTACGCATAGCATCGTTCGCCGGGGTCGGTCCCCCGGGCAGTTCGGCCGTCGTGTTTAGGCGGCCGTCCGTTTATATATGCTTCCACGAGCTTCGAGAGAGTCAAGATGGCAGAGGGCCAGCGGTCCGGTCCTGTCGTGGTCACCGGCGGCGCGGGCGCGATCGGGTCGGTCGTGGTTCGGAAGCAGTTGGACCGAGGTCGCGAGGTGCGCGTGGTCGACAACCTTTCCGTGGGCCGAGCGGAGCATCTTCCCCCTCCGGGGACCGGCAAGTTCGCCCTCACCGTTGCGGATGTAAAGCAACCCGAACTGTATTCCGCGGCGTTCGACGAGGCGACGGAGGTCTGGCACCTCTCCGCGAACTCGGACATTCGGAAAGGCACGAAAAGCGCCCGGCTCGACCTCGAGGAGGGGATACTCGCGACATTCAATGTGCTCGAAGAGGCGCGACGCCACGACGTCGGCCGCGCTGTCTTCGCCTCCTCCAGCGTCGTTTACGGCTACCCCACGGTCTTCCCGACCCCCGAATCGTACGGTCCTCTCCTGCCGGAATCGCTCTACGGCTCCGCGAAGCTCGCCGGAGAGGCGCTCTTCTCGGCGTACGCACACACCTACGGCCTTCGGGCCTACCTGTTCCGGTTCGCGAATATCATTGGGCCGCACATGACCCACGGAGTGCTCTACGACTTTTTCGAGAAATTGCGCTCCGACCCGCGACGCCTCGAGGTGCTGGGGGACGGACGGCAAGCGAAGAGCTACCTCCGAGCCGAGGACTGCGTTGACGGGATGCTCCTCGCGACGGACGTAACGGACCAACCCGTCAATCTCTACAATCTCGGCACGGATGACCGGATCTCGGTGAAGGAAATCGCGGAAAAGGTCGTGGCAGCCCACGGGGGTACTGCTCACATCGACTACACGGGCGGGGCCCGGGGCTGGGTGGGAGACGTGCCCCAACAGTTGCTCGCCATCGACCGGATCCAGCAGCTGGGTTGGCGGCCCCGGCTGTCGAGCGCGGCGGCGGTCGACCAGACGATCGCCGAGCTCCTGGCGGAGAGGAGTCGGTCGGGCTAGGCGCGCCGCGGAGAGCTTTCCGCTACCGAGCGATAAAGTTCGACGTACTGTTCGACGACCCGGGGCCAAGAGTAGCGCGCTTGGGCGGTGGCGCGCGCGGCGTCGCCCATCTGCCGCCGTACGGTCGGGTTCTCCGCGAGCTCCGATGCGCGCTGCCGCATGCCGGCGACAAAACCCCGGACGTCCCCGTCGGGCACGGCCCACCCGGTGCGGCCGTCGTCTACGACCCCGGCGAGGGCGGAACCCCCGATCACGGGCAGCCCGGACGAGAGGCCCTGGACGACCGTGCCGGAAAGAAGCTCCACCCGACTCGGGTGGACGAGCACGTCGCTTCGGGCGTATCGAGCGGCCAGGTCGTCGTCGGAAACCTCCCCCACCAACTCGATGCTGTCACCGCCTACCGCGCGTATCCGTGCTGCGTAGGCCGGGTCCGGTGTCGGACCCACGAGCACCAGCCGATAGCCCGTGGACCGCAGCGACTCCGCGGCAAGCTCCCAGCGCTTGACCGGCGCGACCACCCCGACGCCGAGCGCAGTGTGACCGTTCCGCTGGTCCCACTCGGGCCGAAAACGATTCCCGTCGACCCCGAACGGAATCACCGAGATCGGCCGACGGGTGGGGCCCACGGCGGCCGCCATCGTTAGGGCGAGAGACTCGGTGAGGGCGACCGCGGCGGCCGCGTGCCGGACCGCGCGACGCTCGAGCCAGTATCCCCACCGGTGCGAGAGGCGGTCGCGGTAGTACCAGTGCCGGGAATGGGTGGTGTAGACGTACGGAACCCTGGCCCAGGCCAGTCGATTGCCCACCACGGGGGAATTCGCGTGCACCACATCGAACTTCTCCTGACGGAGCAGACGGGGAAGTTCCCAGGCGAACGGATACTCGTCCCGCAGTCGTCGATGTCGCACACGATTGATCACGGTGACCTCGTGACCCGCGGTCCGCAGGGCGGCTTGGAGCTCCGCGATGAACCGTTCGGTCCCTCCGTAGCCGGTGGGAGGGATCGGCTCGACGCCCCCTCCGACGAGGACAATGCGCACGGGTTCCCCACCACCCCCCGAGATTAAGGGCTACCGGCATTCTCTCGCGTCCGTCCACGACCGGCCTCGGCCGGTCTCGGTCGAGGGGAGTGCATGGCGACGATCTGTGTCGAGGTGGCCGTGCTCGACGACCGCCGGCTCCTGGATGCGCTCGATTCGCTCGCAGCCCAGACGCGGCCCCCGGACCGGATCCTCATCGCGGCCTCGACCGCGACACCCGAAAGCCTCCTCGACGAGGCGCGGCGACGCCAGACCCGGATCCCGGTCGAGATCGCTCGGTTCGACGGCGGGGTGGTCAGCGCTCGCGCGGGATCCCTCCCGCTACTTCGCGAGGAGACGACCGTGTTTCTGGATTCGGACGAGCGCGCCCCGCCCGAGTGGCTCGCCGCGATCGTTGCGCCGGTCGAATCCGGTGCGGCGGCGTTCGCGGGCGGGCCCACGAGGCCGCTCCGGAGCCCGGTGAATTCGATCGAGCGGTACTACGCGCTGCTCGAGGAATCGATCTACGCCGACCTCGTCCCGCGGAGCATCTCGTACATCCCCCTCCAGAACACGGCGTGGCGGACGTCGGTCCTCCGGTCCGTGGGGTTCGACCCTCGGATCTCGTTCGCAGAGGATCACGACCTCGAGTCCCGAGCCGCTCGCACCGGCGCGCACGGCGTCTTCGTTCCCGCCGCGTTCGTCTACCACGACAAGAGCGACGAGACGAGTCTGCTCCGTTGGGCTCGGAAGCGGTACCGCTACCTCGTCGCGATGGCGATGTCCTTGATGAAAAACGGGCACCTTCGGGATCGCCTCGAAGAGCGGCGTCGACCGGTGCGACATCCGCTCCGGTACCTCGAGTCGGCGATGAAGCCGATCGCGCTCCTCCATGCGTCCATCCGCTGGCGACGTCTGCGAGGAGCAACGGACGGTTGAGATTCGAACGGGCCGGAGCCCCGGTCCTCGAGAGATACGGCGACCGCCCCGCGGAAAACCTTATCCCGCGGCCGGATTCGGCGGGGCCATGTCGGCAGAAACCGCCCACCCGCACGGGGTCACCAAGTCGGGAGAGATCGTCCGACTGGACTACGACCTCTGGGCCGAGGGCGGAGGGCGGACCGAGCTCGTCGATACGACCCATCAGGAGGTCGCGCAAGAGGCGAAAGTCTCGGTTCCCGAGGGCCAAAAGTGGGGCGCCCGCCCCCATCTGGTCGGCGGGGAGTACTTCCCGGGCGGGATCGAGGCGTCGCTCGTCGGCGTCAAGGTCGGGGAGGAGCTCGAACGCGAATACGCTCCGGCCGATGCGTTCGGGGAGCGGGACCCGAAACTGATCGAACTGTTCTCCATGCACGAGATCTCCCGCCTGCCCGAGATGCGACGGGAGGACGCCCACCTGGACATCGGTACGGTCCTGACGATCGAGGGGCGGCGCGGTCGCGTCGTGACCCTGACCGCCGCGCGTGTGCGCGTTGACTTCAACCCGGCCTTCGCCGGCCGGAAAGTTCGAGGGAAGTTCAAAGTCGTCGACCGGATCACCGAGCCCGCCGAACAGGTGCGCGCCATCCTCGAGCTACAGTACGGTCGCGGGGCCGAGTTCCAGATAGAGGCGAATGAGAAATCCATCACGCTCCAGATCCCGGACCGCTCCAAGTTCGACATCCAGTGGATGGCGGCCAAGCCGCGCGTCGTCGACCGGCTACGATCCCAGCTCCACCCTCAGACGATCCGGATCGTCGAGGAGTACGTGACCCCCTCCGAGAAGAAGGACGACAGCTCCAAACCGAAAGTGGCGGACGAGGAGAAGTCGGGGGGCCACGAGAGCCATAAGGCTCATGCGGCGACCAAGGCCGAAGGGAAGGACGAGAAGGCGTTGGAGCCGGCCGGTCACGAGGGCCATGGCCACACCCCGTCGAAGTCCGACACCAAGAGCGCCACTCCCCCCGCCGAGAAGGAACCCTGAAAAGGCCCGCCCTCCGAGGAGCCTGTCTCTCGGAACGGTTCCTACGGAACCAACGCGGAGGACTTGAACCACGCGGGATTCCGTCCGGGCGATGACCGCCCCCGATACCCGGGTCTCCCCGACGTTCCTTGTCGTCACGTTCGGGGCGGCGATCGCGATCGGGGTGCTGATCGTCTACTTCGGAATCCACGGGCAGATCGGCGGACCGATCCCCTGACCGTCCCGGGACTCGTCCTACCCTAGGTCACTTAAACCGGCAGCGCGGTCGTGAGGGCCGTGAACGCAACTTCGGGCGCCCGCATGGACAATGAGGGGGGCGGCACGAACGCGGGGTGGATCGCCGGCGTGATCGTGATCCTCGCCGTGCTCGCGATTGGCGGCGCGCTCTGGTTCACGTTCCACCCGTAGCCGGCGGTGCGCGGGGCCGTCGATAGAAGTAGACGTCGGTTTCGGGGTCGTACACCTCGGGGGTCCACCCCTCGATCTTGTGGCAGTGGCTCACGACGCGAGCCCCCGCGGGGAGCTCGGCCTCGAGCTTCGGTCGGAGGCGGGCCATCGCGCCGGGCCAGAGAAAAGCGGTGACGACCGTCGCCTCCCGAAAATCGAGGTCGAAGAGATTTCCCCAGCGGATCGTGATCCGGTCGGCGAACGGCCCGGACCGGCGACGAAGTCGTAGGATCGCGACCCGGATCGGCTCGACCTCCACTCCTACGACGCGCGCCCGGTAGATCCGGGCCGCCCGGAACACGATCGCCCCCGTGCCCGCGCCGAGGTCGTAGAGGGTGTCCTGGGGTCCGACCTCCGCGAGCCGGAGCATCGTGAGCACCGAGCTGCGAGGGGTCGGTTGATACCCCGCGCCGTAGGCGAACGAGGCGAAGACGAAGTACGCGATGACCGCGATACCGACGAGGATCAATCCGAAGAGGAGCAGGGGGTCGAAGGCCATGCGGTCCTACCGTCGGAACGCAGAGCCACGTTCGAGGCGCTCCGCAGCCTCCCGAGGGTCGATCTTCCGGGAGACCACGTCGTCCACGACCTTCCTCAGGTCGGGGTCGCGATCCAGGCGCACCGAGAGCTCGCGACCGACCCGCTCCCGCACCAACTCGACGATCTCGGCGGAGAGCCTCCGTCGTTCCTCGATCCCTCGTTGGCCGGAGCTGTCGAGGAATCGCTCGTGGGTTTCCACGGCGGTCCAGAGCGCCTCGACGCCGGACGGTTGCGTCGTCGAGGTCGAAACCACAAGGGGAGTCCACCCGGAACGTCCCGCGCCGAGTCCCACCAGCTCCGAGAGGTCCTTCCGTGCGAGGTCCGCGCCGGGGAGGTCGGCTTTGTTCACGCAGAACACATCGGCGATCTCGAAAAGGCCGGCTTTCAGCGTCTGCACTTCGTCTCCCAAGTGGGGCACGAGCACGACCACGCTCGTCGACGCGATGTCGCGGATCGCGATATCCACCTGGCCGCTGCCCACCGTCTCGACGAGCACCACGTCGAATCCGGCCGCATCCATGAGCCGGGCGACCTCGCGCGTGGCGGCGGCGACCCCTCCGGCTTCCCCCCGACTCGCCATGGACCGGAAGAATACGCCGGCGTCGTCTGCCCGTCGCTCGAATCGGATCCGGTCCCCGAGCACCGAGCCCCCGGAGAAGGGGCTCGACGGGTCGACGGCGACCACGCCCACCGAACGGTCGAGTTCGCGTAAGCGCGCGACGATCAGGTTGATCAGGCTCGATTTGCCCACCCCGAGGGGGCCGGTGATCCCGATGATCGGGGTCCCGCCGGTTTTCGGGTAGAGGGCGCGGGAGATCGCAGCGACCTTCGGGTCGCGATTCTCCACCTGGGAGATGACGCGGGCGAGCGCACGACGGTCCCCGTCGAGGATCGCCCGCGCTGCGGGCGGCATCCGGGCCGCGCGCGTCATGCCGCGCTGCGCGCGAGCCTCTGCGCGGTCGTGACGATCTCCTGGAGCGTGGTGCCCGGACCGAAGATGGCGCGGATACCGGCCTTCTTCAACCGCCGGGCATCTTCGTCGGGGATGATCCCTCCGGCGAAGACTGGGATGTCCCCGGCCTTCTCCTTCTTCAGCAACGCGAGGACCTTCGGGAAGAGCGCCATGTGGGCCCCCGAGAGGATCGAGAGTCCGATCAGGTCGACGTCCTCCTCGAGCGCCGCGCGGACGATCTCCTCGGGCGTCTGCCGCAAGCCCGCGTAGATGACCTCGAATCCGGCGTCGCGAAGTGCCCGGGCGACGACCTTGGCCCCCCGGTCGTGTCCGTCCAGACCGGGCTTCGCGATGAGGACCCGAATCGGCGCAGCCTTCGAAGTGCGGTTCATCGACCCAGCTCCGTAAACCGACCGGGCCCGTGGAAAAAAGCTTTGGTGTTGGTCCGCTGGGCCCGGCTCTTGCTCGGATGACTCATCACAGATGCACGAGGAGGTCGAGCACGAGGTTCCCGGCGAGGAGCGCGGTGACCGAGCCGGCCGCCATCAGTACGAGGAACGGGATCTGCGGGGTGACCCAAACCCGGTCCACTCCCTTCGCTTCCAGCTCGTGAGCGACTCGAATGCGCTCCTGACGATCCTCTTCTGACGTCTCGGCGGCCGGGGTATCGTCGTCGCCGCCGCTCAGCGGGTCCTTCAGCCAGACAAAGCTGTCGGGCAGCTCGCGCACCGGGATCATGTACCCGGAGAACCCACGGGGGAATCGAAACTCCCCCCGCACGACGTTCCGGATCCCGATGGCGACCGGGATGACGACGGAGATCAGGGCGGCGTCCATGAGGAGGTTGATCGAAAAGGGCAGGACCGTCAGCAAGGTCGCGACCTCCGCCGACTGGGGCAGCAGCGGCGAGGCGAATACCGGGACGAGCACCCCGGCGATCATCAGGGCCTTCGCGTCGGCTCCTCCGTACAACACCCCGAGTTCGAACAGCGCCCGCGCGAAGAGGACCGTCAGCAGCAGCGCGAGGACCGGCACGGGGACCTGGTCGGCGCCCACTCCGACCCGCCACACGGCGACGCCGACGAGCAGGATGGCCGCGAGATACCCCACACCCTCGATCGGGTCGGCGTATCGGGCGACCGCCGCGCCGAGCACGTCGTCCCAAGGGAAGAGATGCTGCAGTGTGAAGAGCCCGACCACGACCCACAGGAGCACCGGGACCCAGCCACTCGGCGCGACGGAGACCGCTCCCAGGAGCACACCGACTCCACCCATGAGTTGCCAGAGGCGGTCGGTGACCTCCCGGTCGCGCAGGTCGGCAAACCCCGCATACGCAAACCCTGCCAGGAGGACGATCACGTCGACGATGAGGAGCGCCTCCTCGACGCTCGTCAGTAACGTGCACCCCCCGTCGGTCGTTGCGACGGTGAGCCCTCCTCTTAAGGGCGAGGCCCGGCGAGAACGTCGGGAGGCTCCGCCGTGCTTTTCTAACCTCGTCCGCTAGTAGGCTGCGATGAGTTCCGCCGGACCGCCGATCGTCCATTCTGCCTCCCCGTCCGACGCTCCGTCGGGACCTTCCCACCCGCCCTCGCTCCGCGGATGGCTCGTTCCGGTCGTGGTCGTCGCCGTCATCGCCCTCGTGGTCCTCGCCGCGTTGTTCGCGACGGGTACGATCCGGCTCGGAGCGTCGAACTCATCGAACCCGACGTACGAGACCTTCTCCCAGGCGCAATCTGTCGCCGACGGCGGCGCCGGTTCGGTCGCGGGCGGACCCTGGTTCGCCGAAGTCGGTGTGGGGGTCGCCACTCCTACCGCAGTGCTGGAACCGACGACCAATCTCTCGGGACTGTTTCAGGACCTCAACTGTTCCTTCGACTGGCCCACGGGCGAGCCCGCGAACCTGGAAGTACCCGCGACCCCCGCTTCGGCCTCCATCGGGACCGCGGCGTTCTGGGCGTTCGGCCTGAAGAATACCTCGAATGGCCTCCTCGTCGAGACCGTCTCGGACGGAGTCTCCACGGCCCTCCTCGAAGCATCGGGCGCGAAGTGCGCGGAGGGGGTCGGCTCGATCGCCCAATTCAGTTCGGCCATCATCGACTCTCCGACGATCGTCGCGACGGCGAACCAGGCCGGAGGGTCCGCGTTCCTCCTGGCCCACCCGAACTCGACGATGGTATGGGGCGTGTTCGGCGGCTTCCAACTCGGTCTCTTCGGGAGCACGAGTCCTGAGTGGGGCGTCGAGTACACTTCGTGTGTGCTGCCCTTATCTGCGGGCGAGACCGGAGATTCGTTCAACGCAACGATCGGTGGGACCTCGGGTGCCCTGCTGAGTTCGGCGACAGGAGCCACGAACTGCGATCTGACACTACCGAGCGGACTCGGCGTGACACTGCTCGCCCACACCTCGGCGGCGGGCGCCCGAAAAGCTATTTAAATAGCCTCCAACTGCGCGCCCGCACCCTAGGGGTTTCATGGTCGAGTACAAGCTCGTCATCTCCGAACGCGAGACGTCGATCGCCCGCACGGTCGGCGACCCGCAGGCCGCCGGTTTCTTGGGCAAGCGGATCGGCGAAACGATCGGAGGCGAGCTGATCGGTGCGACGGGCTACACGTTCCGGATCACCGGAGGGACCGACAAGAGCGGTTTCCCTCTCCGCCCGGACCTACCGGGGGCGCGCCAGACCCGCCTGTACGTCGGGGAAGGCTTTGGATTCCACGCCCCGCGCGCGGGGATGCGGCGACGTCGAACGTTCCGCGGCAACACGGTCAGCGAAGACACCGTCCAGATCAACCTGATCGTGGAGCAGAAAGGCGGGAAACCGCTCGCGGAGCTTCTCGCCGCTTCATGAAGGTCCCACGACAGCCCGAGGTCAACATCGGTCTCGTGGGCCACGTCGACCACGGGAAGACGACCCTCACGCAAGCGCTGACCGGGGAATGGACCGACCGCCACTCCGAGGAACTGAAGCGCGGCATCTCGATCAAGCTCGGCTACGCAGACGCGGCGTTCTATTCTTGCCCTAAGCTCCCACCGCCGTCGAACTACACGACCGAGCCGGTCTGTCCCGACGACGGAGGCGACGCGAAGTTCGTCCGCTCGGTCTCGTTCGTGGATGCCCCGGGCCACGAGACGCTCATGGAGACGATGCTCTCGGGCGCCGCGATCATGGACGGGGCGTTGCTGCTCGTGGCGGCGAACGAGAAGGTTCCCCAACCCCAGACTCGGGAGCACCTCTATGCCCTCGACATCATCGGCGTCCGGAAGGTCGTCGTCGTCCAGAACAAGATCGACCTGATCACACCCGAGGCGGCGGAGACGAACTATCGCGAGATCGTGGAGTTTCTCAAGAGTTCGCCGATCTCGGAAGCCCCGATCATTCCGATCAGTGCGAACCACCGTGTCAACATCGACGCGCTCATCGGGGCGATTGAAGAAACGATCCCCACTCCGGTCCGAGACACCTCCAAACCCCCCCTCATGTACGTCGCGCGCTCGTTCGACATCAATCGCCCGGGGACGCGGCCCCGCGACCTGCAGGGAGGAGTCCTTGGGGGTTCGCTGATCCAAGGAAAGATCTCCCTCGGGGAGGAGATCGAGATCCGCCCGGGACCGAGCGGCGCCACGGAGGGACGGGCCGAGTCGTTGACGACCAAGGTAACCTCCATCATCTCCGGCGGCCGGGAGTGGAAGGAGTTGCGGCCGGGCGGGCTCGCCGCGATCGGAACGGACCTCGACCCCGCGCTCGCGAAGGGGGACGGCCTCACCGGCCGCCTCGTCGGAACCGCGGGGACGCTTCCCCCGGTGAGCCAGAAGATCCGGCTCAAGGCGACGTTGCTCGACCGGGTCCTCGGCGCACAACGCGAGATCAAGGTCGAGAAGATCCGCACCAGCGAGATGCTCGCGGTCACGGTCGGCACGACCGTCGCGAGCGGAAAGGTGACGAGCGCCCGCGGGAACGAGGTCGAACTTTCCCTCAATCGGTCGGTCACGGTCTTCCCGGGGAGCCGCGTCGCGATCTCACGGAAACTGAACGCCTGGCGACTGATCGGCTACGGCATCGTCGAGGGAGGCGCGAAGTGAGGCCGGACCTCTTGGAGATCCTGCGTTGCCCGGTCTGCCGGGGCGAACTGGGACTCGTCCAGCGACGCACGGACGGGGGCGAGATCCTGGAAGGCACCCTCACCTGCGCGAGGTGTAAGGTCGACTATCCGATTCAGGATGGCATCCCGGACCTGTTGCCTCCGGACGAGCGCGACTGACGGACCCCCGCTCCTCCGCGTCCCGAGCGGCCACCGCCCGCGAGATAGGTCTACCCTTCGAGCCGAAGGGTTAAGCAGGGCCGGGCCGAACGGCGCCCGATGGCCAGTCGACGGGACTCGGATGACCCGTCCCCCGACACGGACGACGAGGAAGCTTCCGAGAAGGAGTCTCCTCGTTCCCATCGGTCCGAGCGGCGCCCTTCCGCGCGGCCCGCGCGCCGGCGAGCGCCCGTACGCCGCTGGCGTGCGTCGGACGACAGCGAGGAGGATGAGAACGAGGCCGAGCTGGAGCCGCCCACAAAGCCCCGAGGGTTCTTTCATCGGGAACCCCGACCCGTATACTGGCGAGCCCGAGATTCGCTCTACTTCGAGCCGTTGGTCGCGGTCGCGATCATCGTCGTGCTGCTCGTCGGATTGTACGCGTACACCCAGAACTGGCCCCCGGCGTACGTCGTCGAATCTGCTAGCATGCAACACGGCTCCTCGGACGTGATCGGCGTGATCAACACGGGAGACCTCGTCCTCGCCCAGCGACTTCCGACGAACCAGATCACTCCCTACGTGGTGGGCGCCCAAACCGGTTACTCCACATACGGCGAGTACGGGGACGTGATCCTCTACTCGGCGAATGGTCAGGGTTCGACCCCCATCATCCACCGGGCGATCCTGTTCTTGGAGTGGGACCCAGTGACGACCTCGTACAATGCGACGGACCTCTCCGGCCTGCGTTGCGGAAATGCCACGGGCGCCGTGTACTCGACGCCCGGCACGCTGCACGATTGCGGTCTCACCGGCCTCACGGGCACGCTTGACCTCTACCGGATCGGGTGGCAGTCGGTCGACGTGAGCATCGACCTCGCCTCCTCCGGTCTCGGTCGACACTCCGGTTTCGTCACCATGGGAGACAACAACTTCGTTCCGGTCGGATGCGTCACCGGATGCACCGGCCTCCCCGACCAGGAGACCGGCCTCAGCCCGCTGGTCGAGCCCGGATGGATCGTCGGCGTCGCGCGGGGCATGCTTCCGTGGTTTGGTGCCGTGAAATTGTTGCTCGAAGGCAACGCCGGGAGCGTCCCGACCCAATCATGGCAATTCCTCGGACTCACGGTGATCGGCTTGATCCTTCTCGCTTTCGGAGTCCATTACGCCCTGCGGGCCGAGGGGATCGAGGACGAACGTCGTAAGGACGAGGAGGCGGCCGCAGCCGATGAGGCCGCCGCGGCACCGGAGAGCCGCGGCCGTCGGTTCCTCCGGGCGATCCGGCCTTGGGGCCGGGATGAGGAGGAAGACGAAGAGGACGAGGGACCACCCCCACCCCGCAAGCACGTGGCGAAGGGTCGCTCGAGGGACCACCGCCGGGGACGCCCTTCCCCGCGGGTCCGTCGCGACGAGAAGGCGAAACCGAAGGACCGGGCCCCAGAGGACGACGACCTCTGAGTCGCCGGATCCGGCGGGGCCGTCGGCCCCGGCGCCTTCGCAAGCTTTTAGTGTCAAATCGGGTCCGGCCCCCGAGGCTTAGGTCGGATGCACGTTATTGGCGGTACCGCGTCGACCTCGCTCGCCGAGCGGATCTCTCGCGAGCTCGGGAACGCCCCGTTCGCCATCCCGTTCACCAAACGGTTTCCCGACGGGGAGATGTACGTCCGCGTTGGGGGTCGATTCGAGGGCGAGGATGTGGTCGTGGTGCAATCGACACGCACCGACCAGGACCTCGTCGAGCTCTTGCTCCTCGAGGATGCCGTGCGCGAGGCGGGCGCCCGGCGCGTCTTCGTGGTCGTGCCGTATCTCGGCTATGCGCGACAAGACCGCCGATTCTTTCCGGGCGAGCCGGTCAGCGCCCGCACGTTCTGTCGTCACCTCGAACTGGATGCGGATGTGGTCGTGACCGTCGACCTCCATTCGAGCCAGACGCTCACCCACTTTTCGAAGCCCGCGTTCGAGGCCAGCGGGATCCCGGCAATCGCGCGGCTGCTCCGCGAGCGGCCGATCGACCTGCTCGTCTCTCCCGACCAAGGCGGCGTCGACCGGGCGCGCCGCATGGCCCAACTCCTCGACAAACCATGGTTCGCCCTGCAGAAGAAGCGGCTGGACAGTGAGCACGTCGAACTTTCGCTCCCGAGCACGCTCCCGGTGGCGATCGAAGGCAAGCAGGTGGTCATCGTCGACGACGTGATCTCGACCGGCGGCACGATCGTCGAAGCTGCGAAGCTCCTCAAGAAACGGAACGTCGCCGGGATCAGCGCGGCCTGCACGCACGGCCTGTTCTTGCGCGACGCGTTCGAGCGCATCAAGGCCGTCGCCGACGAGGTCTACTCGACCGACACCCTCGGCAACCCGGCCGAGAAGGCATCGGTCGCGCCCGATATCGCGCAGATCCTCCTGCGCGAGTCGTCCGCGTAGGAAAGGAGCGGGCCGATGGAGCCTCCCCGACCCGCTCACGATGCACCGGCCGAGGAGCTCCTCGAACTGGTCCACCAGGTCCAACGCGAGCTCCTTCTTCGGGACGAGGCTCCTACCGGTCCGTGGGTCGAGGAGTCGACCACCGACCTCCGTACCGGCGCGAAGGCCGGATGGTACTATCCGGTCGACAGCGGTGGCGGCGTCGCGTTCCGGACCGAACGCGAGACGGCTTCGTTCGCGCATGTCCACGTCGGCCCAGGTCCGGGCGCGCTGCCCCGGGCCATCGCCCTGTCGGAAGTGTTGATCGAGAGTCTCCCCGGCACGATCCAGTCGGTGAGCGTCGGGTTCACCGGCCTCACGACGGAGCAGGAGCAAGCCCTCACCTCACGTCTGTCCGAACGTCCGGGCTCCACCGTGATCCAACGCTTTGCCATGGAACGGGAGCTTCGCTCGCGAGACGGGGAGGGGCTTCCGCCCGTCCCGGACGCCCTGACCCTCGTCCCGATCCGTGACATCTCCCTCGACGCCCTCTCGCTGCTCGACCAGCGTGCGTTTCGTGGGACGACCGACGAGCTGCTGGTCGGTACGGAACTCGAAGAGTACCGCCGCGTCCTGACGGCCTACTTGAGCGGTACGGTGGGACGGTTCCTCGACGAGGCATCCACCGCGCTCTACCGGGCGGAGCCGCCGACTCTTGCGGGGGCGATCCTCGCCTGCGAGAAATCCGCGCGTCGCGCGGTGTTCCAGGACTTCATGGTCGACCCGTCGCTCCGTGGCCGGGGGTACGGCGCGTACCTCCTCCGCTGGGCGATGCGCGCCCTCTGGGCCCTCGGGTACGAGCGGGTTCGACTGTGGGTGAGCGCGTCGAACGAGCCGGCCCGGCGGCTCTACGATTCCGTCGGGTTCTCGGTGACCCACTCCGCGGTCATCTACCGTTGGGACCGGACCCCGCTTCCGCCGCAACCGCAGTCGGCGCGGTAAGGGCAATCCGAATACATCCAGTCGGCGCAGGCCGGAACCGACTGGGGAGTGTGGGTCGCCAGCGCGGTCTCGAGTTGCTGGACGCGCTCGCGCCAGAGTCGGGATACGGCGCTTGCCGGAGAGAACTCGTATTCGAAGACCTGGACCCGGTCGCGCTCCTCCACGGCGCGTTCGCGGCCCAGGACGAGCCGACCCCGCGAGGCCCCGGTCGCCACGCAACGGAACCCGAGCTCGAGAGCGTACTGCGGCTGAGAGGCAAGGAGCGTCTGGGGCGTGGCGCGGTCCCTGCCCCGCGAAGTGCGGACGAGAAGCGGAGCGCCGCGAAACGCTCCCACCTCCTCGTCCGGCTCCGTGACTTGGGAGGGGAGGAGCGCGACCTCGCCGAGGGGCCCGCCCTCTACCGCCGCGATCAGCCGAGCGTACAGATCCGGAGGCTCGGAGGGATCGCGGCGGGACGGCTCGGGAGGGGCCAGTTTCACGGTTCGTTCGAAATACGCGCGCCGAGGATAGAGCAGCTCGCGAAACCGTGTCAGCGTGGGGGGCCCCGTCGCGTTCGCGGGGACACTCTTCAGGCGCGACTCGATGCGCTCGGCGACGTCGGTCCGTTCCGTGAGCGACTTCACCTGGGATGCGATCACCGAGGGGCCGGCCTCCTCGGAGTGGACGCAATCGCAGACCGCGGCCGCCTGGAACTCGCAGCCCCGGCCGAACCAACGGCACGCGGGGAGGCCACCCGATCGACCGGAGGCCCACGCACGTCGAAGTTCCTCCGCCCGCCGCTGCATCTCACGGCGGATCGGCTCGGTATCTCCGAAGGCGATGTCCACCGCCTGGATCGCCCCGCCAGGATTCTCCCCGACGACGAGGGTGACCAGGCGACCGTCGGAGCGACCGGAGAGCGCGCAGTACATCGCCAGCTGCTCCACCTGGTCGGTGCGGGAGGAAGGAAGATCGCTGACCCCGACTGCGCTCGAGCTCGTCTTGACCTCGACGGGGACGTCACTGAACAGGTCGATCCGCCCAACGATTCCCTCCCGTCGTATCCGGGCCTCCAGGAGTCCTTCGGCGGCGAGTGCGACCCCGAGTCGTCGATGCAACGCTCGACCGAGGTCGATTCGCCCCTGTCGTTCCGGGTCGAGTCGTACCGGCGACTTCGCCCGCCAGTAGGCGCGTCGGGGAGCGACCAGGTCAGTAACGCTCACTGCCCGGGGGGACGTCACGGGGGGCAATCGCTCGGTGAACAGTCGGGCGAGGTCGACATCCTCGCGGAGCGTGACGGAACTCCGCCAGTCGGGTTCTGGGGCAGACGGGGAGGCCGACACACCCTCCCAAACTCGGCCCGCTATACGAGCCGACCGGCTCGAGGGTTGCGGCTATTTGCGTGCGCCCGATTCCCCGTCGATGACCGAAGCGGGACGGCGACCCCTGATCATTGGCAGCGGGATCGCCGGTTTGTACGTCGCGCTGCGTTGTCGCGAACTGGGACTGCGGCCCACGATCGTGACGAAGGCCCGACTCGAGGAATCCAACACACGGTACGCGCAAGGGGGCATCGCCGCCGCCATCGGGACCGACGATTCTCCGCGGATCCACCTCGAAGACACGGTCAAGGCCGGGGACGAACTGGTGGACCGGGCTGCCGCCCGCATCCTGACCTCCGAGGCCCCCGCCCGTATCGCGGACCTCGTGCGCAACGGCGTGCCGTTCGATACGGCCGACGGTCGGATCGCGCTCGGCCGTGAAGCCGCCCACTCGCGCTTTCGGACCCTGCACGCGGGCGGCGACGCGACTGGACTCTCGATCGAAGAGGCGCTCAAGCGCCGGGTCCTTGACGCGGGCGTGGAGGCCCGGGAACGGACCGTGCTCCGGGCGCTTCGGCCCGGGACTCGGGATGGACCGGTGGCCGTGTTGTCGAACGCCGACGGGAAGGATGTCGAATACTCCACCGCGGGTCCGGTCGTGTTGGCCACCGGCGGAGCGGGCAGCCTCTATCGACAGAGCTCGAACCCGTCGATCGCGACGGGGGAAGGCGTCGCGATCGCGTTCCGGGCGGGTGCGCTGCTCACGGACATGGAGTTCATCCAGTTCCACCCGACCGCGTTCTGCCGAGAGGGCGCCCCGCGATTCCTGATCACCGAGGCACTCCGGGGCGAGGGGGCCGTCCTGCGCAACGAAGCCGGGGACCGGTTCATGACCCGGGTGCACCGCGACGCCGAGCTCGCTCCGCGCGACATCGTCGCTCGGGCGATCGACCGGGAGATCGTGACCTCCGGACATCCCTGCGTCTACCTGGACGCCACGGCGCTGCCCCGCGACCTGCTCTTCGCCCGGTTCCCCTCGGTCTGTCACTTTCTCTCCACGTACGGTCTCGACCCGTCCCGGGATCAGATCCCGGTCGCCCCGGTGGCCCACTACATGATCGGCGGTGTCACCACCGACCTGGAGGGGCGAACGTCCCTGCAGGGGCTGTACGCCGCCGGAGAGGTCGCGTCAACCGGGGTCCACGGGGCGAACCGTCTCGCGGGCAATTCCCTCCTCGAGGGGCTCGTGTTCGGGGAGCGCGTCGCGCGTCAACTCCTCCATCCCGCGATCGGGGGGCCGAGAGTACCGGATCGAACGGTGGAACTTTCACTCCCCACCGGCGGGGGCCGACCGGAAGAGGTCGAGGAATTCGAACAGGTCCGCACCACGTTGTGGGAGGAGGTGGGTATCGTGCGCTCGGCCGAGGGGCTTGCCTCCGCCGTGGAGCAGTTCGAACGTCTCGTGAACGTCCTTCAGCCGACGCGGTCTGACACGATGCCCGGACCCGTGGCGAACGCTGCCCTCACCGCCTGGCTGATCGCGCGCGCCGCGTCGATCCGGACCGAAAGTCGCGGCGCCCACTACCGCTCCGATTGGCCGAAACGTCGCCCTCAATGGCGGGTCCATGTCGGTCTTCGCCTTCGGCCCCCTCGAGGCCACTCCGGGTGAGAGGCGAATAACCATTATGCTCTGCCGCCGCTCGCCCGAGCGATGGACCTGTCCCTCACGGAGGAGGAGCGCGAGCTCCGGGAAGCGGCACGGCGATTCGCTCGAAAGGAGATTCAGCCGGTCGCCGACCGGATGGACCGGGAGGATTACTTCCCGCGTGACGTCTTTCGGCGGTTGGGCGAGCAGGGCTTCCTCGGGGTAACGGTCCCCACGGCGTACGGGGGCCTCGGGCTCTCCTACCTCTCCCAGGCACTGATCCTGGAAGAGATCGCGCGAGTAAGTCCGGCACTCGCGCTCAGCGTCGGGGCGCACTCCAACCTCTTCGCGGACAACGTGGGCCGGAACGGAACTGACGCCCAGCGTCAAGAGTTCCTTCCGAGCGTCGTCCGCGGGGAGTCGGTGGGGGCTCTCGCCCTTACGGAACCGAACGCGGGGTCGGACGCGGTCTCGCTTCGGACCCGCGCGGAGCGGCACGGAGATCACTTCGTCCTGAACGGGAGCAAACAGTTCATCACCAACGGGCCGGTCGCGGACTCGCTCCTTGTCTACGCGAAGACGGCTCCCGATCGGGGGGCCCACGGGATTAGCGCGTTCTTGTTACGAAGGGATACGCCGGGCTTCGCGGTCGCGCGCAGTCTCGACAAGATGGGAATGCGCGGGTCCCCCACGGGCGAGCTCGCGTTCCAGGACTGTCGAGTGCCGGCCGACCAGCTCGTGGGGGTCGAGAACGACGGCGTTCGGGTGATGATGAGCGGCCTCAACGTTGAACGCGCGGTCCTCTCGGCGATTCCCGTCGGCATCATGGCGGAGTGCCTGGACCGCTCGATCGCGTACGCGCGCGAGCGGGAGCAGTTCGGCCAGAAGATCGGGCGGTTCCAGCTCATCCAGGAAAAGCTCGCGAACATGTACACCGAGCTCGAAGCGTCACGGCAGCTCCTGTACGCTGCGCTCGAGCAGGTCACCACGGACCCGCGCCGGATGGGTCTGAGTGCGGCAGCGCTCACGTACTCCTCGGAGGCATCGACCCGGGCCGCCCTGGAGGCTATTCAGATCCACGGAGGTTACGGCTACATGCGCGACCTGCCGCTCGAGCGCCTGGCCCGGGACGCGAAGTTGCTCGAGATCGGCGCGGGCACGTCGGAGATCCGGAGGCTCTTGCTCGCTCGCGAACTTCTCGGTCCGGGGTTCGAGCAGTAGCCCCGAATACCGCCGGCAGCGCTGCCCATTCGGCGGAAGTGGACCTCGCCGTACCGAGGGTATATAGGGTTCGGCGGCCCTGCGACGCTCAATGGCCGGCCGGCCGCCTACCGCACAGGGCGGAACATCGTCGTTGCGCGTGGAGATTCTGAAGGAACTTCAGAGTCTGATCGACGACCGCGATGTCCGCGACCGCCTCGACCGGGGTCCGATCGGGGAGACGAAGGGCCGCGAGCACTGGGTGCTCCATCTGCTGCTCCGCGGACAGGAATCGAGCCAGAATCACCTGGACGTGCTGATCGGCTCCGCGTACTCGAACCTGCTCGCCCGGCTGCAATCGATCGAGGACCGGCTCGAGCGTGCGGAAGGGTCGAGCCGAACGTTCGGGGACGACGTGAAGAGCCGTCTTGACGGGCTCGAAGGTTCGGTCGCCGACCGCGTGTCGAAGGAGGTCAAGACGGAGACCGAGGCCGCGGCCAACCACATCGCGACCGGACTCTGGACCAACCTCGACAAGAAGTGGGAGCCGATCGGCAACTCCATCGAGGTGTTCTCTCAGTCCGCGGGCCAACTCTCCAAGAACCTATCCGACACGTACCGGGTCGCCACCCAGAGCCGGCTCCTACTCAACGAGAACGCGCGGCGGATCATCGACCTCGGACGTGACCTCGTAGCCTTGGAGGAGAGCCTCAAACTCGCCCTCGCGAAGACGCTGGAGGAGGGCCTCCAACCCCTCGAGGAACGCATCTCGGCGCTCGAAGCCCGCATCGCGGGCGCGACGGAAGAAGCCGCCGCGTCGAACGGGCGTACCGATGCGCCCGGGGGCGCCTAGGTCCCCCGGATCCCTCGATGCACCTCTCGCCCCGCCACCCGCGATATCGGAGTCTCGTCACGCGCGCTCGACTTGCGGAGTGGTCCCAGAAGGGGCTGGTGGTGCCCGAAGGACTGATCGCGCACGGTCGGGGCGAGGCGTTCGACTACCTTCTCGGGGAGCGAACGACGCCGAGTGCCCGGAAGGCGACGCGCGTCGCGGCTCAGTGGCTGCGGGCCGCACGGCGTCCGGTGCTCAGCGTGAACGGTAACGTGGCCGCTCTCGCGGCACCGGAGATCGCCCGGCTTCAGCATGCACTGCCCTCCCTCGGCGTTGAGGTGAATCTCTTCCACCGTACTCCCCGTCGGGCGGCCCTCGTGGCCCGCACGCTGCACGGCGCGGGGGTGCGCACCGTCCTGGGGATCCGGCCCACGGCGAAGATCCCCGGGCTGCCGTCCGATCGCGCGTTCGTCGATCGTCGGGGGATCTTCGTCGCCGACGTCTGTCTCATCCCATTGGAGGACGGGGACCGAACGGAGGCGCTCCGAGCGCTCGGGAAGCGCGTGATCTCGGTCGACCTCAATCCGCTCTCTCGGACGAGCGAACACGCGGACTTGCCGATCGTCGACGAGTTAGTACGAGCCCTGCACAACTTGAGCGTCGATCTCGAGATGCGGCACGGCACGCCCGTTCCCGGACGTTTCGCCCCGTTCAATGCCCCGGCAGCACTGAGAACGGCGAGGGCGACGATCCGCTACCGGCTGCAGCGGGAGGCAGCGCCGCGCTCCCGGAGAGCACCACCGCGGCGGTGAGCTTCGCGGCCACGGTCTCCAGGAACGACCCGTCCGACCGGTCGAACGCCCCCACCTCATTGCCGTCGATGTCGATCTCCCCGATGACCTTCCCCGCGTCGCGGATCGGCACGACGACCTCGGAGCGAGTTTCGAGGAAGCAGGCGAGATAGTCGGGGGAAGAGCGCACGTCGTCGACCACGACCGTCCGACCCTCCCGGACCGCCTGCCCGCAGACTCCCTTCTCGACGGGAATGCGCGTATGCTCGGTGGCGGCCGGTCCGTCCCACGCATCGAGCACGAGCTCGCTTCCCTCGAGGCGATAGACCCCGACCCACCGGTAGTGCCGGAACGATTCGTGCAGAAACCGGCAGACTTCCTGGAGTGCGGCACGACCCTGAAGTCGTGAAAGGACGGCATCGATCTGCAGGAGCGCCGGGGTCGTGGCTCTCGACGGAACGGTCATCGCCGTCGCCTCCGAGCGGGAATGGGTAGGGAAGCGCCGAGGGGGAGATTTTCCCCCGGGACGGGTCGACCGTGCCCGGCGTTTGAACTCCCGAGGCGAATTTCGCCACGAGCTTTCCAGACTCGCGCCGTACCGGACTGAGCCACCTCGGCACGCCCTCCGGTCGAGGACGGAGTTCCGCCGATAAGCTTAGCGGCCGAGGAAGTCGCGGTTATCCGCCGAGAGGATACCAGCCGCAGCTGGAGCACCCGACGCCGCGCTCCTCGCCCGGGATCTCGGCTCGACACTCGGGGCACGGAGCCGGGCCCGGGATCGAGAGGGAGAGGCAATCGAAGCAACTCCCTTGCCGCCGGTCGTCCGGGAGGACGACGAGATCCTTTCCGCAGAAGAGACAGTGGGAAAGACGATCCTCGGGGGATTCGAGGCTTCGACTATCCGCGAAAGAAAGCATCGAACGCCGCCACCATCCGTCCGGTACATAAGGGCTCGCTGAACGTCACTCGCCCGACGGCCCGGAACCGGCCGGTCGGACGATTTCAGGGGTCTTTCCAGCGCGCCTTGAAGGCGGCGATCAGAAACAGCGCTACCGTGAACGCGATGAGCACGACCCAGTCGATGGTCGCCGTGGAAAATGAGAGCGGCTGGAGCCCGACCGCCCCCTGGACGAGCTCGGCCGCGTAGGTCGTGGGTGATAATCGGGCGGCGACCTGCGCCCACCCCGGCAGGTAGCCGATCGGGTAGTAGACGGGCGGCAGCACCGTCAGAACAAGAGAGAATATCGGACTGAACATCCAGGTCTCGCGGACGTCCTTGAAGTACGTGGAGAGGGTGAACGCAAATGCGGTGGCGAACGACCAGACGAGGAGGAGCGCACCCGCGAGGACCACGACGCTCGTCAGCGTGGCGTACCCGTAATAGACGAACAGGACGACAAACACCGCGAGCGCCGGCAGCGAGTAAACAAGTTCCGAGAAGGCGAGGCCCGCGACGTATATCGGGGCCTCGACCGGCGACGACACCACGATGTCCTGGAATTTCATGTCGTGCCGGTAATGGGTCAGGTCGGACTGAAGCCCGGTGCCCACGCCGAGCATCGTCAGGACCATGCCCCCCATGACCCCGTAGGCGAGGTCCGAGCCGCGCGAGATGATCCAGATGAAGAAGAGGAAGGAGAGCGGGCTCGCGACGAGGTTGATCAGGTAGAGCGGCTGGGTCCGGATCGGGATGAGGCCGTTGATCTGGACGAGCGTGAGCAGGGACCGCAGGCGGTTGCGCTCGCTCACGCTTCCACCTCCGGCGGCGTGCCCTCATCCTCGATCGACTTTCCCACGACGTCGAGGAAAATGTCCTCGAGACTCACCGGGCCCATGCTGACGCGGTGTCCGCGTTCGAGGGCCATGCGCGCGAGCTCTCGGGCTTCGGGCTCCCGTGCGAAGACTAGAAAGCCGCCCTCGATCGCCGATACCTTGCCGAACGAGTCGAGTTCCTCTCTCGGGTACGACCCCTGGATCGTCACCCGGTACGGGTAGCGCACCCGGCCCCGCAGGTCCTCCGGGGTGCCGTCGAGCACAAGACGTCCTCGCTCGAAGAGGGCGAGACGTGCCGACAGCGCCTCCGCCTCGTCGAGATAGTGGGTGGTCAGCAAGATCGTCCGCTGTTCCCGCGTCGCGCGACGGATCGACTCCCATACCTGCCGGCGCGCGATCGGGTCGAGCCCGGTGGTCGGTTCGTCGAGGAACAGCACTTCGGCATCCGACGCGAGCACCATCGCACAGAGGACGCGCCGCCGGAGACCTCCCGAAAGGCGCGCGACCGTACGCTTTCGAAACTCGGTCAAGGTCAACTGGTCTAGGGCATCCCGAGTGCGTCGTCGGGACTCGACGGGGTCCATCCCTCGAAGCTTCAGGTACAGATAGACGACCTCCTCGACGTTCAGGAAGTACAGCGGTCGGGCCTCCTGGGGGACACAGGCGATACGAGCGCGGATGGCCCGCTCCTGCGTGGCCACATCGTGCCCGAGCACGCTCGCCGAACCCGAAGTGAGGGCGAGCTGCGTGGCCACGATCCGGAGGAAGGTCGTCTTGCCGGCGCCGTTACGGCCGATGACCCCGTAAACCCGCCCGGAGGGCACCTCGAGAGTGAGGTCCTCGAGGGCGGCGGTGCCGGACGAAGTGCCCGGGTAAACCTTGCGTAAGTGGTCCGCCCGTAACGCGACCGGCATCGAGCCGAGCCCACAGCTCGCGCGGTTCTTAACAGGGAGTTGGCGACTACGTCGGGGTCGTCCGCGGACGGCGAGTTGCCTTCCACCGGTGGGGTGCTAACTCTCGAGGTACGAGGGCGATGTCGATGGAGGGGCTGACGAACTTCCCTCGGCTGCGGGGGCTCCCGGCGCGGAAGATCCCGAGGCCGGCTCGGGAGCGGGGGGCGACTTCCCCGCGGGGGGGCTCTCGTTCCGAGGCGGCCTCAGTCGGCCCGAGAGGATGATTACGACGGCGAGGACGATCAACACGAGCAGCAGCCCGATCTCGAGCCACTGGGCCGACGTCGCGAACGGTGCGGTGCCGGAGGCCTCCGGGCCGATCGTCGTCGATGCAATCGCGGAGGAGGCCGAGGCGCCCGCGGAATCGGTCACCGTGGCCGCCACGGCGTAATCTCCAGGACCGACCCCCGTCAACGAGAACGTCGATGCGGTGGCGCCGGCCACCACGGACCCGTTTAGGGTCCACGCGTAAGAGTACGGCGGAGTGCCGCCCCCCACCGTCGCGGTGTACGCGACCGACCCCGGCGCGCTCGCGCTCGACACGGTGGGGGCGACTGAAACGGTCAGACGCCCGTTCACGGTCACCGTCACCGAGGCGTCCGCGCTCGCCCCATTGGAATCGGTGGCACGGGCCGAGACGATGTACGACCCCGCCGTCGCGGGGGTGCAGCTTACGGTCGTCGCCGCTCCGCCCGAGGGGGCGCATCCCGCGGGGAGCCCCCGCCATGTGACGGTGTCCCCGCCCGACCCCGCGGTCGAAGCCAGCGTGAAATTGACCGCCTGTCCCGCGTCGAGGGCGGCCATCGAGGCGCCGAACTCGCCGGTGACGTTGATCCCGGTCGCCGTCGGCGCGGGCGAGATGACGACCGACCCCGAGTAGCTCGCGCGTACCGAGACGCCCACCGAATCCGTTGCTTCCACCGAGGGCGAGTACGTCCCGGCTTCGTTGGCCGGCACCGAGCAGCTCAGGACGGCGGCATCCGCTTGGCAGGCGTCGGGGACGCTCGACCATGCGTACGAGTAGCTTCCGGAGCCTCCCGACACGGCGACCTCGACGGAGAACGTCTGTCCAACGTCGAGATCGTCCGAGTTCACCTCGACCTCGGTCGCGGTCGACGCGGGGTAGACGCCGAGGGCGAGGGACGGCGACGAGACGGTGAGCTCCGCGGAGTCGGTGAGGCTCGCATAGGGGAGCCAGCTCCCCACGGAGCCGGCGCCCAGCACGCATTTCTCGAGCTGATGGGACGCGGTCGTGTTCACCACCGAGCAGCCCGGAGGTAGGTCGCTCCAGGAGAACGTGAACGGCTGCCAACCGTCAACGCCGGTAAGACCGAAGTAGACCGTTTGGCCGACCTCCGCGATGCTCGCGGAGGAGTTGAGGAAGATCTGCGGATCCGGGGCCACGTTCAACGAGTTCAACCACGTGCTCGACTGGAGTGTGGTGATCTCGGGGAATCCGCTCGTATCGGTGATGACCGCGCTCGGGTCGTAGTACGTCCCATAGGTGTAACTCGAGCCGTACTGGCCGAACCCCGGGTAGTCGACGGAGCAGGTAAACGACGTGACGAGGGCGGACGGGGGAGCGCAGCCGGTCGGGAGGCCACTCCAATCGAGATGGTAGCTACCGGTTCCCCCGCCCGTGGCGCCGAGAGAGAACGTGACCTGTTGGCCCAGGTCGACGTACGTCGGGGTGAATCCCGGCCCCTGGGAGCTCAGGAACTGGCCGAACGCCCAAGAATACGGAACGTAAAATTCCGTGAATTCTCCGAGAGCGTAGTTGTAGAATGCCGAGGAGCCCCCGGCCGTGATCAAGTATCCGTCCGCCGCGTCGTAGGCGGCGGACGTCTGGACTAGGTATGTACTTATGCCGTAAAGGTACCCAAAACAGGTCGCGCCACCGCACTGGTACCACTGCGTTCCCTGGAACAGGAACGTCACGCCGGCGTACCCGGTCCCCACGAGCACGAGCGCCTTCGCGGCCCCGTCGTAGACCAGGACAGCGTCGGCGATGTATCCGGGGGTAGGCGACGCGCAGGCCGGTTGGGATGGTCCGCCGCAGCTCCCGAGCTGCGTCCACCCCGAGTACAGGTCGGTCAAGAGCCAGGTATCACCGAAACTGTTGGTGTAATTCTGACCGCCGAAGAGAACGATCTCGCTATCGTGGGGGTCCCACGCCATCGCCATCACGAACCGGGGGGAGGGGGCATGGACCCCCTCGTACGCGGTGAAGTTCGTCCAGTAGCCGGTGTGGGAGCCGGTGGACGTGAACGCCCACGTCTCCCCGTTCGGTCCGTGATCGGTGTAACCCCCGAAGAGCACCATATCGCCGGTCGACTGGTCGAAAGCCAAGCCGGCGCTCGCCCGAGGGGACGGTGCGTATTCCCCGTCGCAAAGTTCCATGCAAATCAGGAACCAGTCTCCCCCTTGGAATCCCCAGGTTTCGTTCGAGGTGCCGATGACGGAAGAGACTCCCCCGAAGAGCAGTAGGTACCCCGCCGTGGGGTCGTACGACATGCTTGCGGCTTCGAGGGTCGGAGGAGAATCCGCGGGTTCCAGCTCGGTCCATGACCCCGCGGAGAACTTCCATGTGGCGGACGAAATCGACAGGCTGGGCTGCAGGTACCCCCCGAACAGGACGACGTATCCGTCCGCGTTGTCGTACGCCATGGCGGCATTGAAGAGCGTTCCCGGTCCGACGCTCGCCGGCGGAGTCAACGCGTTCCAGTTGCCCCCGAGGAATCCATAGAGCAGGTCGGGAGGAGTGTAGAGGTCCGACTCACCCCCGAAGAGGAGCAGATATTCGTCCCCCGCGGAGAAATCGAACGTCAGCCCCGCTCCGTTCCTTCCGTCCGGGACGGTTGAGGGGGCGAGCAGGGTCCACGTTCCCGCGGTGAATTTCCAGGAGTCGGTGAGGACGAATGAACTTCCGGGCGCGCTGGATTGATTGTTTCCCCCGAACAACACCGCGTACCCATCCACCGGGTCGTAGGCGAAGGAAGCTTCCGTCCGCCCGGACGGCGCCCTACCGGCGGGACACGGACCGGTCGCAGCGTTCCCGCAGAGGATCGGGGTCGGTACCTGCACCCAGCCGTCGGTCGAGTTGAACTCCCAAGTGTCGTTACAGAAGCCGGTGGGGGCCAAACAGCCACTCCCACCGTAACCTCCGAAGAGGATCGCATGCTGACTATCGGAGTCGTACTCCATCGACAGTTCGTATCGCGCCGGCGGGACGCCCGCCGAGTGCACCCGGGTCCAGCTGTCGGACGCCCAGTACCAGGTATCGTTGCAGAGGAAGGCGGCGCATTGAGGGGAGCTTCCACCGAACAGCACGTCCGCCCCGATTCCCACCGGCTGAACGATCGACGGATCGTACACGAGGCCGAATCCGAAGCGGGGGGTCGGTCCCTCGACGTGCATCTGGGTCCAGACGCCGGCCTTGAACAGCCAAGTATCGTTGAGGTAGCCGCCGGTGCCCGGGGTGTATCCTCCGAACAACATGACCGCGTTATCCCATCCGGAGTAGGCGAGTCCCGACGAGTCCCGTGCCTCGGGCGAAATGAGGGGGGCCAGCTCGGTCCAGACTCCGCCCTGATACGTCCACGTGTCGCCGAGATAGGTTCCCGAGGCGTTCGAGCCTCCGAACAGGACGACGTAGTTGTCCGCAGGATCCCAGGTCATCGCGAAGTTGATGTATCCCCTAGAAGAGGGCACCCCGACGACCTCCCATCCGACGTTCGTCGCGGGGGTCTCGGCGCCGGCGGCGAGCGTTGCCGCGGGGCCGCGGGGAGAAGAATCCCCGCCGCACCGGACGGATTCGAGTGCGGACGTCGAGCCTTGGCAGCCGAGGGATGCGCCCTCGGCCGGGCCGAGCCCTCGTTCGAGTGAGGTTTCCGCAGATTGGAGTTCAGCCTCGGGTGCGCTCGGTGGAGGGAGCGCCGATGTCCCCAAGGCGTTCGGGCTCGATGGGGTTCGAGGCGCCGGCACGCTCGGAGAGCTCGAAGGCGAGAGAAGGTGGGAAATCACGCTGGGGCCCCGGTTCGAAATATTGGCGAGTGCCCCCGAGACGAGGACGATGGCGACGATCGCGAACACCGCGAGAGCGGTCCTCCAGATCCCGCGGGTCCGTCCTTTCCCGACCGCGCCTCTCCTCAGGGGAGGGCGTCTCTTCCGGAAGGGTCCGGCAAGCACCACGGACATTTTGGAGCTCGTTCTCCCCACCCCCGGGCAGAGGGCCGTCGAAACCGAACCAGAATCCTGGGCATAAACTCTCGTCGAACTCCCACCGCCGGCGGTCGGACCACGAAGTGCTTAGTAGGAGGAAGAACCCCGACACGATCTCCCGAGTCGCGCCCGGGCGAAGGAACCGGTCGGGTCGCCCACACCCACCAGGAACTGGACCCTCAACTCAGCACCTCGGCGAGCCGACCCTCGGCTCGTCCGCGCTTGATCTCTCGGGCGATGCGCCGCCCGGTCGAGAGCCCGGGTTCGATGAGGTCGGAGTACGGACTTCCCGAAATGAACAGATTCGTCCCCGCGACAATTCGGGTGGAGATCTCGAAGACCTTGAACTCGAGGTCCTCGGTCATGATTCCCTCGATACAGAACGGACCGACCATCCCCCCGAACAGGTCGATCGAGCGCTCCACGATGCGCGCGGCGACTTCGAAGGCTCGCGGGAGGAGCGACTCGCGCAGAATGACCGGTACGTTGCCTGTGACCACAAACGTCGGCCGGAGCCCGGCTTTCATCAGTTCCTCCTGAGCACCGAGCTTGTAGAGCTCGTCGATGTTCGCCTCGTCCCGTCGGTCCATCCCGAGGAGTTCGAGCGACCCCTCGCGGAGCCGGTAGCCGCCGTCGGTGATCGGCGAGTAGAAGAAATGCATGTAGTACCGGGTTCCCAACACGTACTCTTGGATGACGTGTGGACCCGTGGGGTGGAACCCTTCGAGCGCTTCGCGGTTCTTGGCGAGGAAGAAGCCCTTGCCGCCCTTCGCGCCGTAATACTTCACGATCACCGGACCGTCGATCTGCTTAGGGTCCTCGAAGAGCTTCGGCATCGTGACGCCCGCGGACTCGAGCCAGTCGCGCTCTTTTCGCCGGTCCGATTCCCAGCCGAGGACCGCGCGGTTGCCGAATACGGGCACGTCCATCGTCGCGAACGCCTCGGGACCGAGGTACTCCACGAACGATCCGTGGGGGACGATGATCGCGCCGTCCTCGCGCAACTTGTCCGTGACCTTGGGCAGGTCCTTGACCGTTGGAACGGAGAGGAACTGGTCGGGCCGCGCCAGCGGGAACGCGTCGTAGAACTTCGGTGGGGACCCTACGCAGATGCCGAGCGTCGGGAAACCTTCGATGCGGGCCCCGTGAAAGATCTGCAGCGAAGAGTGGGAACAAAGGGTCGCGATCGTCGGGGTTCGGCCGTTCACGGACTCGAGACGCGCTTCCGATGCGAGGGGAATCCCCATACGGGGGAGTATTGGGAGACCAACATAGCCCTTACGGGCGCCGCTCCTCGAACGGGGAGTTATCCGTCGCCGGCCGTGCCTTCCAGCTCCCAGTACCACTTCACGCGACGCGCTCCGGTCTCCGCGAGCTTGCGTCGAAGTTCGGGGTCGACCGACGGGTCCCGGACGAGACGGCGAACCTCTTCGGGGCGGCCGGTCGGGAGGCGCGAGGTGAGTCCGAGTCTGTCGAGCTCGGGCCGCACGCCTTCGAGCGAGTATTGCCAGGCTTCCTCTCGCCGGCGCACAGCCACTGACCGCGAGCCGGGCAGCCGATGGATCCCCAACTCCTCCGCGGCGTGGTGGAGCTCCTCCGCCGTATCGCGAAGCTCAGTTCCCACCCGAGCCTCCTCGTTCCGGAGCCGGTCGAACCGGTCCACCAAGTCTCGGAGACGCGTCTCGTCGGAGACGGGCACGGTCCGGAACTCGGGGCAGATCGACCGGAAATCGCATCGACTGCAATGGCGACCGGGCGTGGGCTCGTACGCTTCCGCCCGCAGGCCGTCACTCACCGTGCCCATCCGGTCGTAGAGGGTCGTGAGCGAACTCCGGTCGCGCGGGGGCACACGAAGTGGGGTCAGCGAACGCAGGTGGTAGAGCGTCAGTCCCCCCACCGGCTCAGAGTAATTGCTCTCGACCAGTACCTGATAGATCGACAGCTGATCGGATTCCTTCGCATCCCCGGCCGTCAACTCGCGCGACGTCTTGTAGTCGAGAATCTCGAGGCCCCCGGTGGGATTGCGATCGATCCGGTCGATGTATCCGTGGATGGGGATCCCGTCCCATCGGGCCTCCAAGTGTTGCTCGATTGCGACCGGCTGCGGCGGTTCCCGCACGAGCCGGTCGTAGTACCGCGTGAGCAGATCGCGGCCCAACGTCCGGTATCTCGCTTCCTCTTCCGGGGTCGTGTAGCCTTCCCCGGTCCAGGACCGGTCGTACTGCGATAGCATCTGCTCCCGAGACATCAGCGCAGGCGCGGCCGCCGCTCGCGCCCGCGACTGCCAGTCGTCGAGTGTTCGCTGGGAGTCCGACTCGCCGGCCCGTCGAGCGCTCGGAACCACCAGCGGCCGTAGGAGTTCCTCGAGGACCGAGTGAACGACTCGACCGAACGTGAAGTACCCGTGGGGCGTTTCGGGAAGTCGGTCGATGTAGAGGAACTTCCAACGAAGGGGGCACTCGAGGTAGGTTCGGTACGAGGAGTAGCTCAGCGCGGAGGTAGAGGGCACACCGGGCGAGCCGCCCGGGAGTTCAAGTGGTTTCCGGGGGCTCTCGCCCCCGGGGGCCTCGCGACTAGTGGCCCGCAGCCGCGGCGTCCGCCTCGACCTTCTCGCCGGTTTCAGAGGGGAGGCTCCCTCGTGCCTGAGGGTTGGTCAGGTTCTTCGGGAGGCCCAAGAGGTCGAGGAGCTCCTTGTAGTGGTTGCGGATCGTTACCGGGGTAACGTTCGCCACGGCCGCGATACGGTCCTGGCTGCGCGGCTCTCCCATCAGGTTCGACGCGATGTAGATGATCGTCGCGAGGATCCCGTTCGGGAGCACACCGCTCGTCGAGTAGACCTGCTCGACCTGTTCCAAGAGCGAGAGCACCTTCTGGCGGACCTCCTTCGAGAGGTTGAGGTCCTGCGTGAACCGAACGAGGTAGTCGCGCGGTTCCACAGGCTTGAGCCCCAGCTTGAGTTCGCGGGCGAGAAGTGTGTACGCTCGGCCGACCTCGATCTTCGTCGCCTTCGAGTGGGCGATGATCTCCTTCATTGTCCGGGGGACGTGGCACTGACGGCACGCGGCGTAAACGCTGGCGGCCACGAGCGCGACAATCTTCTTACCGCGAGTCGCCTTGTGCTCGAGCGCGCGACGATAGATGTAGGTCGCCGACTCCTTGACCTCCCGCGAGAGCCCCAAGACGCCCGCGAGTCGATTCAATTCGCCCAACGCGACCACGAGGTTTCGTTGGTGGGTTCGGGCGGCGCGCAGTCGGTGGTTGAGCTTGCGCAGGTGGTAGAACTTGAGCGAGGTGTTCCGGGAAAGAGAATTCCCCTGGAAGTCCCGCGTTGGCACGCCGATTTCGCTGAACAGGCCCTTGTCGGGCATGAGCGGCGAGATGACCGGGCCCCAGCCTCGGGCCTCGCGTCCCGTGTCTTCCTTCGAGCCCCGCTGGCCGCGGTCGCTCACCAGAGCGCTTGCGTCCACTACGAGGCCACAATCGGCGCAGACGATCTCCCCACGGATCTCGTCACGGATGAGGTGAGACGAGCCGCAATTCGGACAAACGTCCGAGTCGGGAGGAATGGCAGGGACCACCATCGGCGTCGCGGCGGGAGCGGGCGCCCGGCGGGCAGTCTTAGGACTGGCGGAGCGGCTACGCGTAGAGGAGGTAGATGACGCGCTCATGGTTTCTGGGCGGCATAATCGAAGGCCCGTATATATAACTTAGGCCTTGCGATGTCGCTCTTGTTTGATACAGGTGCTACACCGTGAGCAACTATAGCATGGCTTTGGGACGCGATTGCTTCTGGCAGAGCCATTTCGTTTCACCTCGGGGGATATCGTTTCAGCACATCAGGGATTGGGTTCGTTGAATGCGTGGCCCTTACCTTGGGCTTCTGATAGTCTCGGGCATACTCATCAGCGTGGGGTTCATCGTATTCATTTCGGCCTACGACGCGGGATGTGGCCCCTCGCCGCGGTCGGGCTGCCCGGTCTCGGGATGCCACTCGGGTACGACGTCCCACTGTATCGCTCCGTCTGTGGAGACCTTGGGGGGCCTTCTGATGGGCGGGGGTCTTGCGATTGCCGGTGGATCTACGGCATGGGCGAAATGGCCCAAACACGCCCAAGCTCACAGCTGATCGGACCCCCGAGCCGTGGAGAAAGCCGGTGCAATACCGTTCTCAAACATCTCGTGCACCACAACAGTCAGATTGTACGCGATCAGCTTGCACAAGACTTCGTTCACCTGCGCGACCCGGTTCTTTAGCCGGATGTTCTCCCCGAACTTTCGCTTTAGGGCCTTCAATCGGATGGCCCCGACCGACTCTATTCGCCGGGGAGAGCCCGGGCTCCCCAATCAGCCCACCCCCAGAGGGGATGCGGTTCTTGGACTCACCACTGGAACGAGATGGACCCACGTACCCCGAGATCGTCCCGAGTCACTGACCTCGTCCCAAAGCCCTATGGCATGGCCATTAAACCCGGATGGGCGGTGTCGGCCAACCTTGTTTCGGGACGGCTCATCAATTTTCACGGATGCCGTCACCAATAGCCGAGTTTGCCTTTGCAGGGGCGACGACGTGGGGGTCGTCGCTCGCGGCTCCGACACGGTTGAATACCCTCGTCCTTCCATGGTGGCACCAGACAACCTCGACGGGACCAAAGACGGCACGAAATTGGATTCTCGAAAGGTAGAGGAGTCCCGAAGATGAGAGAAGTCGTTGCGCACCTGATCATTACCCTCGATGGAGTGGTGACCTTCGAGGCCGTGCACGACGCCGTGGTTCGGATGTCCAACGGTAAGGTTGCGAAAGACATGGCACGGCAGCTCGCACAGGAAGACGCAATGCTCCTGGGGCGGAAGACCTACGACGCGTGGTCGCAGTTTTGGCCGTCCTCGAACATCCAGCCGTTCGCCGACCACATCAACTCGGTGCGAAAGTACGTTGTGACCAATTCGTTGAAGGAGGTACCCTGGGGCATCGCCGGAAACGCGACCGTGGTCTCGGGTGACGTTCGAAAGTCCATCCTCAAACTCAAGTCACAGCGAGGGAAAACCATCGGGGTGCATGGGAGCCCGTCTCTCGCTCGCTCTCTGATACGGAACAATCTTCTCGACCGACTCCACCTCATGCTATTCCCGGTCGTCGCGGGCACGGGCGCGCGCCTCTTCGAAGGCGAGTTCGTCTCGCAGAAAATGAAAATTGTCGACCTGATCAGGAATCAAAACGGGGTCCTTGCCGTCACGTACCGACCTACAGGACACCTGTGAAGACTTCCAGGTGATAGACGAACGCAGGGTCCGAGATTGGACTCTTGACTATCTCAGGGTACACAACCGATTTAGTGTGCGCCGATTAAGCGTTCATGAGGGTGATGTGAGCGGAGTAACCAAGAGTGCGTTCAATGACGCTCCCCTGGGCGGCCCAGAGAGCTGCATCAACCCATCGTTTCCGCCGAAGCGTTACCTCAAGGTTCGATTTAGTAAGTGTCCGGTCGGACTGTCCGTCGGCGTCCTCGGACGGAAGTGGGCCCTGCTGATTCTTCGCGACATCGGGGCCTACGGAGTGGACCGGTTCAACCGCCTACTGGAGTCGATCCCGGGAATTCCTCCCAAGGTTCTGAGCACGCGTCTGCGGGAACTCGAATCATTGGGGCTCATCCAGAAGTTGGAAACGAGCCGCACTCCCATCCGGGTCCGATGGGGCCTCACGGACCGAGGGAGAGACCTGATCCCGGTCATGATGATGATCACCGCGTTTCAGTCCAAACATAATCCCGAACTAATCCACCCAGGAAAATCCTCAATGAAGGTCCACGAGATGTACGACCAAGAGGCCATGCGAATTCTCAACGAGATGCTCTGAAGCGCTCTCGTCGAAGTGTCGTTGGTCCGTTGAACATCGTGGGTACCTGTCGCCTCCGTTTCCCTCTCATCGGGGTCCCGTTCGTCCAAACTTCTAGTATTAACTGCTAAGGGAGCGAAAGGACTGCTGCTAACTCTTCTACGTAGTCGGCGTGGCGAGATTCATGCCGATGATCGACGTCTACGCGGCCGCGAACCTCTTTCCGGCAGGAACGGACCGCCAGCTGGGCGAGGAGCTCACGATGGCGGTTCTTCGTGCCGAGGGAGTGGCGACCCCCGGTCCCTTCCACTTGAACAACACAGCGGCGTACATCCACCGAATGGACCCCAAGGCGGTGCACACTGCGGCGACTGACTCCGCCCGCACGGTGCGCGTTCAGGTCATCACGCCTCCCGCGGCATTGACGCGTGAGGGTCAGAAGCAGCTCGTGAAGGAGATCACCGAAATTGTCACCAAGATCTCCGGCGACCCCACTCAAGCCGGCCGCACCTGGGTGCTGCTGACCGAGGCCGCCGAAGGCGGATGGGGGCTCGCGGGCACCGCCTTTGGCCGAGAGGAGTTCGCGGCCCTCGCCGCGAAAGCGGCCGCCGCGCGCGGCGCAAAGTGAACTGGCGGGGAAGTCCGAGAGGGGCCGCCGGCCCAGTAGACACTCCGGGATTCAGACGCCCGATCGCTTGCGTCCTCGCGAAGAAGTCGCCCGCGGGGGAGATGGGCCGCCGGCGCCGGGCGCCGCCGAGGAACCGATCGCCTCGAGGAGTACATCGAGTTCGTAGGAGCCGTTGTGCCGAATGCCGTTGATGTAGAATGTGGGAGTCCCGTTCACTCCGCTCCGAACACCACTGGAGAAGTCCTCCTGGACCCGGTCTACGTAGACGGGCCGACGCAACTCTGTAGTGAACGTTTCGCGGTCGACTCCGAGCCCCCGAGCGTAGCGGAGTAGGTCGGACTCCGTCAGCGCCGTCTGGTGCTCGTAGAGCGTGTCGTGCATCTCCCAAAACTTCCCTTGGGCCCCGACCACTTCGGCCGCTTCCGCCGCCAAGGTCGCGTGCGGGTGCGCGTTCGCCAGAGGAAAGTTGCGAAACACGAAACGCAACCCTTTCCCCAATCGTTTCTGGACCTCCTTCACGATAGGATAGGCCGCTCCACAGTAGGGGCACTCGTAGTCTCCGTACTCGAGGAGGGTCGCGGGCGCGGTGGCGACCCCCTGGACGTGATCTCGCGGACCCACCGGCAGAGTGAGACGAGGGGAATCATCGTCGCCCATCATTTGGAGGTCTTTCCTTTGCCGAGGCGGTCGAGCGCCGCAAGAATTCCGTTCGCTCCCGGATTAATCCCCGTCGCCGAAAGGTAGCTCCATCGGATCACGCCTCTCTGGTCAAGAACAAAAAGGGCGCGCTCGCTCTCCCCCTCCCGATCCGAGTAGACGCCGTATCGGCGGGATACGTCGCCCTTCGGTTCGAAATCGGCGAGCAGGGGAAAGTGCAGTTTCCGGTCTCGAGCGAACGCGGCGTGGGACCAAACCCCATCCACCGAGATTCCCATGATCTCCGCGTCGTACTTCTCAAACTCCGGCAACATTTCGTTGTACATTCCCATCTGGTCCGAACACACGGGACTCCAATCCGCCGGATAGAATGCCAGTACTACCGGTCGCCCTCGAAGTTCGCTCAACGAGACCTTCTGGTCGGGGGTGGAAGGGAGAATGAATTCCGGGGCCTGTGTGCCCGCGGGAAGCAGACGATACATGTCCGGGGTGGCGGAAATGCCGCTCGAGCCTACAGACGAGCTTGCGGGCGGCCCTGGACTCTTGGTCCTTTTCGAGAGGTCTGAGCTCGAAGTTCTGGGGGACACACGGCCCCGACTGACACGGGCGTATTTGAACCGCACAGGGAGCCCGAGGGTGAGGATCACCACGCCGGTTAGATGGCCGAGACAAGAGATCTCGGACGCTGGTGCGATGGCCGGCGGGATTGGTAGAACGTCTCGGCGGGGCCTGAGCCCACTCCTACGCGGGGGTCGCAGTGAACACACAGCCGCGAGTCGCGTGCTTGGTGGGGTCGGGCTTCGAGACTTCCCAGCGTTGACCGAGCCGGGTCTCCAGCACGGTGCGCATGAGCTGGGGGCACATCACACGGCCGATCTCCGGCGAGTCCGATGTGCACGCAAAGCAACCCGTCACGCGCAGGGTGAGCGGTCGCTCTCGCGTGACGGCGAGGTGACCCATCGTTTGGGTCTCGTAGTAGGCGCTCAGCGATTTCGCAACCTTTTCTGGGGTATCGCCCTCGACTTGTCCGGCGATCTCACGGCCCAGCTGGCGGGAGATCGTCTCGATCAACTCGGGCAAATGGAAGTGGAACTCCCGGACTCCCGAGGCCCGCATCCCGAGCTTCGCGATCTCCTTCAACCGCTGGAACGGGACGGTCTCCTTCCCCAGCAGCACCGGTAGGGTGGCCGCCGACGGGTTTTCCAGGTCGACGAACCGCGACTCGGATCGTTCCCCAGGAATCCAGAGACGGCGATGATAATCGCGGGCGAGCTGGATGAACATCGGCGCCGACGACCAGAGCGCCACCTGTTCCTCCCCCGTACGACCGAATCCCTCCTCACCGGAAACATACACCAGCGCTCCCAGCCGGTCGATAACGACCGACCGGTTCATGACCGGCCCCGAGGAGTGGCGAAGCTCCGCGAAGGAGGAGAGGTGCTTCGCGTCGACCAGGTTCTGAGGATAGACCTCCGTGACGATCCGGACTTTCACGCCGCGCGCGTGGGCCTCGCGCAGCGCCCGGTCGGTCCCCGCGTCGATCACTCGGGGCAGGGAAACGCCACTCGTGCTGAGAAGGACCTGTCGTTCCGCGGTGCCGAGACGCTTCAGGAGGAATCGGTGGATCGTCTCGCGACCCTCGAGCACGGCGAACTTGCGCGGGTCCCCCTCATCGAATTCGGTGCGGGCATCCTCCCAGTCGGTGAGGATCTTGCCCCGGTCCTGTTCGAGCCGGTGGACGTGGTCGGACGCCCGACGGATCCAGCGGTCAAGCAGCTCGTCGGGGGGGAGGGCCGCGAATCGCATCGGACGACCGCCGGTCGCCCGGAGCAGTCCGTCCGCGGCGAGCTGCTTGATCTGGCGATACGCTTCGACGCGGCTCACCGCCGAGAGCCGCGCGAGCTCGCTCGCAGTTTGGGGCCCCGCGCGGCACGCCGCGAGGTAGACCCTCCCACCTTTCGCCGGAACGCCGTGCTGGGCAAGAAGGTCCAAGAGGTCGGAACCCGGCCGCCCCACGCTCTGACGAGCCGACGGGGGGTTAAAACCCTGCCCGAGGACGATCTCTCTCGTCAGAGCGCGGCTTGGAAGTCCTCGATCGTCAGCGTGTACGGGACCTCGGTCCCGCCCCCGCGTCCCTTGAGGATCTCGCGGGCCAGTAGCCAGTAGACCGTCGCGAGCGCGACGCGCCCCTTGTTGTTGGCCGGGATCACGAGGTCGACGTCCCGCGTCTCGTTGTTCACGTCACAGAGACCGACGACCGGGATTCCGATCGACACGGCTTCGCTGAGCGCTTGCTGGTCGGTGGCGGGGTCGGTGACGAGGAGGACTTTCGGTTCGAAGTATTCGGCGAGGTTCGGGTTGGTCAGGCATCCCGGGACGAAGCGCTCGGCGAAGGAGACCGCCCCGGTGGTCTTCGCAAACACCCGCACCGGCTTCTGCCCGTACTGACGTTGGGAGACGACCAGGATCCGGTCGGCCGGGAAGCGGTTGAGGAACTGGGCGGCGAATCGGATCCGTCGGTCCGTTTCGCGGACGTCCAGGACGTGAAGGCCATCGAAGCGCACCTTGTAGACGAACCGGCGCATGCTCGCCGACTTCTGCTGGGTGCCGATGTGGACGCCGGAGGTGAGGTAGGTCTCCTCGGGAACCAGGAGCTCGCCGGGACGAATGTCCTGACCGTCCGTGTCGGCGACCCGCTCCTCCACCATGACCTCGTCGTCGGGCATCCCGTTATCCTTCCGTGGCGCGGCGGAGCCGCACGAGTTCATTTAGCTTTGCCACCCGCTCTCCGCCGACCACTCCACACTTTAGGGCGCGGGCCCCCGTCCCCAGGGCGACGTGGGCGAGCCACCCTTCCGGTACCTCCCCCGACCGGTGGGAGGTCACGGTGGCGAGGCCGTGGGCTCGGGCGTAGTCCACCGTGGCGGTCGCGTCGGAGATCGTTCCGACTTGGTTGACCTTGATCAGGACCGCGTTCGACGCGCCGCGGGCGACCCCGTCGGTCAGGCGACGCACGTCGGTCGTGTAAATGTCGTCCCCTACCACCAGGGCCTTCTTCCCCACCGCGCGGGTCACGGCCGCGAATCCGTCGAACGACTCCTCGTCGAGCGGGTCCTCGAGATACCGGAGCCGGTAACGGTCGACGAGTTCCCCGACATAGGCGACCTGACCTTCCGTGTCGAGCGTACGATCCTTGTAGCGATACGATCCGTCGCGGAAGAACTCGCTTGCGGCGAGGTCGAGGCCGGGATGGACCTCCACGTGGAGATCGTCCCTCGTACGTGCGCACGCGTCGGTGAGGACGCCGAGGGCCTCCTCGTTGGAGAGCGGGGCTACCCAGCCCCCTTCGTCGCCGCGACCGAGCGCCACGGTGGGGAGACGCCGATGCAACTCGGCGCCGATCAACCCGTGGACGTGGATCGCCGCCGCTACGGATTTCCGTGGGTCCGGCGATTCCGCGTAGGCGATGAACTCCTGGATGTCCGGACCGCCGATCGCGTGCGCGCCTCCGTTCATGCAATTCCCGACGATCGCCGGGAACGAAGTTCCGTCCACGCCCGGCCGCGCAAGGACCTGCCACAACGGGCGGTGCGTCTCTTCCGCGTACGCCATCGCGTTCGCGACCGAGATCGCCGTCGCGGTGTTCCCTCCGATCCGGCCGAAATCGGGGGTTCCGTCTACCTCGTGAAGTGTACGATCGATCGCTGCCTGATCGCCAGGGTCCAAGCCGACCAACGCGGGCCCGACGTGCGTGCGGGCCGTTGCTACTGCTTCGGGAACGCCCCCGGGAGGAAAGGCTCGCACCTCGTGGGTTCCCGTGCTCGCGCCGCTCGGCGCCCCGGCCCGTGCCCGGGCGCGCGAGTCGAGCACAACGGTCGCCTCGACCGTTGCGCGGCCCCGACTATCGAACAACGACTCGACGACGACCGTAGAAATCCGGCTCATGGACCTTCCACAAACTCGACCAGCACGCCCCCGAACGCCGAAGGGTGGGCGAAACCGACGCGGCGGCCGCGAGCGCCGGGGCGCGCGCGCTCGTCCACGACCCGCAGTCCGCGAGCGCGGACCTCGGCGAGGGCGGTGTCGACTCTGGGCACCGAGAACGCAAGATGGTGAACCCCGGGTCCCCGGCTCTCGAGGAAGCGTGCCACGGGAGAGGTCTCGTCCGCCGGTTCGAGGAGCTCGATATGGGTCTCTCCGACGGCGACGAAGGCCACCCGGACCCGGTTCGAGGGGACTTCCTCCGGCGGGCTCTCGGGTGGGCCGACCAGGGGACGCCACTGTTCGATGGCGGCCGCCAGGTTCGGGACGGCAATCCCCACATGGTCGAGCTTCACCGGGACCTCCGCTCAGAACGCGCGGGACGGCTTATGCTCGCCGAACAGTCCGCGCCAGACGTCGGCGACCTCGCCGAGCGTGGCCCCGGCGTTGATGCTCGCGAGCACGGGCGGGAGGACGTTCTCTCCGTCGCGCGTCGCCTGCTCCAGGCGCGCGATCGCGGCGCGAAACTTCGCCGAGTCGCGCTCCTTTCTCCAGCGCCGAACCTGTCCGACCTGCCGCTGCTCCTCCGCGGGGGTGATTCGCTGCACCGCGACACCACGACCCCCTACCTCAGGGAAGAGAGTGAAGTCGGTGTTACCGTCGGTGAACTCGTTCACTCCGACGACGACTTCTTGGTGCGCCTCGCGCGCCCGGGCGATTCGGTAGGCTTCGCGGGCGATCTCGGAGGCGAGGAAGCCGCGCTCGATCGCGAGCAACGCCCCTCCCATCTCTTCGATCCGGGCGAGATACTCGCGCGCCTCGCGCTCGATGCGGTCCGTCAGGTACTCGATCTCGTACGCTCCCCCGAGCGGGTCGACGGTGTTCGTTACCCCGGACTCCTCGGCAAGGATCTGCTGGGTCCGGAGCGCCAATCGGGCCGACGGCTCGGTCGGAAGACCGAGCGCCTCGTCCAGGGCGTTCGTGTGGAGCGACTGCGTGCCACCGAGCACGGCGGCAAGCGCCTCGAGCGTCGTGCGCACCACGTTCAGTTCCGGCTGCTGCGCGGTGAGGCTCGAGCCGGCGGTCTGCGTATGGAACCGGAGCTGTTTGGATCGGGCGGAACGCGCGCCGAATGTCTCCTGAACGATCGTCGCCCACAATCTCCGGGCGGCGCGGTACTTCGCGATCTCCTCGAGAAAATTGCGGTCCGACGAGAAGAAGAACGAGAGGCGGGGAAGGAATTCGTCGAGGTCGAGGCCGCGTTCCTGCACCGCTCGGACGTACGCGATCGCGTTGGCGATCGTGAAGGCGACCTCCTGGACCGCCGTGGCCCCCGCTTCGCGCATGTGGTAGCCGGAGACGGAGATGTAGTTCCATTGCGGCATCTCGCGCGTGGCGAACTCGATCAAGTCGACCGCGAGGCGGAGCGACGCCTTCGGAGGGTAGATGTAGGTCCCGCGGGCGACGTACTCCTTTAGTATGTCATTCTGGACGGTGCCGCCCAGCCGGGCTCGCGGGACGCCGCTCTCCTCGGCGACCGCGACCAGGAGGGCGGTGAGGATCGGTGCGGTGGCGTTGATCGTCATCGAGACCGTAGCTTTGTCGAGGGGGAGACCCCGGAAGAGGGTCCGCATATCCCCGAGGGAGGCGATCGGGACGCCGCACCGGCCCACCTCTCCCACGGCCCGCGTGTGGTCAGAGTCGTAGCCGTTCTGCGTCGGGAGGTCGAACGCGACCGAGAGCCCGGTCTGTCCGCCTTTCAGAAGGAAATGGAATCGGCGGTTGGTCGCCTCGGCGCTTCCGAAGCCGGAGTACTGCCGAAGGGTCCAGAGCCGGCCCCGGTACATCGTCGGCTGGATCCCTCGCGTGTACGGGTACGACCCGGGAAATCCGACCTTGTCGAGGAACTCTCCGTCGGGGTCGTCGGGGGGTCCCACGAGGAGCGGAAGCTGACCTCCCTCGACCTTCGGGCCGATCGCCGCACGCGCGTCGGCCTCCCAACGCGCGCGGCCGGTCGCCTTCTTGGACGGTCGCCGGGAGCGGGCCATCGCCGTCGGACCGGGGGGCTCTATTAATCCTATTCGCGGCCGCCGAGGAGAGGGAAGAGCTGGGTCAGGTCGAGCTCGGCCCAGGCGACGGGCACCGGCACCCCCATCCCCGCAAGAACTCCGGGGTGGACCTCGCCTACCTCTCCCACCGTCTCTCCTGCGACCCGCACCCGGGCCGCGCGCCCGGGTGTCATTCCCGGCAGCTCGGCGGGTTCACGCACCGCTCCGATGTCCAGCGTCCGGAGCAGGTAATCGAGCAGCGCCGCCGCATCGGCGAATCCGGCCGTCTCTCGCGCCAGTATCATTCCCGCGTGGTACCGGGTCTCCCCGCCGGCCTCGGCGGTCGGGAGCGGGACGATCACCGGCGCCACCTCGCCGAACGTCTGGGGGTAGCCGTGCCGCGTATTCCGGCTCAGGACCTCGAGGTGCGACAACAGCAGGCGATCCCGAACGTACGCGAACTCCGAGGACGGTGGGTTCGAGAGCCGTATCGGGGCCGCGCCGGGGACGCGTTGCACCGCATTTTCGGAGACGAGGAGTGACGTATAGGGAGCGGCGAGCCCGAGCCCGAGCAGCGCCGTGGCGATGCGCCGGCGGAACACGGACTCCCGTCGGCGACGTCCGCGCGTGAGGCCGGCGGGCACGATCCCCTCCTCCGGTTGGATCACCTGGGCGAGGATCACCTCCTCGATCAGGTCGACCCCCGTCAGGAGGTCCGGCCTCCACGAGGGCACGTCGACCTTCCAGCCTCCGGAGTGGGCGTGCGCGGTCAGCCGGATCCGGCCCAAGCGCCGCTCGACTTCCCCGGGGGCGTAGAACGTACCGGACAGCGAATGCAGCGCCTCTGCCAGCAGGTCCACCGATCGTGGCGTGAAGACGTCGCGGCCGTCGGAGGAAGTCCCTACCTCGGTCCGGAGGGGAACAGGAGCGACCGACCAGCCCCGACTCACGAAGACGACCAGCAGGAGCCCGAGGGCCTCGCGGACCGTTCGCTCGCGGATGCCGGTCGATTCGAGCAGGAGGACTCGGTCGCCCACGCGCGCCTCCCCGCCGGTCCGGCCGTTGAGGATTGGCGGAAGACTGAGGACCGTCCCGTTCGAGTCACGGATCGTCAGGCACGCGTTCTCGACGCGTCCGAGCACCCCGTACTTCGTCGCCATCGGGTGGTCACGGAAGAACTCCTCGCCGGAGACCTCCTCCGAGGCGCCGAGAGGGACGAAACGAACGCCCCGCAGCGATTCGAGGGCGTATCGGAACGGTGGGACGAGACGCTCGTAGGGGTAGATACCGAGGCTCGCCGCCCGTCGGTCCCTTCCGAGGGTCGCATGCAAAAGCTCCTGGAACCGCACGGCCTCGGCGAGGGTGCCTTCATCGAGGCCGGCGTCGGTGGGCGCGGTGATGAGCACGCCGGCGATCGCGGGCCGGAGCGCGTGCACCGATGGGTCGACCTCGAACGAAGGCGCGGTGCCGAGTCCCTCAACGATGTGTGGGCGCAGGATCCCCTTCGCGTGGTCGGTCGCGCCCTCGACGTAGAGTGCCAAGCCCCCCTCGGAGAGGAGGTCGAGCCGGTCCGGCGTGACCGAGACGGTGAGCGTGTCGGCGTCCTGCGCTTCCAACTCGGCCTTGGAAACCGACAAGATGTCTTCGAGCGCTGCGGCGGAGAGCGGTTGGGGAAGCCGTCCCGTCACCCGTTCACGGCAGAGTACCGACTGCGGCAAGGTTAGGGCCCCCCACCGCGCAAACGGTCGAGGTCGTCCTCGAACAGGTCCCGGATGTCGTTGCATCCGAGCGCGACCATCGCGAGTCGAGTGATCCCGATCCCCCACGCGGCGACCGGAACTTCCACGCCGAGCGGCCGTAGGACCTCCGGACGGAACATCCCGCCCGGCAACACTTCCATCCAGCCGAGTCGCGGATGGCGGACATACCCCTCCACCGACGGTTCCGTGAAGGGAAAGTAGCTGGGTCGGATCTTGAGCTCTCGGATGCCGATCGCCTCCGCGAGCGCTCCGAACATCCCCACGAGGTGGCGAATGCTGGTCCCCTCGCCGCCGAGCACGCCCTCGCACTGACCGAACTCCACGCCGTGACGTGCGTCTACCTCTTCGCGCCGGAAGTTTCGGTCGATCGAGTACATCCGGAACGGCGGGCGCGGGTGCCCGGCGAGAAAGCGTGCGGAGACGGCCGTCGTCTGGGAGCGGAGCACGGGGCGTGCAGCGATCGTCGGGTCGTACTCCCCACCCCACCCTGGGCCGACCGGCGTCGGCTCCCCCGGCAGTGGTCGACCGTCGTGCACATCGGCCACCCTTCCGAGCAGGTCCGCCGGTGGAAGATGTCCCTGAATCCCGTTCAGGGAGAGCGCGTCGTGGATCGAGCGTGCCGGGTGGTCCTGCGGCATGTTGAGGACGTCGTTGTTCCAGAACTCGGTCTCGAGCAGGGGGCCCTCCGCTTGCTCGAATCCGAGGCCGATCAGGATCTCCTCGAACTCCTCGAGCCACGCGACATACGGGTTCGGGCGAGCGGCGGTCAAGAACGGTACCGGCGCCCGAACATCGTAAGGCCGGAACGTGTGATCCCTCCACGCGCCGGAAGCGAGCAAGACCGGGGTCAGGGCGCCGAGCATCTCCTCCCCTTCCGCCGGGACGGTCAGCCGTCGACCTTCTTCGGACGGGGACCAGCGTTTGATCGAACGGCGTTCCGTGCGGACGAGGCCACGACGCTCGAGCGCGGAAACGATCGCCTCATCGACCTCCTCCTCCTCGTTCACCAATTGCTTGAGAACGACCTCTTCCGGCAGGAGCGTCGGCCGCGACGCATCGCCCTTGCGCAGTCGGAACGGCATCCCGTCCTCGAGCAGTCCCCGGCGTCGTAGGATTCCGATCGCCGCGGAGCGCTCCTCTTCGTCGAGGCCCTCCGCTGCCGCGGTCTCGGGGGTCAGGGTCCCGCCGTGTCGATCGAGCGCCGCGAGGAACCGCCGCTCGGGCAGACCGCGAGCCAGCGCCGTCTCACCGCGCGGGGTCAGTCGACGGGTGGTCAGGTGCTCTTCTTCGACCGCCACCAGGTGCTTTGCCCGCAGTCGTTGGAGACTCCCGCGTACCTGGTCGAGGCCGAGGCCGGTCCGGCTCGCGAGCTCCTCCTCTTCGATGGACAACTCTGGAGTCGATCGAAGTGCGACCAGCACCGAACGCTCGGGCCCCGAGAGGGTCACCGGGGCCGCCCCGTCCGATGCACCTTCCGATGCACCGGGCACGAGGTCGACCAAGAGGGAGCGCGATTAAGTCTTTTCCCGCGGCGCGCCGGTAGGGCCTTGGGGATTTCTCGGCGACCGGTCTCGGACCTCTATCCAGGCGGGTTCGGAGGGACCGCATCCTCGGCGGGCGCAGCGGGAACCGCGGGGGATGGAGCCATCGCCGGGGGCGGAGCCGGGTCCGGAGCGGGGGCGGGCGCGCGGGGGGTTGGGTAGGTGGGGGATGGAGGCGGGGACTCCGCAGAATCGGGTCCTCGTCCGATCAGCCAGCCGACCACGATACTGAGCGTCATGAGGACGACGTACAGGACGACATTATTGGGATAGGTCGAGAGCGGCGCGAGCGCCGGGTCGAAGCCAAGGAGGTTCACGCTGACGGTCGTCGATACGTTACCGTAGTACCCGCCGTTCGAGACCAGCGCCGTCGCCACGGCGCTCGACCCCAGGTAGCAGTACGGGACGGTGATCGACGCGAGAGCCGTTCCGGACCCGTTGGACACGGGGCCGGCCAACCCAAACACTCCCGAACAGGGCCCCCCGATCCCGGCGGAGGAGAGCGAGACGACGATCGATACCCCGGGGATGGCGGCCCCGCTAGTCGAGTTCGCGATCGTGACGAGGATCGACACTTGCCCACCCGGTGCGACGGGAGACGGCGAGGCGCCGATCGAAAGATTCACAAAGCTCGAAACGAGGTGTTCGTAGAGGTAGACGCCGATGGGGGATCCCCAGCCCGTCGCCGTGTCCCAGCCCGGACCCGCGGCCCCGAGGCAGTTCGAGCCGGAGTTGACGTCGTTCAACGGGTAGTCCTTCGTGGAGCTGTTGGCCGCCAGAGCGTAGATCGCCGGGGTCAGGAATCCGAAGTTGTCGCCGCGCAGGGCGTCCATCTCGGTCACCATCCCGGCCCAGAGGGGAGTGGCGAAGCTCGTTCCTCCTCCGGCGTCCTCCTGGCCGTTGAAGTAGATGAAATTGTAGTCCGCGGTCGCTGCCACATCGGGACCGCCCCGGTGGCCGTTCGCCTCGATGGGCGCTTTCGCGCTTCCGACCTCCTGCCACGACGGGGCACCGAACTGCGTAGAGAACCCGCCTCCGCTCTCGGGCCAGGCCGACTCACTGAATCCGGTGAGCGCCCCGAGGACGCTTCGTTGGAGCGTTACGCTGGTGCCGCCCACGGCGACCACTTGCGGGGATGCCGACGGATACTGGGCCTGCGCTCCCCCGGTACAACCGGCCGTCGCGTCGCCGCCCGTGTCCCCGGTCGCCGCGAAGAGGCTGATCTTTTCGTGGGCCGCGACCGCGAAATCCGTCTCGAATCCGTCGGTGAGGGTCATGTCCGCGCCGTCCGCGGAACCGAACGACATCGAGATCGCCGCGACGTTCGGGATGCGCGCCGGGTCGACCGCCATGTTCAACGCGTCGATCATCGACGTATCGCTCGGGGAGTAGGAGTCCATGGCCGGCCCGGCGGGGGCATAGACCGCGTCGAGCGTGGCGCCGGGGGCCATCGACCCTGACCATTCGATGTCGAGCGTGAGCTCTCGAGAACCGTTGCTCGGGTCGTTGACCGCGTTCGCGGACGGCGCCGAAGCGCCATCGACCGGGTATGCCACGACGTTGGGCGAGGGAAAACCCGAAGGGTAGTCCTGAGCAAAGAACGTCTGAATGTCGTTCGGCGCGTAGCCAAGACCCCACAGGAGCAACACGATGCCTTTGCCCGAAGCGTAGGTCGGCGAAGGGGTGAGGTTGTAGAGTCCCGAAACATCGTAGATGTCGCGAGCGATCGATGGGGTGACGAGGTTGGCCGGGTTCTGGGCCGGTCCGTTGACCGTGGGCGAGATCTCGGGCAATTCGGGCAGCGAGAACTGGTCGAAGCCACTTGCGAGGCCGGTCACCGATTGGACCTCGGCCTCCAGGTTCGGGGGAAGCGAGGGCGCGGCGGCGGGGAAGCTCACGGAACGTCCGTCGTAGGTTCCGGAGAGTATCGAGGTGCCGAAAGCTCGGTCGACGGCCGCGGGGGTCCCGCTCAGACCGAGGGAGAGCCGGTCGGGCCAGGCGTGAGAGACCACGAGTCCGTTCGATTCGAAGTACTGCTCGGCAGAAGCGTACTCCGCGGTCGATAGCCCGTACTCATCCGCGATCTCCGTGACGGTCATCGGCGCGGCGTTCCCGCTTGGCGCGTCGTAGAACGTTGCGTTCGAGGGCGTGAAGGTAACTTCGAGGTTCTGAAGGTTCGAGGCCGGAAGAAGGCCCTCGGCATCGCGGGCGACCGCGGGGGAGAAACCGGCGCGCTCGGCGAAGCTCACTGTGCCGAGGGCATCCGGGGTGATCACCGTCATAGGACCCGTCGACCGTGCGGCGGCCGGCGCCAGCGCGCCGGCCGGCAAGATCATCACGGCGGCGAGGAGAAGAACGAGGAGCAGCCCCGGCGCCGCGTGCGGTCGCCGACGCCGTCCGGGGAGAGGGGGCCCCACGACAATGGGAGGCTCGCTCACCGCTGAAATAGCTTCCCCCCGGGGAGGAGCGCTCAGCTCCGAATCGCCGCAGTGTACCCCGCGGGGAGGTGGTAGGTGCCCTCGCCCCCGAGCGGGTCCGGCCGGGGAGTAGCGATTTCGCCCCGCTTCGCCGCGAGGTAGGCGTCGATCGCCTCGGCCGCCTGCGTCGCGGTTCCCATCGCGTAGACGACCGACCGGCCGCCCGCGGAGAAGATTCCCGGCACGGCCGTCTCGAACCCCTTTCCCTTCCCCTCGGGCCAGCCCTGGTTGGTGATCTTGAGGTCGAGCTCGGGACCGAACCCGAGCAGGTCGGCCTTCTGGCCGACCGCGACGATCACCGTGTCGCACGGGATCGTCTCTTCGGAGCCCGGGACCGGCGTGGGACTCCGTCGTCCACCGGCGTCGGGGGGTCCGAGCTCGATCGATTGGACGACCAGCCCTTCGACGTGGCCGTTCCCCACGATCCGGACCGGGGCTTTCTGGAACAGGAAGCGGATCCCTTCGTGTTCCGCGCCGCGGACCTCCTCGGGATCGGCGGGCATCTCCTCGCGTCCGCGCCGGTAGACGAGGGTGACCCGGCCCCCGTTCGACTTACGCAGCGCGCTGCGCACCGAGTCCATGGCGACGTCCCCGCCTCCGACGACGACGATCTCCTTCCCGACGGTGACCGGGCGGTCGTGGTTGATCTCCTTCAGGAACGAGAGAGCGTGGACCACGCCCTCCATCTCCTCTCCGGGAACGTTCAAGGTCCGGTGGGTGGAGGTTCCGATCGAAACGAACACCGCCTGGTAGCCGTCCTTGAGCAGTTGCTCGACCGGGAGGTCCTTTCCTACCTTCGTCGCGGTGACGAACGTGACGTCGAGGTCCCGGAACCGTGCCCGGTCCGTGAGGACATCCGCGTCGGTCATTCGGTACGCAGGAATCGTCTGCATCAGTCCCCCGAGCCGGTCTTCCTGCTCGTAGACCGTGACGGAGTAGCCCCGCACGCCCAGCTCCCACGCCGCCATCATCCCGGCCGGACCTGCACCGACCACGGCCACGCGTTGGTTCTTCGGCTTCGAGGCAACGTAGGCGAGGTCGCTCTGGCCGTAGTCGAGGGCGACCCGCTTCAGGTGCCGGATCGCGATCGGGACGCCTTTCTTCTTCACGACGCAGGCGTCCTCACAGTAGTGGTAGCAAACCTTGCAGAGACTCGTGGAGAGCGGGTTCTCTCGGAGGGTCACCTTCGCGGCCCCGTCGAAATCCTCGACGGCGATCAGCCGGATGTACTCCCGGGCGTCCTGGGAGATGGGGCACGCCTCGATGCACCAGGGACGGCGACACTGGATGCACCGCTTCGCCTCCAGGACGGCGTCCTCCTTCGAGTAGGCGTGAAGGACCTCGCGGAAATCCGTCGTCCGGTCGGGGACCGGCTCTTCCACGATCGGGACCCGTACCGGGTTCAGTTTCGGAGGGGTCGGCCTCGGTGCGACGGGCGCCTCTGCGGACATAGAACCACCGAAAGAAGCCCCTACGATTCTTAAGAGCGTTCCGCGCCCCACGCAAGGACACGACGGGGAATCGGTCGCCTCCGCGGCCCCGGCACCCAAAGCTATAGGGGGACCCCTCGTCCCTACGAACATCCCGGAAGGGAGTGCGACCATGGTCCTGGATTCCCTGGGAAAGTCCCTCCGCAGCGTCCTCCAGAAGATCGCGCGCGGGTCGACCGTCGACGAGGCACTCCTCGCCGAGGTCGTCCGCGACATCCAACGCGCGCTGCTCCAGGCCGACGTGAACGTCCAGCTGACCCTCGACCTTACCCAGCGGGTGCGACGCCGCGCGACCGAGGAGAAGCCGCCGGCGGGCGCCAGTCTACGGGACTTCTTGATCCGCATCATCTACGAGGAAATCCGGGGGATCCTCGGAAAGGAGGGGGTGTTCGAGCTCAAACCGAAGAAGATCCTCCTCGCGGGCCTATTCGGCCAAGGGAAGACGACGACCGCCGGCAAGCTCGCCCGCTACTTCCAGAAGAAGGGAGTACGGGTCGGGCTCGTCGCCGCCGATGTCCACCGCCCGGCCGCGATCGACCAACTCGAACAGCTCGCCAAGAAGGTCGGCGCCGAGTTCTACGCGAACCGCGCCGAAGCGAAGGCCGAGGTCGTCGTCCGCGAGGCGCTCGCCAAGTTCCCGCCGCACCTCGCCGTCATCGTGGACACGGCCGGAAGGAGCGGGATCGACGCGCAGCTGATCGCCGAGCTCCAGCGGGTCCGCACGACCCTCGCACCCGACGATACGATCCTCGTCCTCGACGCCGCGATGGGTCAGAGCGCTGGGCGGAGCGCGGAGGCGTTCCACAAGGCGGTCGGTCTCACCGGGGTCATCCTGACGAAGCTCGACGGCTCCGCGAAAGGGGGCGGCGCACTCTCGGCGGTCGCCGTCAGCGGTGCGCCGATCCTCTTCATCGGGACGGGCGAGCACTTGGACGAGCTCGAACGGTTCGAACCGACCCGATTCGTCTCTCGGCTCCTCGGCATGGGGGATATCCAGACGCTCCTCGAACGGTTCGAGGAGCTGACGGACAAGGAGGCCGCCGAGACCGCCGCCAAGAACCTGATGGGCGGGAAGTTCACCCTCCGGGACATGAGGGCCCAGCTCGCCTCGCTCGGCGAGATGGGCCCGTTCTCGAAGCTCATGTCGATGGTGCCGGGGCTTGGAGGCGGCAAGGTCGACGAGAAGCAGCTGGACGCGACCCAGGTCCGCCTCCAACAGTTCCGCACGATCCTCGATTCGATGACCCCCCAGGAGCTCGACGAACCCGCCCTCCTCAAGTCGGAGCGGATCCACCGGATCGCGCGCGGCAGCGGGCGCAAACCGCAGGAAGTTCGCGCGCTCCTGAAGCACTACGAGACGACTCGGAAGGCGGCGCACGGGCTGGCATCGAACCGTCGACTGCGACGCCAGCTGGAGAAGCAGTTCGCCGCCGGCGAAGCCCCGACGGAGTGAGGGGCGCACCGTCCGATGGTGGGCGCGAATCTCGCGGAGGAGGCCGCAGGACTCCTGCTGGTCTTCTTCGTGCCGGGATACACTCTCACGAAGGCGACGTTCCCCGAATGGCGGCTCCGCGGCTCCGACGCGCTGCTGCGGCTCCTGGAGACCGTCACACTGGCGCTCGTGCTGAGCGTCGTGCTGACCCTCCTTGTGGGCTACGCCCTGCTCGCCGCCGCCCCGGGAGGGTTCCAAGCATACTGGTCTGACCCACTGCTCGAGGCGTGCCTCGCGGGGATCGCCGCGGTCGGGTTCGTTTTCGGCTGGGTTCGAGGCGCCTACCGTAAACAGCCCCCACCGCCCGCGGCGTCCGAGGGCGAATCGGGCGAGGACGGAGCGTGGGAGCTTACCCGGGAGCTCGAACGTCTCGGCCGGGAGGAACGGCGACTCAGTCACCTGCTCCGCACCCTAGGCAACGACCCGGCCGCGACCGGGCAGTTCCGGGAGGAGCTCGACCACGTGCGGTCGATGCGGGCAGAGCTTCAGGAGCGACGGGAGGCCGAGTATGGGACGTAGGGGCTCCGCTCCCGGGGGCTACAAGATGGTACTCGTCCTTCGGGGCGAGCTCCGCCTAACGGCCGGGAAGGCTGCGGTCCAAGCCGCCCACGCCGCGGTGATGCTCACCCTCGCCGCGGAGAAACGCGACGCGTCGGCGTTCGACGCGTGGCAGGCCGGGGGCCAGAAGAAGATCGCCCTCGTGGTTCCCACGCTCAGCGACCTCGAGTCCCTCGAGCGAACGGCCCGGGGTAAGAAGATCCCGACGGTCTGGGTCGAGGACGCCGGTCTGACCGAAGTCGCCCCCGGGACGCGGACCTGTCTTGGTCTCGGACCCGCTCCCGCCTCGGAGGTCGACGCGATCACTGGGGAACTACCGCTGCTCTGAATCCACGGCTATCCCTTGCGCCCCGAGTCCGGCCCCCCGGGACCGAGAGTGACGGAGTCGGGGGGTCCGCGACAACCCCGGCAGGACTCTCTAGCCTACGACGGCGTTCCTGATTCTCGAAAAGAAAGAGGGAGGAAAGGGTTCGACTGAGCAGTGCCTGCTCGGCTCAGCTCGACGGCGGAGAGGAACCTTCGTTCGACTCCGTGGTGGGCTTGTCGCCAGACTCCCACGACTGGGGCGGGGCGGCCGACGGGGGCTCCCGGCCGCGCCAGTAGAGCGCGAGCGCCAGGAAGATTACCGCCAGCACGGCAAACAGACCGATCAGCGCGTAGGCGAGGGTGCTGAACCCGGTCGTCGTGGTCGTGCTCCCACCACCGGTGACCTGGGTGAATCCGATGCTCACCGTCTGGTTCGCTCCGTTGACGGTCACCGTGCCGCCGCTCGGCGATGCCACCCATCCGCTCGGCGCCGTGATCGCGTAGGTCCACGGCCCGTTCGTGGTCGTGAAGCTGACCGAGTCCGCGGTTCCCGTAATCGGGGTCTGACTACCGAAGTAGACCGTCCAAGTCGCACCCGTGGGGAGGGTGCTCGTCGTGAAGGTCACCGTGTAGGTAGGCAACACCGGTCCGTAGATGATGACCTGCGTGGCCGGGCCCGCCGCGACGATCACGTTACCGGAGCCAGGAGTCGCAGTGTAACCCGCGATCGCCGGCACCGTGAACGCGTACGTCCCGTTGGGGAGCTGGACCGAGGTGAAGTAGTTCGAAGTCGGGGTCGTCGCTACTCCGTTCACGGTCACAGACCACATGACACCCGCCGCCAGACCACCCTCGAAGAACGTCACCGCGTAGGTGAAGGGCACGAAGACGACCTTCACTGTCGCCGCAGTGCCGTTGAGGACTTCGCTTCCGGTCCACGTGGTGGTCCATCCGCCGATGGTCGCCACGGCCCAGCTGTACGTCCCGTTCGGCAGCTGGAACGAGATCGTAGTCCCGTTGCTCAGAATCCCGAACCCGTTCACCGTCACGCTCCACGGGGTGTTTGCTGGGAGCCCCGATTGCACGAAGTTCAGCGCGAACCCGTTGAGCGGCGTTGTCATCGGAATCGCGACTACTACGTTCGCTCCCGCGACCGTGACCTGGCCGGCGTTGGCCGGAGCGCTCAGACCCGCGGGCACGCTCAGCGTGAAGTCGTACGTGTTGTTCTCCTCGTAGAACGTGATGTTCGCCGCCGTCGACGTCAGCGTGAACCCATCGAGACTGACCGTCCACGAGTCGCTGGGCGGGAGGCCCGTTGACGCGAAGGTGACGGCGTACGTCGTCAGGATCACACCGGTGTAGGTGACGTTCACGTTCACCGCGAGGAGGCCCGTGAAGGCCGCCGTGGTGCCCGGTCCGCTGTCCGTGTAGCCGATCACGACCTGGGGTGCGTAGGCCCATCCCGACACGTTAGCGGGTAACGTGAACGGAATCGCCGGCATCTGGCTCGTGAGCGCGCCCACGTTCTGAACGACCATGGTCCAGGACGTGTTCGATACGAGACCCGCCTCCGTGAACGTCAGCGTGTCGGTGGGTCCGCTGAACGCCGCGAAGGTGATCGCGATCGTGTCGTTCGCTCCCGAGATGACCGCGGTTCCGTTGCTCGGAGACGCCCCGTACCCGCTCACGAACCCGACCGTGTAGGTGTACGAGCCGTTGGCGAGCCCGGTGAAGTTCACGTAGTCGTTGGTGGACGCCACTCCGGTCGAGGAGAGCGTCTTCCCATCGAGTGTCGCCGACCAGACCGTGGTTCCCGGCAGAGTCGTCTGCTTGAGGTCCACGTTGAACACGTTCGTCTCGTAGGCCCACGTGTACCAGGTCTGGACACCGCCTCCGCCGACCGAGGGGTTGACGTTGATGCCCGTCGGGGCGATCCACGTTCCGTAGTCGACGACCAAGGTCGAGGTGTACGCATAGACCTCGAACGCGAGCAGGTTACCCACGTGCTCAATCATGTTGTATTCGAGCACCCGGAAGGTGATGTTCGACTCGTGCGCCGCGAGCGCGTTCCACGTCACCAGCGCCGAGTACGCGATCCCCTGGCATTCGGAGAGGATCGAGGTCTGCCCGGCCCAGTAGGCGAGGTCCGCGAACGAGCCGGAGGCGTGACCGCACGCGGCGACGTTGTTGTAGGCCGGCTCGGCGAAGGTCGAGTAGAGCCCCTGGGCATACGAGAACGTCCCGTTCGGTAGCCAGAACGGCACCATGTAGTCGGTGGGGTCGGCGTAGTCTGGAACCCAGCCCCAGTTGTAGACGGGCAGGCTGCCCGCCCCGTTCCCGAGACCGACCTGGCCGTACAGCTCACTGCCTGTGATGTCGAAATAGTACATCACGATCGCGCCGTCGGTCAGCGACTTAACGGACGCAATCCAAGCCGACATCGCCGCATCGAGCGAGGGCGCGCCGACCCAGCCCTGGATGGCGAACGTGCAGGGCGTGGAGGGAGTGCACGCGGAGAGTTCCGAGTCATACCACGGACTGCCCGAGTTGGTGATGTTCTGCCACCAGGATGCAGCGCCGCCCGCGATCGCCGGGTTGGTGATCGGGTCGCCCGCGGGCCAGGAGATGTTCGTGGGGTAGTAGAACGACTGCGCCGGGGGGATCGCCCCGCCGTAGTTCTCCGCATACTTGACCCCGTCCACGGTCCAGATAGTGTTCTCGATCGTGTTGTACGGATAGGCGTGCACCAGGAACTGCCGCAGCCCGTTGTTCGACAAGAAGTCGCCCGGCACGTTGGTCGCGCCGGCCCCGTTGGGGTCGATCGCGGCCTCGTTGGTCGTGTTGAACGTCAGCTCGAACATCATGTTCCAGTTGTCCCCCGTCACGATGTTCTGCATCAGTCCGTACACACCCTCGTGCACGAGGTCGAGGACGGTGGAGGTGTGGCTCTCGTCGTATCCGAAGCCATCCGCCTGTCCTGCGATCGCTTCCTGCAGGCCCAGCGTGTCGTCATTGTCCCAGTAGACGACCACGTTGGGAATGTAGTTTCCCGGCGCGGGCAGGCAGTTGGGCTGCCCCGCGCAGCCGGCGGGTGCCACGTAGGTGGGGTCCGCGGCGAGCGTGTAACCACCGCTGCCACCCGGGCCTCCCGAGGCACTGACGGTGATCGCGTAGTAGGGTCCCGATCCAACCATGTTGTACTGGACGCCCGGTTGGGGGGACGGGGGCGCGGTCAACTCGAGCTCTTGGAGCGAGTCCCAGAGCGTCGGGCTGACGGTACTGACGTAGTTCTTGAACGCCGGGGAGGTCGAGCTGGTCGCGTTCCCAGGCAGCAGGCAGGGTCCGTCACCCTTCGGGGCGTTGGTCCCGAAGAAGCCCGGCAGTGGTGCGCCGAGATACGTGAAGGTTCCACAGGGCGTAATGCTCCCGCCGAGAGGGTCCGAGACGAGCTCGAGGTAGTAAGGCCAAGCCGCTCCCGAGCCGCCGACATTGAACGTCACGCAGCCGTTGGTCGGGAGGGTGCTCGTTGGGCAGTACGCGGAGTCGTTGACCAAGATCGAGGAGTAGACGTAGGCCGGCGTGTTGTTGTAGAGCCCATGAATCCCGCCGTCCCAACTGCCGTTTCCGGAAGGCAGGAGCGCTTGGGCCTGGATCCATCCGTTGTTGTAGCCGAACGCGGGGAGGTTCGCGAACATCAGCGTCCGGATGAAGGAGTACAGGACGTCCGAAGGGTAGACGTTCCAGCTCGTTCCGGTCGCAGGGTCGTAGAACTTCGCCGTTGCGGAAATCTCGAAGGTGTAGTATTGGGGCAGGCCGGTCGTCCCGTTGTTGAAGACCAGGCTGGTCCCGGTCTGTGCCGAACACTCCGCGGAGCCGGGAACGCAGGTCGCGATCTCGGGGACCCAGTTGCTGGGGGTCGGGCCCGTGTCGGTACCGTTGAAGGAGATCAGGGTTTCGTAAACATTGCTGATCGGTTCGTCGTCCACCGTGTAGTACGCCACGGCGGGGTCCACCGTGGGCGCGCCACCAGGGGCGACTTCATAAATTTGGAGAGTGTTAGGATGGGGACCCGCGCCAGAAGCGGGTTTGGCGGTCGTTGTCGCAGACGGTGCGCTGGTAGATTTTGCTACCGGTGCAGCGGGGGCGGCTGACGCCGCAGGAGTCGCCGTCGTCTTGCCGGCGCTCGATAGCGGGCTGTTACTCAGCGGCGCAAGCACGCTAAGCCCGAACAACACTACCACCAAGATCGCCAACACCGTCATGAACCGCCCAATACCGCTGCCCTTCATTCTCGATACCCCGTGCAAGAGTCCGAAGACCCTCGAGGCCTCCCCAGCTTGAAGCTCGATATATACCTTACATCGAGAAGATTTCGGGATTAGAACGACCAGTAACTCCTGGAGACGGTTCACCGGATGGGGGAGGCGTCGTGTGAGATCGTTCAAACTGGGATACCCCGAATTCATCGAAAAGAGTGACGGTCGGCCGTTCGAGTCGGGTCGCCCCTGCGTCCCCCGCCCCTTGCGTCTCGGAAAAAGTTCCTGGTCCGTCCGGTAGTGATTCTCTCGGGCTGTCCTCGGGTCGGTGTAGATCGCAACTATAGGCGGAGCGCGAAACGTCCCACCCCTCGAAAGTCGTTCTGTCGGTATCGTCGCTCGGGGCCGGTTCCGAATTCGGCACGATTGTCGGGGCGCACCGAAGGGGAAAATCGGCAATAAAGAGCTCACTCCGGATGGCGAGAACGGTGGGCTCGGCATCGATTCCTCGAGGTCGGAGTGCGCGCGCGGTGGGAGGCCTTCTGGGTTTAAGTACCGGCGAAAGGTGTTGGAGGGCAGGCCCCCATGCGGATGTGGATTTTCATCATCCGCCGCGTGATCCTGCTGATTCCGGTCATTGTCGGGGTGATGACCATCACCTTCGCGCTGGTCAGTGCGCTGCCCGTCGATCAGCAACTGATCGCCCACTTCGGCCAGCCGGGACCCCACGACCTGTGGCTCTACAACCCGACGTTACAACCTGGACAGGGGGGGTGCCCGCCAGCTCCCAACACGCATACGTGCTCCAACTCATTCTACTACAACGCTATCGATCAGTTAGGTCTGAACCAGCCGATCCCCGTTCAATGGGGCGTCTACATCTACCACAGCCTGACGTTCCAATGGGGCACCGTTGACAACCACAGCACGGCGGCCGACGTGTTCCCGGCGATCAAGGGCCTGCCGGTTACTACCGTACTCTCGTGGTACCTTCCCTACACCCTAGAGCTCGCTGCGTTGTCGCTCTTCCTGATCTTGCTCATCGCGATCCCACTCGGAAACCTATCGGCGGTCAGCCGAAACCGTCCCGTGGACCAAGCGGCCCGGGTGTTATCGTTTTCCGGATTCGCCATGCCGTCGTTCCTCCTGGCCTCGTTGTTACTGATGGGTTTCGTGATCGTGATAGGAACCGCGTCGCATCCTGCCTGGGTCAGCACCACCCCCTGGTGCCCAAGTGGCGAGATCACCTTCTCGGAGTTCTACGGCTCGTGGCCGTCGGCGTTATGCTTCGGCTCCTCGTCGATCTATCCCACGTGGATGGGGAGCGGGATTCACACGACCCCGACCGGGTTCCCCACGATCGACGCCCTGGTCGCCGGCCAATACTGGCTCTCCGTCGACACCGTCATCCGGATGATCCTGCCGGCGCTCGCAATCGCTTTTGGAACTATCGCCGTCCTGCTCCGGTTCGTGCGCAACAGCATGCTCGAGGTGATGAACCTCGATTTCGTGCGCACCGCGCGGGCCGAAGGGATCCCTTCGAAGACCGTCGTTTCCCGGCATGCGGGTCGCAACTCGCTCAACGTGACAATCACGGTTCTCGGCCTGACCTTCGCGAGCTTCATCGGAGGCTTCCCCGTCATCGAGTATGTCTTCCACCTGAACGGGATCGGGCGGATGCTCGCCTATTCGATCCAGCAGAGTCAGGGAACGGTCGACTACGGGCTCATCTTCGGGACGACGCTCCTGTTCACGTTCATCATCGTGATCGCCAACATCATCGTCGACGTGCTGTACGCCTACCTGGACCCCCGGGTCCGGCTGGGGTGAGCCACGAGCGCGACGGAAGTCTCCGCACCGGTCGCAGGGACGCCGACGGGTCGCCGTCCGAACCCGCGGATAGCTCAGTGGAAGCGGACGTGGTACTTCCTGCGGGGCAACACGCTCGCATTGATCGGCCTCGGGATCATCCTGGCCATCGTTCTGTTCGCCGTCTACGCCGCGACCCAGCCGACCTCCTGGAACGTCATGACCCAGTACTGTGCGACGAACCAGACCAACGGTTCCGCTCCCCAGTGCTCCCTCGGATTCCCGACCGTTTGCACGTACCCGGTCGGCTCGCCTCCCCCCGGGCCGAACTGCTACCAGACTCCCACCAATAATCCGTCCGATATCGCTCCCACATGGAACTCCCACACGCTATCAGGTGGGCCCCTCCCGCTCGGCGCCTTGACGATCAACCCGGACGGCAACTACTTTTTTAGTACCTACCAGGGGCTGCTCCGAGGTGCAGACTGGTCTCTGATCATTTCCGTCTCGGTCGTCGCCGCGGGCGCGCTGATCGGCCTCCTCGTCGGTGCCATCTCCGGCTTCATGGGGGGCACGGTCGACGAGTCGATCATGCGTATCGTCGACATCTTCCTCTCGATCCCTCAGATACTGTTCGTGATCATTTTCGTGGTGGTCGTTGTCACGGTGCATCCGACGTTATTCGGCTTGGGGGCCGTCCCCAGTCGAATGTTGATCCTGATCGTCGGGTTCGTGATCATCTGGTGGCCGTTCTACGCACGGGTCGTGCGCGGCCAGGTGCTCGTCGTACGGGAACAGAAGTACGTGGAAGCGGCACAGGCGAGCGGTGCGAGCCGCGGTCGGATCATCTTACGCCACATCATCCCTAACAGCGTGTACCCGGTCTTCATCCAGCTCTCCCTGGACGTGGGGACGATCCCCCTCTTCCTCGGCTCCCTCGTCTATCTCGGATTCAGCACGATCTTCCCCTCGCCCTACTTCCCTGAATGGGGGTCCGTCACGGCGTTGGCGGTGACGAACCTCCAGGGATTCCTCGTGACCTGCCAGGTCGCGCCGGGATGTGTCATCCCGTGGTGGCAGATTCTGTTCCCGGGTCTCGCGCTGTTCATGTACGCCATCAGCGTCAACTTCCTCTCCGACGGTCTGCGCGACGCGCTCGACCCTCGCCTGCGGAGGTAAATCATCGCAACCATGGCCTCGAGTACCCTGCCGTCGAGCCCGGTCGCGATGCCCGAGGATGGGCCGCCGCTGGCCGATGCGGGGAACGTCTCCGAGCCCCCGGCAGACAAGGACGACTCGATCCTTTCGATCAAGGACCTACGGACGTACTTCTACACCTACGACGGGGTCGTCAAGGCGCTCGACGGGGTCACATTCAAGATCCGTCGCGGGGAAACGACCGGGCTCGTCGGTGAGACCGGCTGCGGGAAGAGCGTGACGGCGTTCTCCGTCACCCGATTGATCTCCGACCCTCCCGGACGCGTGATGGACGGGAAGATCGTCTTCGACGGGGCCAATCTCCTCTGGCGACTCGAGGGGGAGGCCAAGTACATCACCAAGCCGAACACTCCTCGCGTGAAGGTGCGCCGGTACTTCCGTCGAATCAAGGCGGCCGACAACCGCATGACGGCGATCCGGGGCCGACGGATCGCGATGATCTTCCAGGAACCGTCGCAGGCGATGAACCCCGTCTTCTCGATCTCAAACCAGCTGAGCGAGGTCCTTCTCCTCCATCGGGGGATCAAGATCATCGACGAGATGCTTGCGGCCACCCCCGACGCCCCGGGGGTCCCCGCGGCGATCGATGCGGTAGTGAACGCCGCCAACCGACGTCAGCGTGAGGAGCTCGTAGATGCCGGGAGACATCTCGGCGACGTCGTGGGCTCCCAAGGGGCGGGCACGGAGGTCTACCATCTCGCGAGGAACGAAGGCGCCGGCAGCGACGACCTCCGTCCGAAGATCGAGAAGGCACTCAAGCGGCTCCACCTCCGCACGACCCAGCGCCGTTACCTCGGGTACCGCCGCCACCTGATGGAGCTCCAGAACCAGCTTTACGAGGTCTATCTTTCTGAGATGCGCGAGGAGAGCCCGAAGAACGGGGAGCGGCGGGAGATCCAGCGCCGTCAGCTGTTCGAACGTCTGAAGCATTTCTACTACGGACTCTGGGGGATCCGAGGGCAGGTCCAGAAGCCGCTCAAGACCGAGACGTTCTGGCGCTCGGTACGGCTTCTCGAAGGCGTCTCGATCGCGAACCCCGCCCAGGTCGCGCGCGGATACCCCCACGAGCTCTCGGGCGGGATGCTGCAGCGCGTCATGATCGCGATGGCGCTCTCCTCCGACCCCGACGTCCTGATCGCGGACGAGCCGACGACCGCGCTCGACGTCACGATCCAAGCCCAGATCCTCGAACTGATGCGGGACCTGAAACACCGCGTCGGCACCTCGATCCTACTGATCACGCACGACCTCGCGGTCATCGCGGAGGTCGCGGACCGGGTGTGCGTGATGTACGCCGGCCAAATCGTGGAACAGGGTCCGGTCGAGGACGTGTTCCGACAGCCGCTCCACCCGTATGCGCAAGGGCTGCTTGCGTCGATTCCTCGGTTCGACCAACCCGACAAGGACCTGCAATCGATCCCAGGGTCGGTTCCGAACCTGATCACTCCCCCTCAGGGGTGCCGTTTTCACCCCCGGTGCCCCCACGCGATGCCGATCTGCAAGGTCACCCGCCCGCCGGTGACCGTGGAGGGTCCGGGGCACACCGTAGCCTGTTATTTATACACGGGACCGGTCGCGGCCGATTAGTCGTACAGGGGAATCTGTTTCAATGGAATCCGGCACGGCTCCCACGGTACTCGCGGTGCGGAACCTCCGGAAGTACTTTCCGATCAAGGGCGGCCTGCTCTCGACTCAGATCGGCGCGGTGCGCGCCGTCGATGGCGTCAGTTTCGATATCGCCCAAGGCGAGACCGTCGGACTCGTCGGAGAGTCCGGATGCGGCAAGACGACCGTCGGTCGCCTGCTCCTGCGCCTGATCGCCCCGACCGGCGGCCACACGTTCTACCGGCCGACCGACGATGCCCTCGCCCAGATCAACCGACTCTACACGACGCTCCGCCCGTTTGCCAACCAGATCGACGACGGGCGACGCGCGCTCTCCCCGAAGGCGAAGGATGCGCTCGCACAGCTCGACGTGCTCGCCGACGAATACTCGCTCTACCGTAAGTCGCGTCGTGAGATGCACGAGCTCCGCGGCAAGCTGCAGATCGTCTTCCAGGACCCGTTCAGCTCGCTCAGCCCGCGCATGCTGGTGCGCGACATCATCTCGGAGCCGCTCGCGATCCACCACTCCGGTACGCGCGCCGAGCGGTACCGTCGGGCCTCCGACCTGCTCCGACAGGTCGGTCTGAACCCCGAGCACGAGTGGCGCTTCCCGCACGAGTTCTCTGGCGGTCAACGTCAGCGGATCGGCATCGCCCGCGCACTCGCGCTCCGCCCGGACTTCATCGTGCTGGACGAGCCCACGAGTGCGCTCGATGTGTCGGTGCAGGCGCAGATCCTCAACATCCTCCGCCAGCTGCAGAACGAGCAGCGCCTCTCCTACCTGTTCATCTCGCACCACCTCTCCGTCGTGCGGGCGATCAGCCAGAAGGTCGTTGTGATGTACCTCGGACGGGTCGTCGAGCGGGCGCCGACCGACCAGCTGTTCTCCCGACCGATGCACCCGTACACCCAGGCGCTCCTCTCGGCGATCCCGATCCCCGACCCGAGCCTGAAGCGCGAGCGGATCGTCCTGAAGGGCGACGTTCCGAGCCCGGCCGCGCCCCCGTCGGGATGCCACTTCCACACCCGTTGCCCCGCGGTGATGCCGGTCTGTTCCAAGGTCGACCCGCCGCTCCTTGAGGTCCGCGAGGGCCATTTCGTCGCCTGCCACCTTTACCCGGAGGCGGTCGCCCGGCCGACGATGCCGGACACGACCACCCCGCCACCGGTCCCCGAAACGTTCGCCCCGTCGGCGTCGTAGCGGGAGCGACGACCGATGGCTCCGCCCGGGGAGGCCATCCGCGCGACCGACGCGGACGATGTTCCCGACCCGGCGGCGGAGTTCGCCTTCGAGTCGCAGGTCGACCGGGTCCAGGACGAGAAGCGACTCGCCCGCGAGGCGCCGGACATCCCGTGGCGTACCTGGTGGTTCCATTCCGGCTCGAAATGGTACGTCGTCCTCGGGTTCCTGATCATCGATATCTGGATCCTCAGCCTCGGATTCGAGACCGGGCTGCTCGTCGTCACGGCCGCGCTGATGATCCTCGCCTTCTACGGGGAACTTCTGCTCTACCAGTACCTGTACTACTACCCGCCCGAGCGCCTGCCCGGCCACCGGACATCGTTCCGCCGCACCTGGTTCCGCCCCGTGCCGTACGGCCGATGGACGACCGAAGGGGAGGTCCTCCGGGCGGGGGGCACGGTCGCGACCCCCGAGCAGGGACCCGACCCGCGCGAGTTCCTGTAGCTCGGCCCGCCGGGGCCTAAATACGCGACGCGGTTGGCGCCTCCGTGCCGGCCGCCGTGCATCGACTTCGCCTCGCCCCGTCGCTCCTGAGCGCGGATTTCGCGGCGCTCGGCGACGCCGTACGGGCGGTGGAAGCGGGAGGCGCCGACGCGCTCCACCTCGACGTGATGGACGGCCACTTCGTCCCGAACATCTCCTTCGGACCGGCGCTCGTCGCCGCAGTACGCGCCCGGACCCGGCTGCCGCTCGACGTCCACCTCATGATCAGCGAGCCGCTCCGGTACCTCGACGCGTTCCAGAAGGCCGGGGGCGACACCCTCGTCTTCCACGTGGAGTCGAACTCCGAACCGGAGGAGGTGGTCCGCCGGGTCCATGCCCTCGGGCTGGCGGTCGGGGCGGCGATCCGTCCGGATACCCCGCTCTCCGCCCTCGACCGTTTCGTCGACCGGCTCGACCAGGTCCTCGTGATGAGCGTACAACCCGGCTTCTCCGGCCAGTCGTTCCATCCCGAGGTCCTCCCGAAGGTGCGGGCGGCTCGCGAACGGATCGACCGGGCCGGCCTCTCCGCCGATGTATCGATAGACGGCGGAGTGACGGCGGCCACGGCGACGGGGGCGGCAGAGGCGGGGGCGACGTTCTTCGTCTGCGGGAACGCCGTGTTCGCTGGAGGGGTCGTCGCGGATAACCTGCGGCAGCTGCGCGCCGCGGTGGAGGAGGGCGTCCGCCATGCGGTTCGCTGAGCTCGCCGGCGCGTACGCGCGCCTGGAAGCAACTCCGAAGCGCCTCGAGATGCGCTCGATCCTGGTCGAACTGATCAAACCGATCCGGCCTCCGGACCTCGCGCACGTGCTCTACCTGTCGCAGGGCATGCTCCGACCCGAGTACGAAGGCGTGGAGCTCGGGGTCGCCGACTCCCTCGCCCGACGGGCCGTCGCGACGGCGACCGGGACCGACGAGACCGCGGTCGCGGCACGGACGAAGGCCTCCGGCGACCTGGGGATGACCGCCGCGGAACTCTTGGAGGCGGCCCATCGCGCCGAGACGGACCACCCCCTCACCGTCGCCTCCGTGTATCGGGAGCTGACGACGATCGCGGAGGCGAAGGGCGCGGGTTCGCAGGACGTCAAGGTCCAGACCCTCGTCGACCTCCTCTCGCGCGCCACCCCGCTCGAAGGGAAGTTCCTCATCCGGTTCGTCCTCGGAACGCTTCGGGTCGGGGTCCGCGAGATGACGATCCTGGACGCCCTCTCCCAGGCGTTCGCCGACGGGACGAAGCCGACCCGCCTTCGGATCGAAGCGGCTTACAACCTCTCAAGCGACCTCGGACTCGTGGCGGGAGCGCTCGTCGAACACGGGCTCGACGGCCTCGACGCGATCGGACTCGAGGTCGGACGACCGATCCGGCCGATGCTCGCGGAACGCGAGCCGACGCTCGCCGCGGTCCTCGAGCGGATGGGCGGCACCGCCGCGCTCGAGTACAAGTACGACGGCCTGCGGGTCCAGGCCCACGTTGCGAAGGACGGCACCGTCCGCCTCTTCTCGCGCCGTCTCGAGGAGCTCAGCTTGCAGTTCCCTGAGCTCGTCGCCGACCTCCCGAAGGCGCTGCGTCGGTTGCCGGCGATCGTCGAGGGCGAGTGCGTCCCGATCGACGCGGACACGGGCGAGATCCAGCCGTTCCAGCTCGTTTCCCGGCGGCGAGGACGGAAGCACGACCTCGACACCGCCCCGACGGAACTGCCCGTCTGCCTCTACCTGTTCGACGTGCTCATGGCGTCGGGGAAGGCGACGTACTCCGAGCCGTTCCCGGCGCGACGCACGCTCCTCGAGTCGATGCTCACCCCGAACGACCACGTGGGGCTCGCCACGCAGCGGATCGTGACGAACGAGGAGGAGGCCGCGACGTTCCTCGATGCGGCGATCGCGGCGGGCGGCGAGGGCGTGATGGCGAAGTCGGTGAAGGAGGGCAGCGCCTACCGCGCCGGTGCGCGCGGCTACTGGTGGATCAAGTACAAGCGCGATTACACGGTCGGGCTCGCCGACTCGATCGACGGGGTCGTCGTCGGCGCGTTCCAGGGTCGCGGGCGACGCGCCGGCCGGTACGGCGCCTTCCTGCTGGCCGTCTACAACCCGAAGCGGGACCGGTTCGAGACGTTCTGCAAGGTGGGGAGTGGATTCGACGACGCGCAGCTCGCGGAGATGCCGAAGCGGCTCGCGAAGTTCGAGAGCGAGACGCCTCCCCCCGAGGTCGAGACGGAGATCGTGCCCGACCGGTGGATGCGACCCGGCCTCGTCCTCGAGGTGCGAGGCGCGGAACTGACCGTGAGCCCGATCCACCGGGCCGAGCAGGGGGCCGTGCGACCGGGCGCAGGGCTCGCGCTCCGGTTCCCGCGGTTCACGGGTCGCATCCGCGACGACAAGGGACCCACGGAAGCCACGACGTCCCAGGAACTCCTCGAGATGTACCGTCTTCAGGTGCGACAGGAAGCGACGCCCGACGCGGAGAAGGGCGACGACGCCGGATAACCGCCGGAGCCCCGGATCGCCCCGACCCCCGGCTCCCGTCCGCCCAAAGACATAAGAAGGGTCGACCCCGTCGCCGACGTACGGGAACCCGCTATGCTCGTCGAGATGACCGAACTCCTGGGACGGCAGATCTACACCCCCGACGGCCGACTGTTGGGCGAAGTCGACAACGTGATCGTGGACGTGGACTCTTCGAAGGTCGACGGCCTGTACGTCGACGAGACGAGCCCGATGTTAGTCGAGGACTCGCGCCCGACCTCGGTACCGTACCGCTGGGTCTCGGCGGTGAACGACGTGGTTCTGCTGAAGTACTTCCCGAAGCGCGTCTCGGTGAAGAAAGCCGCCGGACGCCCCGCGAAGGAAGGCGAGCCGGTCGCCCCCACCGCCCGCTAGAGCTGCGGGGATAGCCAAGCTTGGAAACGGCGCAGGACTTAAACGCCGGGCGACCGGCGAAGAGATCCTGCCGCGAAGGCGTTCGTCGGTTCAAATCCGGCTCCCCGCTTCGCCTCCTTTCCCGACGGTGCGGCACGACACGGTCAAAGGCGGGACGCACGTCCGTGCCCCGATGCGACGCTCCGAGCTGATCCGCGCGCTCGGCCGGGTGGCGCCTCCCAGCCGCCCACGCGCCGACCTAGAGCAGGTCGTCTCCCCGCCGGAAGCCGCGGCCGAGCTCTTGTTCAGCGCGCTCGCCGCGGGGGACGTCGAAGGCCGTTCGGTCCTCGACCTCGGCAGCGGCACCGGCCGGCTCGCGATCGGGGCGGCGCTGCTCGGCGCGGGTCCGGTCGTCGGGGTCGATATGGACCCGGACTCGGTCACTGCCGCGGAAGCGGCCGCGCGCGCGGAAGGCGTCACGGTCGAATTCGTTGCCGGCGACGTGACTACCTGGGCTCGGCCGGCCGACGTCGTGGTGATGAACCCACCGTTCGGTGCCCAGCGCGCCCACGCCGACCGGCCGTTCTGGGACGCCGCGTTCCGCCTCGCGCGTCACTCGGTGTACGCCTTCGGCCTCGCCGACTCCCGAACCTTTATAGCACGCCGAGCGGTCGCCGCCGAAGCCCACGTCCTTTCGACGCGGCCGGTCGCCTGGGAGTTGCCGCGGACCTTTCCGCACCACACCCGACGACAGGTGGCGCTCGACGTCGACCTCTGGGCGGTCCGAACGGAGCGAACCCCATGAGCACCCCCTCTCTGCCATCCCTCGTCCTTCCCGGGGATTACCTCGGTGCCGCCGAGGAGTTCCTCCCCGGCCGCGGTACGTACGAGGACCGCGGACGGATCTACGCCGCCGTCCTGGGCACGCCCCGGCTCGACGTGCAGGACCGCACGGTGCACATCGTGCCGCGGAACGCGATCCCCGAAGTCGCCGAAGGCGACCTGGTCTACGCAGTCGTGGACGAGCTGAAGACCGCGATGGCGATCTGCACGATCATCGCGACCGGCACGAGCCGGCGCACCGTACCGGGCGCTCCCGAAGGGACCGTCCACATCTCGAAGGCGAAGGACGGGTACACCGAATCGCTCTCGACCGAGTTCGCGGTCGGCGACGTCCTGATCGCGCGCGTGCTGCAGGCCCATCCGTCCGTCAAGCTCACGACCGCCCCGGCGAACCTCGGGGTCGTCTCGGCCCGCTGTCAGGTCTGCCACGCGCTGCTCACGTCGGGGCCGCACGAGCTCGTCTGCCCCCGGTGCGGCCACCACGAGCATCGGAAGATGGCGCAGGGCGACCTCTCCTCGAAGCCGGGGCCTAATGGACCCGACCGCGAGTGAAGAGGAGCGCCGCCTTGCGGCGCTCGTCCGCTCCCACGACCGCTGGCGCGGCCGCGACGTCTTCAATCTCCTCGCGAGCGAGAACGTCGTCTCCCCGACCGCGCGAAAGTACCTTTCGAGCGACCTCGCCGGACGCTACACTCTCCCGCTGACGACCGAGTTCCACGGAGAGACGATCGACAACAGCTACACCGGCACTCGGTACACCGACCAGATCGAGACGCTCGCGAACGCGGCCGCCGCGCGGCTGTTCCGGGCGAAGTTCGCGACGACCCGGCCGCTGTCCGGCCACATCGCAGCGCTCTCCGCTCTCGTTCCGCTGCTTCCGCCGAAGGCGAAGATCCTCGCCATCGCCCCGGACGAGGGGGGGTACGACGGCTACGCTCCCGGGTTCATCCCGGCCCTGTTCGGTTACACCGTCCGCCCATTGCCCGCGGATGGGCCGGGTCACCGGGTGCAGGCGTCCGTCGCGGTGGAGACGATCCAGCAGGAGCGCCCCGACGCGGTCGTGCTCGGGCAGAGCTTCTTCCTGTTCCCGTACCCGCTTCGGGAGATCGCGGAGGCGGCGCACGCAATGAACGCGCTCGTCTTCTACGACGCGTCGCACGTCCTCGGATTGATCGCGGGCGGACAGTTCCAGGACCCCCTGCGGGAGGGAGCGGACGTCCTCTTCGGGAGCACGCACAAGTCGTTCCCCGGCCCCCAGGGCGGCCTGCTCGTCACCGACCGGGAGGACTTATTCCAGCAACTCGACCCCGCGCTCGTCTGGCGGATCTTCGACAACGCGCATTGGAACCGGATCGCCGGGCTCGCGCAAACGCTGCTCGAGCTCGAGCGGTGCGGCCGGGAGTACGCGACCACGGTCGTCGACGACGCGCGCGCCCTCGGGAAATCACTGAGCGACCTCGGCGTGCCGCTGGTCGGCGCGGACGACGGGTTCACCCGCTCCCACCAGTTGCATCTGGACGGCGCGGCGCTTCGGACGTCGGCGAACATCGCACCCGGCGCCCTCGCCCGTCGCCTCGAACGACAACGGCTCCTGATCGACCTGGTGGGCCGTATCGGGACGGCCGAGGTCGCGCGACTCGGTCTCACGCCCGCCGACATGCCCCGCCTCGCGGAACTGATCGTCCGCGGGGGTCTGAAGAAGGAGCGCGTCGGACGGGAAGTGCTCGCCTGGCGCCGTACCTTCCACGGACTTCGGTTCGTTTAGGCCCGTACCGTGACCGGCGTCGTCGCGCTGACCGGGACCCCCGGGACCGGGAAGAGCGTCACCGCGGTGGCCCTCGGCGCCCATTGGCGTACGGTGGAGGTCGCCGACCTCGCCCGACGGTGGGGCGGGGCGCGCTCTTCGGGCCTCGGGCTCGAGGTCGACCTCGACCGCCTCCGGCGCGCGCTGAGACCGCCGGCCGCCCTCGAGGGCGTGGACATCGTGGTGGGCCACCTCGCCCACTTGCTCCCGATCCGGGACGTCGTGCTGTTGCGCTGCCACCCCGCCGAACTCGAGCGACGACTGCGGTGCGCCCGGCGGGGCACCGTCTCCGAGCGCCGGGAGAACGTGCTCGCGGAAGCGACCGACGTCGTGCTGTTCGAATGTGTGTCGTCGCGCCGTCGGATCTGGGAGGTAGACACGACCGGCCGGTCGGTCGAGACCGTGGCGCGGGAGGTGGTCCGGCGGGTCCGCGCGCGGGGTCCGTCCTCGTACGGAACGGTCGACTGGCTGGCCGACCCCGCGGTGACCGCGCATCTTTTGGACCGGCCGCGGTAGGGGCGCCGATGGTACTCGAAGGGTACCGGGCCCGGGTCGCTCCGTACGTCGCCCGTCTCGCCCGACCGTTCCTGGGATGGACACCGAACCAGCTGAGCTGGCTCGCGCTCGTCCTCGCGGTCGTGGCGGCGGCACTGGCGGCACTCGTTCGCTGGTCGACGCCGCTCCTCTTCCTCCCGGTCGCCGTCCTGATCTTCCTCGCCGGACTGTTCGACGTCCTGGACGGAGCCGTAGCACGCACCACGGGGCGCACCTCGGTCCGGGGCGACTTCCTGGACCACGTCATCGACCGGTACGCCGACCTCGTGATCGTGCTCGGGATCGCGATCTCGGGTTACGCGAACCCGATCCTCGCGTTGCTCGCGCTAGCGAGCCTGTTGCTGACGAGCTACATGGGCACGCAGGCCCAGGCCGTGGGACAGGGCCGGAGCTATTCGGGGCTCCTCTCCCGCGCCGACCGTCTGGTCGTCCTCGCGCTCGCCGCCTTCCTCGAGTTCGACTGGTCGCTGCCGTGGCCGTGGGCCCCGACCGAGCCGTTCAGCCGATTCCACCTCTGGGGGGTCGGCTTCACGGTGATCGACGTCGCCTTCCTTTACTTTGTCATCGCGGGCCAGTGGACCGCGTTCGCGCGGGCGCTGCGGACGTACCGGGCGTTGCCCCCGACGGGCTGAGGTCCACGCGGTCGCCGGCTCCGTCGCGCTCGATGACCTTGCCCCCTTTCGTTCGGTAGTACTGCAGCGGGTGACGAAGCCACTCCTCGAAGCAGAGGGGGTCCCGCGGTCGGTCGGCGGGGAGGGGGGCCGACGGGTCCCCGTCGCGCACGCACAACCCGTGGCTCCGGAGCGTATCGCACTCCGGAGGACCGTACCCCACGCCGCCGTCGTGGTGCGTGATATGCTCGACCTGGTACCGCGTCACGGACTCGTCGAAGTCGGGGGCGCCGCGGTAGGCGTCGACGATCGTTTCGAAGTCGGCGCCGGCCCGGTGGAGGAACGCAGCGAGCGCGAAACGGCCCGAGTGCGAGAGGTTCTCCCCCGCCTCCAGCGAGCGTTGCATCTTTCGGATGCAGGGAGGGAACAGGGTCGGCCGAATCGCTCCGGTCGACGCGGTCCCTCGGGCGACCGGGGCGGGCATCCGGCGCGCGATCGCGTCGAGGAGTTCCGCCTCGCGGTCTCGGACGAGGGCCCGGACGTCGTCCGCGAGCGGGACCGGGACGCTGAGGCGCCCTCGGACGGCCTCCTGGAGCAGACGAGCGGCGCGATACCGCGCCACGACCACCCATCCGTTGCCGACGTCCTGTCGGGCGAGCCGGTAATCCCCTTCCCGGATCGGTACGGCGAGCCGCAGATAATCCACGAGCCGAAGCGCGACACGGTCGTCGGGTCGGGCTTCCATGGTGAACCCGAGCCGCTGCGCCACGTCGACGAGCTCGTCGGACGGAACGGTGGAGAGACGCGAGTGGCTTCGCTTCGCCTCCGCGACCGCCCAGCGACGGAGTACCGCCGCCGACGGTGCGGCGGCAAGGACGATCTGGTCGAACAGCAGCGACAGGTACCGGACCTCAGGTCCGGCGGCGTCGAGCTCCGCGAGGTTTTGCGTCGCGCGGGGGTCGTCCGCCGCCGCCAGGACCCGGGCACGTCCGATCGACCGGGCACGCTCGTAGGCCGGGTCCTCGAGCAACGAACGGATCGACACCGGCTCGCCTCCCAGCAGCGATTCGGCGCCGGGAAGGAACGTGTACTCGGCGAACAGCGAGCGTTCGTCGCGCGGCGCCGAACCGTGTCGAGCTGCCATGTGGGCTGTTTTCCGCGGTGGACTGCCCGCGCCAGCGAGCCGGACTCCGTGGGTCGCTTTTCCTCGTCCCGCGAGGTCGGGACTCGGTTATAGGGTATCCCGCGCGAGGATGGGGGGCCGCAAAGGAAGATATGACCTGCGCCCGCTAGGCGACGTTGCGAGGGGGCCGTGCGGTCGCAGTTCCACAGCTGTCTACCGATTGCCCTCGCGACCGTACTCCTTTTGGGAGCCGTCGTGTCCGCCCCCACCGGACCCGCGGGCCAGGGTGCCGTGACCCCCGTCGGAGGGGCGGTCGCCGCGCCGGTGACCCCGCAGTTACCGATGGTGTCGCCGGCGACGCGCGGGCCGGTCGAGGTGGCGCCCGGCTTTCAGATGCCGGAGGGGGTCACGCCGCTCGGAGCGGTGCCGGCCGCGACCCGTCTCTACGTGGCCGTCGGGCTTCCGTCGCGGGACCCAAGCGGCCTGGCCGCGTTCGTCGCGGCGGCTTCGGTCCCCGGGAGCGCAGGGTACCGTGCCTTCCTGAGCCCGGGGGAGGCCCAGGAGAGATTCGGAGCATCCGCTCAATCGATCTCCGCGGCCCGAGCCTACTTCGCCGGTTTCGACCTCCCCGCGACCACGAATCCGGACGGCCTCCTGCTATACGTCTCGGGGCCGGCCAGCCGGATCGCGGCGGCGTTCGGAACCGCGTTCGATGCGTATCGTTCGACTTCGGGCCGGACCTTCGTGAGCCATCCGACCCCGGCCTCGTTACCGGCGTCCCTGGGGACCAACGGAGTCTTCGGTCTCGGGAACGCGACCCCCCTCGTGCCATCCACCGTAGAAGTGCCGGGGAACGCGCCGGCCCCCGCCGTCGCCTGCACTGGCCCCGCCGGTGGACTCACTCCCTGCGCGATCGCCCGCGCATACGACATCACCCCGCTCGAAGCGAACGGTACTGACGGTCACGGCATGGCCATCGCGGTCGTCGACGCCTACGCGTCGAATGAAGGGCAAACTCAGCTCACGACGGACCTCGCCTCGTTCGCGGCCTCCTCGTCGATCCCGGTCGGCAACGTCAGCTACCTCTACCCGGTCCCTACGTCCGTCGACCTCAATGCCTCCGGAACGAACATCGACTGGGCGTTCGAGGATGCCCTCGACCTCGAATGGGCCCGCGCCTCCGCTCCCGGCGCCACGGTCGACATGACGTTCTCCCCGAATCCGGACGCCGGCCTCTACGACGCCGTCGACTGGCTCGTCTCGGAGGACGCGGTCAACGTCGTGTCGATGAGTTGGGGGGAGCCGGACACGGGCGTCTTCAACGCGTTCGACCAGCCGTGCAAGACGGCGTGTAACGCCACCACGGACGGTTCCTACGAGATCCTCGATCCGGTGCTCGAGCTCGGCACCGCGGAGGGGATGACGTTCTTCGCGGCCTCGGGCGACTGCGGCTCCGCGGACGGGACCTCGGGGGTCGCCACGAACTTTCCGGCGTCGGACCCGTATGTGACCGGCGTCGGCGGCACTGACCTCACCGTCGGCGTCAACGACAGCTACGCGGCCGAGACCGCCTGGTCGGGGAACGCGACCGGCGCCAGCTCTCCGGGATGCAACAATCAGGGGGGCTCGGGGGGAGGCTTTGCTCCGTTCCCGGAGCCGTGGTGGCAGTTCGGCATCGCCGACGGAGCGCGCGCCCGCGGCGTCCCGGACGTCGCGATGGACGCCGAGAATCCGGTCGCGATCGTCTTCGACGGCGGGGCGACGGGCGTATCCGGAACCAGCGTGGGGACCCCGATCTGGGCGGGGATCGCCGCGCTCGCCGACCAGTACGCCGGTAAGGGGCTCGGTCTTCTGACCCCCAGCCTCTATGAGATTCTCCGAGGACCATCGTACGCCACGGACTTCCACGACATTACGGCCGGCAACAACGGGTACGCCGCAGGCCCCGGATGGGACCCCGTGACGGGCATCGGTTCGCCGATCGTGGCCTCGCTCGTTCCGGATCTCGTGCGCGGCGGCGGTCTCCCTGGCGGGGGTCTGTCGACCACGCTCTACGCCTCGCCGCGAAGCGGCCATGTGCCCCTCGCGGCCTCCTTTGCCGTGAGCGCCTCGGGAGGGACCGGGGGATACCCGTTGGAAGGGATCTCGTTCGGCGACGGGGGCTCCGCGTTGGCGAACGGTACCGTCGTGGTGCACACGTACTCGGTGCCGGGCGACTATCTCGCCCAATCCTTTGTCGCCGACGACACCGGTAACACTTCGACCTCGCTCCCGGTCCTCGTTACGGTCGGGGGAGGGTCGCTCTCCGTCGCGCTCTCCGTTTCGAACCCGATCCCCACCGTGCAGGGGTTGGTGACGCTCACAGCGACCGCGATCGGCGGTTCGCCCCCGTACTCCTACCAGTTCTACTTTGGGGACGGCGGCTCCACGTCGCCCGGCGGCGCGTCGGTCGTTCACGCCTACCAAGTGGTGGGCGGTTTCTGCGCCGAAGTCATCGCGGTCGACTCGGCGAACCCGACGGACGCGGGCACCAGTCCACGCGTCGCCGTCGCGGTCGGTGGGGCGAGCACCCCGAACTGCGCCGACGGCTCGACCCCGTTCACCGTCGCCGCGAACGAAAGCGCGCCGGCGCGCGACGCCCCCGCGGACTACGACCAATCGCTGTTCACGACCTCGGGGGGGGCGAGCGCCCCGGACGGCCTGGCGCCGTCGACGAGCCTCGCCTCGAACGACTCGTACATCGCCGCCTGCGCGTGCGAGATCTTCCGTCACCCCGGCAATTACACCGTGACGGAATGGGCGAACGACACCGTGGACGGCTCCGCGAATGCGACGCGGAACCTCACCGTCGCCCCGGCGCTCGACGCGACGTTCGCGGCGTCCACCCTTTCCGGTCCCGCGCCGCTCAAGGTCTATTTCTTCTCCTCCACGAAGGGCGGATTCCTCGCGGACGCGAACCTCACCCACTGGACGTTCGGGAACGGGGGAAGCGCGGTCGGTCACTCGGTCAACGCGACGTACTCGATCCCCGGAGAGTACCTCGCCTTCGGACGACTTTCCGACCAGGGCGAGGGGAACGGCAGCGAAGCGTTCCTGATCGACGTGGAACCGGTGAGCACCAACCCACCGCTCGGCGTTACGGCCACGGTGACGCCCGTGAGCAACGTATCGTCCGGAGCCTCCGTCCGCTTCACCGCGACCGTCGTCGGTACCGCGAGCGAGACGAACGGCGTCGGAGTGGAGTGGAATCTCGGGGATGGCCGTTCGGCGTACGGCAATTCGGTCGCCGAGACGTACTATGGTCCGCTCCCCAGCAGCGCGAACAACACCATCGCGGGCGGGGTCACGATCCAGACCCCGTTCCTGCAGACCCTCTACACCCTCGGGTTCCACCTCCCGTCGTTCTTCGCTGTCGAGGCCGGCGGGTACGTGCCCCGGGCGAACGCGCTCCAGGCGACCACCAACGTTTCTCCCAGCGAGAACCTCGTGCCGTTCGCCATCTTCGGCAACGCCTCCGCGACCGGGCCGCACCCGATCTCGATCGCCTGGCTGTTCGGCGACGGCACGTCCGGCACGGGCTCCCAGGTCGAACACACGGTGTACGGCGCCCAGGGCTACCTCGTCGAGACGATCGTGACGGACGGATGGGGGGACGTCGGCACGCTGCTGAGCGGCGTCGCGGCGAACGGCCCGCTCGGGATCGCCGGTTCCCCGTCACCGGGCGAGGGGCCGAAGCCGCTGACCGTCACGATCGCCGCCTCAGGGTACGGCGGAAAGGGCCCCCCGTACGTGTACGATTGGACGTTCGTGAACGGGAGTCACTCGAGCAACCCGACCGCGACGTTGTTCTTCCCGAACATCGGCACCTACGTGGTGCGCATCAACGTGACCGACCGTTCGGGAGCGATGGCGGAGCGGAACTTCACGATCCTCGTCGAGTATCCGTTCCCGTACGCCCCGCTCGAGATCATCGCGGGAAGCGCGGCGGTCGGCGGTCTCCTCGCGGTGGCGTTGTACCAGAACTTGGGGTCCCGCCGAGGGAAGCGCCCCGGCGAACCGTGGCTCGACCACCCACGGACGGCGTCCGATGGGACCCCCGTCTGGTAACTTCGGCCGTCGACCGCTCGACCGGGACCACCGCGTCGCTCAGAGGAGCCGCGGAACGACGAACTGCCAGACGAGGAGGACGAGTACCAGGAGAGACGAGGCGGCGACCGCCCGGGTGCCGAACTCCTCGAGACGGGCTTCGCTCCATCCTTTGCGGAACCGTGCGGCGACCGAGGCCGCGAAGTCGCGGAACAAGAGCCCGCCGTCGAGCGGGACGAGCGGGAGCGCGTTCGAGAGCCCGAGCAGGAGGTTCATCCAGGCGAGCCAGTAGAGGATGTTCGCGGCGACCCAGAACGCGGACGGGTTGGCGTTCGCAAGCGGCCCCGTAAGATGGTAGAACTGGGTCGTCGACCCGCCGACCGGTTCGAGTGTCGCGAGCGGCAGGACGAGCCAGTCGATCGAGCCGATGAGCGGCCCCGACGGACTCCCGAGCGGCCAGACGAGCGAGTTCCGTAGTTCGCTGGGAGTGAGGAACGATACGCCGACCCCGAGGAATCCCCGGGTGGGCACGGTCGGGTTCGCGGCGAGCGTCACGTTCGTGAAGACGAGACCGCCCGTCGTGGTGGAGAAGTAGACGACGGGGACGACCTCCCCCGGGTGGGTATTCTCGAGGGACGACTCGAACAGCGTGTTGTTGGTGGTCATTGTCCCGTTGATGGAGACGATGATGTCGCCGGGAACGAGCGTCGCGTTCGCCGCAGGCGTGCCCGATTGGACCAGCGCGACGCCGACGCCGTTGGCATTGGGCGCGACCGACGAGGCGATGAGAAGTGACAGGGCGACGAAGAACAGCACCGTCAGTCCGAAGTTCGCGAGGATCCCGGCCGCCGCGACCCGGTCCCGCTTCCGGCGCGACGCCGCCTGCATCTCCGCATCGTCCTGCTCGACGAACGCTCCGACCGGAACGACGCACCAGAGGATGCCGAGCGTTTTCACGCCGATCCCCTGGGACCGGGCGACGACCCCGTGGGCGAGCTCGTGGAGCACGATCCCGACGACGAGAGCGACGATGCCGTAGCCGATCGGGATGATCGGGTTGATCCCCGGAAGCCCGAGCGCCTCGGTGACCGGCGGTGCCGTCGACGGGTTGAGACGCAGGGAGAGGACCGCGTCGATCACGAGCAGGACGAGGATGCTGCCCATCGCGACGACCGCGAGAGCGATCCCGAGGTCCGCCGCGGCGGTCCAGAACCGCCGGAACCTCGCCCAGCGTTCGAGGGCGGAGCGGCCTCGCTTCGTCTTGATCATCAACGCCGGCCCGAGCAGGGAGAGAGCGCGGTCCGGGCCGATGTACCCGGCCCGATAGAGGAGGTACACGGCGACGGCGTACGCGACGACGACGACCAGGGCGATCTCGTAGCCGAGATACGGGTCCAACGACACTCCTCGGCGGAGACACGCCGGGCTGAGGTTATAGTGTCTTTCGACGACCGGCGACCCTTCGTCGGTCGACGGCGGACGGGAGGGACCGCGGAGGGGTTACCCCTTCACGACCCCGAGCGGGACCAGGCGGGCGACGCGACGCGTGAGGCCCGCCCCTTCGGCGACCCGCACGACCTCCTCCACGTTCTTGTAGGCGCCCGGCGCCTCCTCGGTCACGCCCTCGCGGGACGCGGAGCGGACGATGATCCCTTTGCCCGCCAGGCTGCGGGTCACCTCTTCAAACCGGAACGTGCGGACCGCCGCCTTCCGGGAGAGCCGTCGACCGGCGCCGTGGCAGGAAGAGCCGAACGACCGTTCCATCGCGGTCGGAAGACCGGCGAGCACGTAGCTCGCGGTACCCATGTCGCCCGGGATCAGGACCGGTTGACCGAACCGTCGGTAGGCCAACGGGACCTCGTCCCGCCCGGCGGGGAAGGCACGGGTCGCCCCCTTCCGGTGGACGAGGAGCCGCTTCCGCCCGCCGTTGACCGCGTGCTCCTCGACCTTCGCCATGTTGTGCGAGATGTCGTAGACGACCGAGAGGTCGAGCTCCTCCTCCGTTCGGGCGAACTCCGCCGAGAACGCGCGACGCACGCCGTGCGTCATCGCCTGCCGGTTGGCCCACGCAAAGTTCGCGGCGGCGGCCATCGCGCGGAGGTACCGTTGGGCGGGCTCGGACGAGATCGGAGCGCACGACAGTTGCCGGTCGACGAGCGTGATCCCCTGGCCGGCGAGGCCCCGGTCCATCTCCTGAATGTAGTCGGTCGCCACCTGGTGCCCGAGCCCCCGGGAGCCGGTGTGGAGCATCACGACGACCTGGCCCGACGCGAGCCCGAGCACGGGGGCGAACTCGGGGTCGAACACCTCGTCGACCGCCTGCACCTCGAGAAAGTGGTTGCCCGACCCGAGCGTGCCGAGCTGTTTCAAACCCCGCTTTCGCGCGCTCTCGGAGACCGCCGCCGGGTCTGCGCCGGCGAGACAGCCCTGCTCCTCCTGGACCTCGAGGTCCGCCGACCGACCGAGCCCGTGCTCGACCGCCCAGCGGGCCCCTCCGGCGAGGACCTCCTCGACTCCCGAAGGGGAGAGGGGATGCCCTCCGCGCGAACCCACGCCCGACGGGACCTCGCGATACAGTCGCTCGAGGAGCGACGCGAGATGCGGGCGGACCTCCTCGGTCCGGAGCGACGTGCGGATCAGGCGGACGCCGCAATTGATGTCGTACCCGATCCCGCCGGGGGACACGACCCCTTCTTCGAGGTCGAACGCGGCGACGCCGCCGACGGGGAATCCGTAGCCGAAGTGGATGTCCGGCATCGCGAGGGCGTAGCGTTGGATGCCCGGGAGGGTCGCCACGTTGGCGAGCTGGGCGAGGGAGGGGTCGCCGGCGACTCCGGAGAGCAGCGCCGCATTGGAGAAGAGGAGTCCCGGGACGCGCATACCGGCGACCGCGTCCTGCGGGATCTCGTAGGTGAACTCGTCCCGCTGGACGAGCGTTGGCACGCTCGGCATGGCGGGCGCCCATTCGCGGCCGCTATTATAGTCGCTCGGCGGCGCGGGTCGGAGGACGCCCGCAGGCCAAAGGAGAAGAGCGTCACGCGACCTTCCTCCGGGTGGCCCGGGTCGTCGATGCAGCTACGCACTCTGCTCACGCTCGTGAACTTCGCCACGATCGCCGCGGCGGTCGCTGTCCTGCTGGCGTACCCCCAGTGGGCGGGGTACGCGTTCTACATCCTGCTCGGATGGATGTTCGTCAGTCTCGCACTGATCTACTCGCCGTGGGCGAACCGTCGGGTCGGCCCCGCCGCGAGCGCCGGTCCTGGCCTCGGCGTTTCGCCGGACGCTCCTCTGTCGGCGGGATCCGGCCATGAACACGCGAGCTCGATCGGATTCTGCATGTACTGCGCCGCTCCCCTCGAACCGGGGACCGCGCGATGCCCGGCGTGCGGTCGCTCGCTGCCACACTTTTCGTAACGGACCCGAGCTAGGGGGGAGCCCCTTCCGTCGCGACGAACAGCATCGGCTCTTTGGCCCGGGCGTTCGCGCCGGGGCTGACCGCGAGGCCGCGGACGACCCCGTCGACCGGGCTCGTCAACTCGTTCCGCATCTTCATCGCTTCGAGGACGAGGAGCACGTCACCCTTGCGCACGCGGTCGCCCTCTTTCACGCGGACCTCGATCACTTTTCCCGGCATCGGCGGAACGATCGGCGCGCCGGCGCGGGACGGGGCTCGGGGAGGAGGAGCCGTCGTCGGTAGCGCGGGCGACCGGGACGGTGCGCCGGAGCTCGGGCTTACGGCGCTGCGCTCGATCCCGACCTTCCACCGTTCGCCGTTCACGTCGACCGGCCCGGGGGGTTCTGGGAAGTGATCCGGCCAGTTCTCGACCAGCACGCGTTCGCCCGCGACCTCGAGCTCGACCGCGGTCGGGGTCGCGCGCACGACCGTCACCGGGTACCGCTCGGCACCGACGGTCACGGCGTCGCCTCCCGGGGCGACCTCGACGGTCGTCGACCTACCGTCCCGCTCGACGATGATTCGCATCGACCCACCTCCGTTGCGATTGCAGGCGGGCGCGACCTTCGTGCGCCCAAGGGCTGAGCCCACCGGTCGCGGGGGCGTTCGCCGGTGCGATCGTCGGCGGGGGCGAGGGGGCCCGGAGCGCGCCGACCACTCCCAGGGCCGCGCTCGTGAGCACATCGGAGGAGAGCCCCCGGTCGATCGCGGTCCGGTACGACCGGTAGACGATAGGAAAGAGGGCGTAGGAGAGCGCTTCGGCGTCGTCGGCCGCTGGGACGAGCACCCGCACCTCGGCGAGCATTTTCTCGAACTCGGGGGGGAGAAGGTCCGCTGGGCGGCCCGTGATCGCGGTCACGCCCTCGGTCAGGACCTTCGCCCGTAGGTCGGGGTCGATCGGCGCCGGCGGGGTCCCGTAGAGGCCCCGGACGTAGTCCCGCACTTCCTGGGTGATCTGCCGATAGCGACCGCCGGTCAGCACGTTGAGCACGGCCTGGATCCCGACGATCTGGCTCGTCGGGGTAACGAGGGGAGGGTACCCGAGGTCGGCGCGGACCCGGGGGACTTCCGCTAGCACCTCGGTGAGACGGTTCAGTGACTCCTGTTCCTGGAGTTGCGAGAGGAGGTTCGAGAGCATCCCACCGGGCACCTGGTGGGTCAGGATCCCCGGGTCGGTCTGCAGGGAGCGGATGTTGAGCAGGGGGCGATACCGGTCCAGCACGGTTCCGAAGTAGGTGGCGAGGTCGGCGAGCGCGTGGAGGTCGAGGTGGGTGTCGAGGGCGGTGTGCTGCATGGCACCGACCAGCGTTTCCGTGGGGGGTTGGGAAGCTCCGCCCGAGAACGGGCTGAGGGCGCTGTCGACCGCGGCGGCACCGGCTTCCGCGACGGCGAGGCAGGTCATGGTGGACATGCCGCTCGACGAATGCGTGTGCACGACGACGGGCAGGCCGACCTTTTTGACGAGCGCCCGTACGAGGGCGGCGCCTTCGGTCGGCGGGAGAAATCCCGCCATGTCCTTGACGCAGAGCTCGTCGGCCCCCATCGCCGCGAGCCGTTGGCCGAGCTCGACGAACGCCGGCAAGGTGTGCACGGGGGATTGGGTATAGCAGATCGTCGCCTGTGCGCGAGCGTCCACGGCCCGGACCGCGTCGAGGGCGACCTCCATGTTGCGCGGGTCGTTCAGCGCGTCGAAGACGCGGAAGATGTCGATGCCCTGGGCCGCCGATTCGGCAACGAACTTTCGGACCAGGTCGTCGGCGTAATGCCGGTAGCCGACGAGGTTCTGTCCGCGGAGCAGCATCTGGAGGGGCGTCTTCGGCATCGCCCGCTTCAGGAGACGGAGCCGTTCCCACGGGTCTTCCCGAAGGAACCGGAGGCTGACGTCGAACGTCGCGCCTCCCCATACCTCGATCGAGCGGTAGCCGATCGCGTCCAGCCGTTCCGCCGCCGGGAGCATGTCCCGCGTCCGCATCCGCGTCGCGATGAGCGATTGATGCCCGTCGCGCAGGACGGTCTCGGTGATGCCGACCATGATCGACGACCCCGCGTTAGAGTGGGATGTTCCCGTGCTTCTTCGCGGGCCGGTCGTCGCGCTTCGAGGAGAGCATCTTGAGGCCAGCGACGAGGCGTGCCCGGGTCTCGGCGGGGTCGATCACGTCGTCGATGTACCCCCGCTCGGCGGCAAGGTACGGATTCAGGAACTCGGTCCGGTAGTCGGCGATGAGCCGTGCCCGAAGCGTCTCCCGGTCGGCCTCGGGGGTCCGGTCGAGCTCGCGGCGGTAGAGGATGTTGACCGCCCCATCGGCGCCCATGACGGCGATCTCGGCCGTCGGCCACGCCAGGTTCAGGTCTCCTCCGAGGTGCTTCGAGCACATCACGTCGTACGCCCCGCCGTACGCCTTCCGTAGGATGACCGTCAGCAGCGGGACGGTGGCCTCGGCATACGCGTACAGCAGCTTCGCCCCGTGACGGATGATCCCCCCGTGCTCCTGGGCCGTGCCGGGGAGGAAGCCGGGCACATCCACGAACGTGAGGAGCGGGAGATTGAACGCATCGCAGAACCGGACGAAGCGGGCCGCCTTGGTGGAGGCGTTGATGTCGAGCGTCCCGGCGAGGGCGCCCGGATTGTTCGCGACGACGCCGACCGGATGGCCCGCGAGCCGTGCGAATCCAACGACGATGTTCGGGGCCCAGGTGCTGTGCACCTCGAGGAGCGTCTCGGGGTCGAGGACCCGGGCGAGTACCTCGTGCACATCGTAGGGTGCGTTCGCGTTCTCGGGTACGATTTGGGGGAGCTCGGACGCGGCCGAGTCCGGCGGCGACGTCGCCGCGGAGACCGGGGGCTCCTCCAGATTGTTGAGCGGCAGGTAGGAAAGGAGGTGGCGCGCGAGGACAATTGCGTCGGCGTCGGAACCCGCCGTGAAGTGGGAGACCCCGCTCAGGGAGGCGTGGGCGTCCGCGCCCCCGAGCGCGTCCATCGTGACCTCCTCGCCGGTGACGGCACGAACGACGTCCGGCCCCGTGATGAACATCTGCCCGGTGCCTTCCGCCATGATCACGAAGTCGGTGATCGCGGGCGAGTAGACCGCCCCGCCGGCGCACGGGCCGAGGATGAGAGAAAGTTGAGGGACGACGCCCGATAAGGAGACGTTCCGGAAGAACACCTCACCGTACCCACCGAGGCTCATCACCCCCTCTTGTATGCGCGCGCCCCCGGAATCGTTCAACCCCACGATCGGGACGCCGGCCTTGCGGGCCGTTTCCATGACCTTGACGATCTTCATTGCGTGAGCCTCCCCGAGCGCCCCTCCGAACACGGTCGCGTCCTGGGCGAAGGCGCATACCGGACGCCCCTCGACCTCCCCCCATCCGGTGACCACCCCGTCCCCCGGAGGTCGTCGGTCGGCGAGACCGAACTTCTCGACGCGGTGCGTGACGAACGGGTCGATCTCCGTGAACGTCCCCGGGTCGAAGAACGACTCGAGCCGCTCGCGAGCGGTGAGCTTCCCTGCCGCCCGGTGTTTCTCCACGCGGTCGGCGCCCCCGCCCTCGCGCGCCTTGCGCTTCAGGACCGTCCACCGGTCGAACGCTTCGCTCATGCGACTCCCTCCACACGAACATCTCCGGCTCTTATCGCCACCCGCTCGCCGTCGCCATCCAGGAGCAGCTCCCCCTCCTCGCCGAGGCCGACGATCGTCCCGGAGTCTTGGCCGTCCACGGCCGCTCGGCGTCCCACCCCGAAGAGCCAACGGCGGCACAACTTTCGGGTCGCTTCGGCCCCCCCGGTCCCCTGCAGTCCGATCGCCGCGCGCATCGCCGAGCGCACGACGACCGTCTCGACCGCATCCAGTGATGGGGGGGACCCGACTATTTCGGCGAGTGACGACGCTCGGTCTCGCAGTTCGCCCGGAAACTGATCGCGGCGGGTCGTGACGTTGACCCCGATCCCGGCCACTTCGACGGCCGCCCCGGGAGGGTCGACGACCCGGTCGACCAGGACCCCCGCGACTTTACGGGCCGGAACGGAGGGGCGGGTCACGAGGAGGTCGTTGGGCCACTTGACCGAGAAGCGCGCGGAGTACTGGTCCGTGAACTCTTGGGCGAGCCGCGCGCCGAGTGCGAGCGGGAGCCAGGTGAGGTGCTCGGGCGGTGCGCGGAGGAGGATCGACACGTAGAGGCCGCCGGGAGGAGAGGTCCACGTGTGGTCGAGGCGCCCCCGTCCGTGCGTTTGTTGCCGCGCGACGACCCGGGTCCCCTCGGGTGCGCCCGTGCGCGCGAGCTCGATCGCTCGGTCCTGCGTGGAGGAGAGCCGATCGTGAAACTCTCGAGGACCCATGACGGCGCCCCTCGAGGCCGAACGAGGGTCGAAGCCGCTTAACGATTTGGCCCCGTAGCGCGGGGTCTCGTGCACCCTCGGGCGTCGCCCAGGGTCGCGCCACGCCCGGAGGGGGGAGCCCTGGTGGAAGGGTCGGAGGAGGAGGCCCGCGAGCCGTCTTATGTAGTGCCGCCGTCGGTCACCTACCCCCAATGAAGACGGTTCGTTTTTCGGCGGCCGGAGCCACTCTCGAATTCACGATCGACGTCGGCGCCATGCTCCTGCCGTAGAGAGGCGTTTTCGAATGGGCGAGATCGAACAACTCTTGGCGGACGTCGGTCGTCGGTTCCAGCCGGAGCTCCAGTCGCGCTTGAAAGGATTGTTCGGTGGGATCATGCAGAGCTACCTGCCCCAGGTGTGGGTCTTCGAGACCGGCGACGAGACCGCCTCCCTGCTCGTCGACAAATCCGGTGCGGTCTCTGCGGTCGGCGGCGCGGCGCCCCACCCGGATGTTACCGTAAAGATCCCACGTGAACGCCTCGTCGCCGCGTTGAAGACCCGAGACAAGGCGCAGGTCCCTCCCGGACCCCTGACCGTGACGCCCCACACCACGAAGGGCAAGACCGCGTTCGACTACCTTCGGTCGCGCCTGGGACTCTAGAGTGTTCACGCCGAGTGCGCAACGTTATTCCTGAGCTTCCCACTCGAACGCCGGAATCGGTGGGGCGGACGTCGATGCGGTGGTGGGACGAGAACGAGGGGGTCGCGCGCGTGACGCAGCGACCGCATCCACGAGGGTGAGCATCGTGGAATCCTCTCCGCCTCCCGGGGCCGCTCCGTTGCCGCCCTCGGCGCCGCCCAAGGACGACCCCAGCGCCCGACCGAGCTTCCGACGCGCGCTCTCGAACCGCCCGTTCTTCCTGCTCTGGAGCTCCCAACTGATCTCCCAGTCGGGCGACTTCATTTTCGATGTCGCCTTGCTCTGGCTCGTTCTCCAGACGACGGGCTCGGTCTTCGCGGTCAGCCTCGTCGTCGTCGCGACCCTCGTTCCGACCGTCCTGCTCGGTCCCGTGCTCGGAGTCTACGTGGACCGGTGGCCCCGCCGTACGATCCTGCTCGGGACCAACGTGGCGCAGGGGGTGCTCGTGCTCGTTCTCTCCGGCCTCGTGCTCGCCCACGCCACCGACCTCACTTTCATCATCGCGATCGTGTTCGCGCTCGGCGTCGGCGCCCAGTTCGTCCGCGTGACCTCGAACGCCCTGATCCCGCAGACGGTCGGCACGCCGGATCTCGCGACCGCGAACAGTCTGCTCTCGTTCAGCAACTCGACGACCCAGGTCGTCGGCCTTTCGATCGGGGGGGTCGTGGTCGCCCTGTTCGGGGTCGAACTGCCGATCGCCTACGACGCGCTCACGTTCTTCGCGGCGGCCTTGATCGTACTGTTGATGTCGGCCACGATCGGCCGACCCGAACCGTCCCCGACCGGAGCTCCGACCGGATTCGTCGAGGATTTCGTCGAGGGGTTCCGCTACGTGGTCGGGCAACGATTCCTGCTCGAGCTGATCGCGGTCGGGCTGGTCGTGAACTTCGCCGGGAACGCGGCGTTCACCCTGTGGGCCCCGTACGCCGACCTCGTCCTGCACGGCGGCGCGGCGACGTACGGGTTCCTCGGGGCGATGATCGCGGTCGGGGCGATCGTCGGCGCGCTCGTCGTCGGCAAGTTGAACATGCGCCCGAACGCGGGCCGGTACATCTTCGCCGGGCTCTTCGGCTTCGGACTTTTCGTCATTGCCCTCGGACTCACCCGGTCGATCCCGCTCGCGCTCGGCGAGGCGTTCGGGGTCGGGTTCATCACGTCGGTGATCAACATCCCTCTCCTCACGGCGGTGCAGGCGAGGGTCCCGACGCGGCTGATGGGGCGCGTGATGTCCGTCCTCCTCGGACTGATCCTGGCGGCCGCGCCGTTCGGGGCGTTCTTCGCCGGCTCGCTCGCGATCGCGACCTCGATCGAGTTCGTCTTCGTCGCCGCGGGCCTGCTCGTCATCGCCGCCGGGGCGGTCGGCGCGGTGACGATGCGCGACGTCCGCTCCCTGACCTACTGAGCCGGGCGCCGGCCGGGGCGCCGAGGGGGGCGCCTAGCCGAGCTCGCGGAGCCGGCGCGTCATCTTGACGACGGCCCGTACGGCGTTCCCCGCGTTCTCGATCCGGTCCTGCGCCTGGAGCCGGGTCTCGCCGGGCCCGGAGATGCCGAGGCCCAGCGGCTTCCCGAACTCGACCGAGAGGTCCGTCAGCTTTCGGGCCGCCTGGTTCATGACGACCTCGTCGTGGTTCGTCTCGCCTTCGATGACGGCACCGAGCGCGACGACCGCATCGACCTCCGAGCGCCCGAAGAGGACCTTGACGGCGAGCGGCATGTCGTAGACGCCGGGGGTCTTGACGACCGGTCCGAGCGTGGCGCCGAGGAAGTCGACCTCCTCCTTCGCCCGCTCGAGCATCATGAGCGTGATGTCGTAGTTGTATTCGCTCGCCACGATCGCCACCGTCACGCCCTTTCCTTCCTTGTTCTTCTTCGCCATCGTTGTTGCTCCGTTGGATCGTTAGTGGCTGGGACGGGCCGGACCGGCGTCCGCGAAGCCCTGGCGCAGTCCCTCGCCGGCGCGGCGGGCGAGCACCTGCGGACGGAACAACATCGCGTACGCGTTCAACGCGTGCTCCTCGGCCCGTCGACGAGCGAGCGTCTCGAGCTCCCGGGCGTCCTTCGCCTCGCCCTCGAAAACGAAGCATTCGACGATCGGTTTCGCTTCGAGCACGCCGGTGAAGAGGAGTCCCAGCGACGCCTCGTGCGCGCAGGTCTTGTCGTATTCTGCCTTCCCGGGCATTCCGAGGGCGAGGCAGAGGTCGACGTGCTCCTCGAGGAACAGCTGACGGCAGGCGACGGGCAGGTCCTTGATGCCGGGGACGGTGCGTCGGACGACCCGGAACCCCGTGCCGGCGGCGTGCAGCGCGCGGACGGCGTAGCCGGCCATGTCGACGCGCGCGAACGTCGTGTCGGCGACCCCGACCTTCTTCAAGGGCTCGCTTCCTTCGGGCGGCCCGAGATCTCGAGGATCCGCTCGACGATGCGCCGGGTGGCGAGCTCGTCGTGCGGGATCGGCCCGATCCGGACGACCTTGACCGGTACGCCGCGGCGCGCGCACTCGCGCTCGACCTCCGCCTCGTTCCAGACCTGGTTGTAGCCGAGCGCGATGATCGATGGTCGCTCGTTCACGACCGTCTCGTAGATGTCGGTCGTCGACCCGAGGATCGCCCGGTCGACCGGCTTCAGTGCCTCGACCATCTCGCGGCGGATATGCTCCGGGACGTACGGTTCGTGCTTCAAGCGGCGGGCGGTCTTGTCGCGCGCGACCACGACCACGAGCTCGTCGCCGAGCTTGCGCGCTTCCGAGAGGAAGTAGACGTGTCCGGGGTGCAGGAGGTCGAAGACCCCCGTGGCCATTACGCGGACGACCATGTCCGCCACGCCTCGATCAACGTCCGTCCCTCGAGAAATTCGAACCCATGCGTCTCGGCGTACCGCCGGGCCGCGTCCGGTGCGCGCGCACCCCCCGAGTCCCCGAGCATCTCGCAGACGGTCGTGGACTCGGAGAGGCCGGCCATCCGGGCGAGCGAGACGGAAAGTTCCGTATGTCCCTTTCGCTCGGACAGGAGGCCCGGGGCGGCGTAGATGATCGGGATGTGGCCGGGGGAGCTGAACTCGGAAACGAAGCGGCTCTGGAGCTCGGCCGCCGAGAGGCGGTCGGTGTCGCGGGCGAGCTCGCCGAGGGCGCGGATCCCCGTCGCCCGGTCGTTGTCGGGGATGCCCGTGAACGTCGAGCGGTGGTGGACGTGCAGCCCGAACGGGCTCCGCGTGTCGTAGCGGAGCTGCTCGCGGCGGAGCCCGCGGAGCACTGGGAAGTCGCGTTCGCTCTCTTGGAGAAGCTCGGAGTAGAACGGGAGACCGAGGCGAGCGCGGAGCTCGTCGGAGATCGCCGTGCAGATCCAGCCTCCGGCGTCCTGGCGGAGGAGATGGATCAGCTCGGGGGTCGCCTTCTCGGAGAGGATCACGAGGTCGGTCTCCGCCTCGCGGTCGGCGGAGTCGAAGATCAGTACCGGTTCGCCCTCCGCGAGGGCCCGGGCCGCCGGGCGGAGGACCTCGGGGACCGAGCGGACCCGCGGGACGGCGAGCATGCCCTGTTCATCCCGATTCGGCTAATAAAACAGTTGTAGATACCCAAAAATGGGTTGATGGCCGATAGGAGAGGAGAGACGAGCGTAGTAGCGTCAGCACGTCGGATCGCGACCCGAATCACCGACCGGGACGGTCGGCGTTCTTAGGAGGTGATCCATCTGCAGGTTCCCCTACAGATACCTTGTTACGA
>JAKIVU010000014.1 GCA_022750375.1 Thermoplasmata archaeon
CAGATGGTCTTCCAGGACCCGATCGGCTCGCTCGACCCGCGGCTCCGGGTCTGGCAGCTCGTCGGCGAACCGATCCGCTCGCAGGAGCGGATCGGACGCACCGCGCTTCGGGATCGCGTCGCCGAACTCCTCCCGACGGTGGGTCTCCCCGCGGAGTGCCTCGACCAGTACCCGCACGAGTTCTCCGGCGGCGGCCGTCAGCGCCTCTCCCTCGCCCGCGCGCTGAGCGTCCGGCCGAAGCTCATCGTCCTCGACGAGCCGACGAGCGCGCTCGACGTCGCGGTCCAGGCGCAGATCCTCAACCGACTGGTCACGCTCCAGCGCGAGCGGGGACTCGCCTACCTCCTGATCACGCACAACGTCGCCGCGGTCCGGTACGCCTCGCACCGGGTCGCGGTGATGTACCTCGGCGAGGTCGTGGAGGTCGGCCCCGTCCGCGACGTGCTGGAGCACCCGGTCCACCCGTACACCAAGGCCCTTCTCGCGGCCGTGCCCGTGCCCGACCCGAAACGACGACGCGCACGGTATCGGATCACGGGAGAGATCCCCACGCTCGTGACCCCGCCGCCGGGCTGCCGGTTCGCCCCGCGTTGCCCATTCGTTATCGACCGGTGTCGGGTCGAACCGCCGCCACTGCGTGCAGCCCCCGGAAAGCCGGGGCGCATGGTCTCCTGCCATCGGGCCGAGGAGGTTGCCGACATCGCGCCCGAGACGTTGATGGCGACGGCGCCCGCGGGGCCCGCTCCGGCCGCCGACGCGGCGCCGTTGGCGAGCGCGTCGTCGTAGTCGTCCGCTAGACGGACTCCTCGATCTCCCCCGACTGGGGAGTGCCGACGAGGCGTTCGGCGACCGACCCGAGGATCTCGAGGTGCCGGTCGACGTCCGCGTCGGTGTGCTGAACCGAGATCGTCCACTGCTCGTCCGGTCCCGTCCCCGACGGGATCAGCCCCCGGTTGAGGCAGTGATAGTAGTACAGCATGGACCGGTCCCCGTCGACCGTGAGGAAATCCCGCCAGTTCCGTACCGGATGGTCGGTGAAGTAGACGGTACCCGAGACCCCGTCCGCCGAGACGTGCGCAGTGACGCCCGCGTCGCGGAACACTTCCGCATACCCCTTCGCGAGGCGGTGGTTGAGGCGCGAGGACCGTTCGAGCGCCTCGTCGGTCAGGATGTGGTCGAGCGAGGCGAGGCACGCCGCCATTCCGAGCGGATTGGAGTTGTACGTTCCCGCGTGCGCGACCTTTCGGGGCCCGACCTCGTCGAGGATCCCGGGTCCGGCTCCGATGGCGGAGAGGGGCACCCCACAGGCGATCGACTTCCCGAGCGTGATCAGGTCGGCGCGGACCCCGACGCGGGCGGCCCCGCCGTGCGGATACTTCGCTCCGGTTTTGATCTCGTCCAGGATGAGCAGCGCACCGAGCTCGTCGCACAGCTCCCGTACGCCGGGGAAGAAGCCGTCCTCGGGTAGGATGAACCCCATGTTCATCGGGATCGGCTCCGCGATGACCGCCGCGAGGTCGTCCTTGTGCTCCCGGGCGATCTCGCGCGTCGCCTCGAGGTCGTTGAACGGCGCCACGAGCGTGTGGCCGGTGACGTCCGGCAAGATCCCCGGTGACGCGGGCGCGGAATTCGGGTGACGGGCGGGACCCGCCACCTGGATCCTCGGTTTCACGCCCACGAGAAGCGTGTCGTGCGAGCCGTGGTATCCGCCTTCGAACTTGAGGACGTACCGCTTCTTCGTGTAGGCGCGAGCGAACCGCGTCGCGTGCTGCGTCGCCTCGAGCCCGGTCGTGCTGAACCGTACCTTGTCCATGCCGTACCGGACACAGATCCTCTCGGCGACCTCGGGGGTGCGGTCCCACTCGTAGCCGTAGACGCTTCCGTCCGCCAGCTGGTGCGTCAGCGCCTCGACGAGCTTCGGGTGGGCGTGTCCGCTCTGGAGCGCGCCGAAGGCCATGTTGAAATCGAGATACTCGTTCTGGTCGGCGTCCCATAGGCGAACCCCCTCCGCGCGGTGGACGAAGAAGGGGTACGGGTCGAGGAACCGGTAATTGGAGTGCACCCCGAGGGGACTCCACCGGCGGGCGTGCTCCCACAGTTCCTTGGAACGAGGCGTCCGCCGTTCGTAATCGGCGAACGCTGCTTCAAAGCGGGGGTCCAGGTTCCCATCTCCCACGAGGCCCGGCCGTCGGCCCGGGACACTCGGCGCTCGGAGCGGGTTCGGTTACAAAAGGGCTCCGAGATGGCGAGGTGCGCCCGCCGGGGTCGGACCCCCTTACGTGACCTCAATACCCCGAACGCTTCCCGAACGCTCCGAGGCACAGAGAATGGCCGACGATGTACTGCTCGAGAACTACGTCGGGGGGGCATGGGTACGAGCGGAGGCCCCCGACTTTCTCGAAGTGCCGGACCCATCGACGGGACGGCTGCTCGCCCGAGTGCCGCGTTCGGGAGCGACGGACGTGGATACAGCGGTCGCCGCCGCTCGTGCGGCGTTCCCTGCCTGGCGCGACGTTCCCGTCGCGGAGCGTGCGCGCAGGATCCTGACCCTCCGGCAGTTGCTCGAGACGCACTACGACGAGCTGGTCCGCAGCGTGGTTCGGGAGAACGGCAAGACCGCGGAGGAGGCGCGCGGCTCCGTGCGGCGGGGGATCGAGGCCGTCGAGTTCGCTGCCTCGGCGCCCACCACGATGCAGGGGGCGTTCCTCGAGGACGTCAGCGCGGGGGTCGACACCACCCTCCTTCGGCAGCCGCTCGGAGTGGTCGTCGGCATCACGCCGTTCAACTTCCCGGTCATGATCCCGCTGTGGATGGCCCCGCTCGCCCTCGTCTGCGGGAACTCGTTCATCCTCAAGCCGTCCGAGCGAGTTCCGCTCTCCGCCGTACTGCTCGCACGGCTCATCGGGGAGGCCGGGTTCCCTGCCGGTACGTTCAATCTCGTCCACGGGGACGCGGCGGCGGTCGACGCACTGCTCACTCACCCCGGGGTCGACGCGGTGTCGTTCGTCGGCTCCGCGCCGACCGCCCGACATGTCTACACGACCGCCGCGGCGCACGGCAAGCGGGTCCAGGCGCTGGCGGGAGCGAAGAATCACATCGTCGTCATGCCGGACGCCGACCTCGACCGGTCGGTGCCGGCGATCGTCTCGAGCGCCTTCGGCCAATCGGGGGAACGGTGTCTCGCCGGCAGCGTCGTCCTCGCGGTGGACCCGGTCGGTGACGGGCTGGTGGCCCGTCTCGCCGAGACGGTCCGGACCCTTGCGGTCGGCCCGGCGGGCGAGGCGGGGACCGCGGTCGGTCCCGTGATCCGCGCGGACCACCGCGCCCGCGTCCTGAAGTGGATCCAGGAAGGGGAGGCGGGGGGCGCCCAGGTCGCGGCACGCGGTGCGGTCCCGTCGACCGCCGACGGCTACTACGTCGCCCCCGTGCTGTTCGACCGGGTCCGACCCGACATGGCGATCGCGCAGGAGGAGATCTTCGGGCCGGTGCTCGCGGTGGTCCGGGTGCCGTCGCTGGACGAGGCGCTCCTCACCGCGAACCGCTCCCGATTCGGCAACTCGGCGGTGATCTTCACCCGCGACGGGAAGGCGGCCCGCGAGTTCGTCCACCGGATCGAAGCCGGCATGGTCGGCGTGAACATCGGCGTGCCCGCCCCGGCGGCGTACTTCCCGTTCGTCGGATGGAAAGGGTCATTCTACGGGGACCTGCACGCGACCGGCCGCGACGCGGTCGAGTTCTACACGCGCAAGAAGGTCGTCACGACCCGCTGGTTCTGACGACGCTCAGCCGGCCGCGGCTGGGTCGGCCTTCTCGTCGGCGATACGGAGCGCTCGGTCGAGGACCTCGAGGCCGTGGTCGAGCTCCTCCCGCGTGACGATCAGCGGTGGCGCAACGATCAGGTGCGAGATCCAGCCGATGCAGTAGACGCCTTCCTTCATCATCGCGGCGGTGACCTGGTCGACGACGAGCGGTCGGCCGGCGAGCTTGTCGTCGTCGGTATTGAACGGCTGCTTGGTCGACCGATTTTTGACGAGCTCCACGGCGGCGAAGAGCCCCAACCCTCGCACCTCGCCCACGGAGCGATGACGTTCCTGCATCTCCCGCAGGCGAGCGAGAAGGTAGTCGCCGTCCGTCCGGGATTTCTCGAGCAGGTTCAGCCGCCGGTACTCGCCGATCGCGGCGACGGCCGGAGCGAGCGTCAACGGGTGCGCCTCGTAGGTGTGTCCGTGGGGGAAGTACGCGTCCGTGAACGTGTCGTGGAGCGCCGCCGTCGTCGCCGTGAGTCCGAGCGGGATGTGGGCGCCGGTGATCCCCTTCGCGGTGGTGAGGATGTCCGGCGCGACGTTCCAGTGGTCGACCGCGAACCACTCTCCGACGCGCCCCCAGGCGCTCATCACCTCGTCCGTGATCAGGAGCACGTCGTGTTTCCGGGTGATCTCCCGGATGCGCGAGAGATATTCCGGCACCGGCACGATGACCCCGTTCGTTCCGACGACCGGCTCCAAGATCATCGCGGCCACGTCGCCCTCGCGCTCGAGTTGGTAGTCGACGTACTCGGCGCAGGCGACGCCGCACTCGGGATACTTGAGCCCGAGCGGACAGCGATAACAGTAACAGTCCGGGGCGAAGACGGTCCCGGGGACGCGCTGGAGGCGCTCGATCGGTCGCCGGCGGAGTTCGCCGGTCACCGAGATCGACGCCGCGGTCGAGCCGTGGTAGGAGCGGTACCGGGCGACTACCTTCGACCGTCCGGTCGCGACCCGCGCGATCTTGAGCGCGGCCTCGTTCGCTTCGGTCCCGGACGTGCTGAAGAAGAACCGGTTCAATCCTTTCGGCAGGATCTCGAGGAGGGCGGCACTGAGACGGGCGCGGGGCTCGGTCGCAAAGCCGGGAACGGCGTAGGAGAGGGTGCGGGCCTGCTCGGCGATCGCCTCGACGACCGCCGGATTCGCGTGACCGAGGTTGGTCGCGATCAGTTGGGACGAAAGGTCGAGGTACTCCTTCCCCGCACTGTCCCAGAACTTCGAGCCGGCCGCGCGGGTCACGACGAGCGGGTTCCAGCCTCCCTGACGACGCCAGGTGACGTAGTTCGTCTCGCGGACGATTCGCTGGATCTCGTCGCCGTCCATCCTGCGCTGTTCCCCGGTGCCCCGAAGCTCGGGGCGCGGAATCGCTCCCGGTTTAAGAGGGGCCGGCTACGGAGCCACGGCCTCCCCGGACTCTCGGGTGGAAGTCGCGAGCAGGGCCGCGCGGTTGGGGTGGATCTCGATCCATTGCGCACCGTCCGACGCGCGACCACGGCGTTGCTCGGTCACGGCGAGCCGATGGTCCTCCGCCGCCTTTCGCAGACGGGTGAATCCCTCCGCGGAAAGTTCGATCGACGGGATCCTCCCCTCCGACATCCAGACGAGCAGGAACTCCCTCCCCGCCGGAGGGGGGGCGCGACGTGCGACCAGACCGAGCGCGAGATCCGGGTCGGTCCACGCGACCCCACGCACCTCGCCATTGTGGAGCACCAGCTCGATGCCTCCTTCCCAGAGGAACACCCGGTCGGGCCAGTGCGCGAGGTCACTCTGGAGCAGAAGGAACTGAACGACTCCGAGGACGATCAGAACGCCACCGAAGAGCGCGACCGCCACCCCGAGCAGCGATGGGGAGGTGAGAAACAGGGCAATGCCCGCGGCCTCGGCGACCGCGCCCGGTAATGCCAACACGTAAAGACCGAGCCGTGCCGGTCGTTCGAGACGCCGTCGCAGGAGCGCCGTGGCCTCGTCGTCCCGGATCAGGGAGACGCCACCCTCCTCCGCCGTCGGCCGCGTATCCTGGGGCGACGACATCCGACCACTTCCCGGCGGGACGAGGGCCGGCCGAGTTAATCCGAGGGCGCTCCGTAACTACCGTAGATTCCGGGGTTATTGGCCGGTGCCCGGGGCCGAGCGCGCGCGATCCGGGAGGCCGAACAGCCGCCGCGCATTCTCCCCCAGGATCCTCGCACGGTCGGTCGCCGGCAGGTCGAGGCCGTCCACCAGGGCGACCGCGAGTCGCAGCTCCTCCAGCGGCCAGTCGGAGCCGTACAGGATCCGCTCGGCAGAGCCGATGGAGATGATCGCCTGGAGGATCCTCCGTCGACACTGCTCGACCATCCGCTCGAAGTATGGTGCGGAGGGATGGGCCAAGAGCCCCGACGTGTCGGCGTACACGTTCTCGTTCTTGTAGACGACCTCCGCCGCCTCCTCCACCCACGGGTTCCCAAAGTGGCAGAGGACGAACCGTACGTCGGGGTACCCGACGGCCACCTCGTCCAGTTCGATCGGCCGTGCGAATTTCACGAGGCCCTTGCGGTCGAGCGTATCTCCCTGGTGCACGAGCACCGGCAGGTTGCGGCGGTGCGCGAACTCGTAGAGCGGCGCGAGCCGAGGGTCGTGAGGGTAGAAGTGAAGATACCCGGGAAACAGTTTGACGCCTGCGAGGAGGGGGTCGGTCTCCCAGAGGGCGATCGCGCGACGGATCTCCTCCGCTCCCCGCGTGGGGTCGACCGTCACGACCGGGCGTAACCGACCTAGGCTCGTGTCGAAGAGGGTACGACTCTCGGCCAATGCCTCGTCCAGGTTGGGCGCCTCGAAGATCTGGATCACGAGACCGAAGTCGATCCCGCTCGCGTCCATCTCCCGGAGCAGCCCCGCCACCGTGTAGTCGATGTCCGGCCGATACCCCGTGTGCGCCAGGTCGGGCCACCATCGACTCAGATGGAGATGCGTGTCCGCCCGGAATGGGCGATCGACGGTCATCGACCGCTCCCACCGGCGAGTCCGTGGGGCATCGCGGTCATACGCCCCGCCCTCCCCGCGTCGTTGCTGAGCACAGGACGAGTAGTTAGCCAGTCCCGGGGGGCCCGTCCGGGCAGGTGGGGCAGCACGCAGTTCCCGCGAAGCAGCAAGAGCAGCATTTGCAACAGCTCAGACACGCGCAGCACGCGCACGCGATCGGATGGGACTTGGACGGCCCGGACATACGCCCCCACGATGGATTCGCACGATTAAAACCCCGTTCAAAGGCGACCCTCGACCGGCGTTATATGACCCCGGCCGGTGTACCTCCTCGGGAGACCGTGACGGACCGTTCGAGTTGGCTCAGCTACCCGGATGCCCCCCGGATCGTGGTCCCCCCGCCGGGACCAAAATCCCGGAAACTGCTCGCGAGCCAGGCCCGCTGGGAGACCGATGCCATCGGATACCCACACTACTTTCCGATGGCCCCCCGGAGCGCCCAAGGCTCGACGATCGAGGACGTCGACGGAAATCGGTACATCGATTGGGTCGCCGGCATCTCGGTCCTCAACCTCGGACACCGTCACCCCCGACTGGTCGACGCCTTCGAAGCCCAGTCGAAGCTGATCTGGCATGCGCTCGAGCTCCCGACCGAGGCACGTATTCGTTTCCTAGAGGAGCTCCAGAGCGCGCTCCCCGGGAGCTTGCGCAACAACGCTCGGGTGATCTTCTGCATCACGGGCGGTGACGCGATCGAGACGGCGGTCAGCCTGGCCGACTACGCGCAAGGAAAACGGGGCACCGTCGCGTTCTCCGGCGCGTATCACGGCGTGCACGGCGGCGTCGTCGGGCTCACGAGCGGTCGACGGTACCACACGACGTCCGCATTCGGCGGTGGGACCGCGATCCGCGTCCCGTTCCCCGACCCGTACCGTCCGGTCCTCGGCGCGGACGAGGGCGCGGCCGGGACGATCTCGTACCTCGAGCACCTCGTCAACGACCCCCACTCCGGCGTCGACGAGATCTCGTCGGTCCTCGTCGAACCGATCCTGGGCGAAGGCGGGTACGTCGTCCCTCCGGATGATTTCCTCCCGTCGTTGCGCGAGTTCTGCGACCGTCACGGGATCCTCTTGATCGCCGACGAGGTCCAGACCGGGCTCGGCCGGACCGGTCGCATGTGGGCGGTCGAACATGCCGGGGTCACGCCCGACATCCTCTGCATCGCAAAGACGATCGGGGGCGGGATCCCCGTCTCGATGGTCGCCTACCGCGCCGATCTCGTGAAGGAACTCCCGCGGGGATTCCATCTCGGGACCTACCGCGGCAATCCGCTCGCCCTCGCGGTCGGAACCGAGGTGCTGAAGGTCCTGAAGGAGGGCGACCTCTTGGAACGGACACGCCACCGCGGCGCCGCGCTGGTCGAGCGGTTCCGAGGGATGTCCCAGCGCCACGCCGAGATCGGCGACGTGCGGGGGCGCGGATTCATGGTCGGGGTCGAGTTCGTGCAGGACCCTTCGACACGGGCCCCATGGGGCGATCGCGCCAAGGCGATGCGCTCCGCACTGTTCGCTCGGGGCGTACTGATGCACACGGCGGGCGCGTGGGATCAGGTGCTCCGCTTCATGGCGCCCCTCGTCATCGAAGACGAGCTCCTCGAACGGGGGCTCGTCGCCTTCGAGGACGCGCTCGAGAGCCTGGACCCTGCCCCCAACCCACGGGGAGTCCGACCCACGGCTTCGGGGCGCGTCGGGCTTGCGGAACCCCTGATGCCGCCGTCACCCGGCATGCCCGGGCCCGTGATCCCACCGGTACCGGGGCGTACGTTCCCGGACGCCGAGCCCTCGTAGCGCGGCGACCCTATCGGGCGGATTCGCCGGCGTAGTTGACCGAGATCAGCTTGACCTCGGTCATCTCTTCCATCGCGTACCGGAGCCCCTCGCGGCCGAGCCCGCTCTCCCGGACCCCGCCGAACGGGAGCGCGTCCCACCGCAGGTTCGTCGGGTCGTTGAGATGCACTCCGCCCGCCCGTATCCGTTTCGCGAGCGAGAAACCGCGCGCGATGTCCCGCGTATAGACCGCCGCCTGAAGACCGTACGGCGTGGCGTTCGCGATGCGGACCGCGTTCTCGATATCCGAGAACCGGACCACCGGTGCGATCGGGCCGAACGGCTCTTCGTGGAGGACGCGCGCTTCCTCGGGCACGTCGCCAAGCACGGTCGGCGCGTAGAAGCTGCCCTCGGGGCGGTCGGGCGGTCGTCGGCCCCCGGCCAACACGTGCGCGGACCGGGCGCGGGCGTCGTCGACCAGCGTCTCCATCCGTTCCACGGCCGCGCCGTCGATCAGGGGTCCGACCTCGGTGGTCTCCTCGAGGGCGGGTCCGACCCGCAGGGCGTTCGCGCGCCCGGCGAGCGCAGCCGCGAATCGGTCGGCGATCCCGTCCTGGACGAGGAACCGCTTCGACGCGGTGCAGACCTGACCGGAGTAGCTGAAGACGCCGCGGGCCGCGGCGGCGACGGTCGACTCGAGCGGAGCGTCGTCGAGCACGACGAACGGGTCGAGGCCCCCCATCTCGAGGATCACTCGCTTCGCGTGGCGACCGGCCTTCCCTGCGATCGCCTTCCCGACCTCCGTCGAACCGGTGAACGTGACGAGGCGGGTCCGCGGATGTTCGACCAGGGTGTCCCCGACCGAGCCCCCGGGGCCGACCACGACGTTGAGCACGCCCGCGGGGATGCCGGCGGCGGCCAAGTGCTCGGCCAGCCGCAGCGCGGTGAACGGGGCCGCCGAGGTCGGCTTCGCGACGACAGGATTCCCTGCGGCCAGCGCCGGCGCGACCTTGTGACAGAGGAGATTGAGCGGGAAGTTGAACGGTCCGATCGCGACGACGACGCCGATCGGGTCGCGGACGGAGAAGAGGAACCGGTGCTCGTTGCCGGCGGGCCGCTCGTAGGCGTCCGCCGGGAAACTCTCTCCCCCGAGGTGGCGGATCTCCTCGGCCGCGAGCAGGAAGACGCCCGCGGCTCGGTCCGCCTCCACCCGGGCATCGACGATCGGCTTCCCGACCTCGGTCGCGATCAGGCGGGCCATCACCTCCCGGTCGGACTGGAGCCGCGCGGCCGCCGCCCGGAGGATACGTGCCCGCTCGTGACCGGGCACGCTCGCCCACCGCTCCTCCGCGTCCGCGGCGGCGTCGACCGCCGCGCGCGCCTCGTCCGCCGACGCGACCGGCGCCTCCCCGACGACGCCGCCGGTGGACGGGTCTCGGACCGGGGCGTACCGCCCGCTCGCCGGGGCGCTCCAGGCGCCGCCGATGAAGAGCGCGCCCTTGCCGCCCGTCGGGATGCCTTCGACCACGTGTGCCTACGCCGGATCGCCGTACGTGAGGTAGTGCCAGCTCTTGCGGGCCTGCCCGGTCAGGTCGATGTAGATGTTCTTGATCGCGGTGTAGTCGTAGAGCGAGTCGACTCCCAGGTCCTTACCGAATCCGGACTGCTTGAACCCCCCGTGGGGCGTCTCCGAACCGAGCGGGAGGTGGTCGTTGACCCAGACGTCCCCGAAGCGGAGTGCGTTCGAGGCTCGGATCGCCGTTCGAAGGTCGTTCGTCCACACGCTTCCGGCGAGACCGTACTCGACGCCGTTCGCGATCTCCACCGCCTCGTCGAACGTCGAGAACTCCAACACATCGAGGACCGGGCCGAAGACCTCCTTCTGCGCGATCGTCATGTCGGGGGCGACCCCGTCGAACACGGTGGGAGTGACGAACGCTCCCTCGGGGTGACTGACGGGGGCTTGGGTGCTCCCCGCGACGAGCTTCGCGCCCTCGTCGCTTCCCTTCTGAACGAACTCCAGGACCCGTTTCTGATGCGTCGGGTGGACGAGCGGGCCGAGGTCGGTCTTCCGGGAGAGCGGGTCGCCCATCCGGATCGTGGCGACGCGCTCGAGCAGGTGCTTCACGAATCGCTCGCGGACGTTCCGGTGGACGATCAGGCGGGTGGCGGCGGTGCAGTCCTGGCCACCGTTCACGAACCCCGCGACGACCGCCCCTTCGACCGCGGCCGAGAGGTCGGCGTCCTCGAAGACGACGAACGGTGCCTTTCCGCCGAGTTCCAACTGAACGCGCTTGACCGTGTGGCTGGCGGCCTCCATGATCTTCCGCCCCGTCGCGGTATCCCCGGTCAGGGAGACTAGGTCGACCTTCGGGTTCCGGGAGAGTTCATCCCCTACTTCTTCACCGGGACCGGTCACTACGTTGAGCGCCCCCGGGGGAAGACCCGCGTCCTGGAACGCCCGGCCGAGCTCGAGGCTCGTGAGCGGTGTCCAGCTCGCCGGTTTGAGGACCACGGTGTTGCCCGTGATCAGCGCCGGGCCGATCTTCCAGACGGCCATCATAAACGGGTAGTTCCAAGGGGTGATCGACGCGACCACGCCCACCGGCTCGCGGCGGAAGATCGTCGTCCCTTCCCCGGTGAATTCGCCGGGGCTCTTCGCGTCGAGCGTGCGTCCGGCGCCGGCGTAGAAGATCAGGTTGTCCACCGAGAACGGCAGGTCGGCGTCCGCGGCCTGTTTGATCGTCTTCCCCTGGTTGCGGCTCTCCAACTCGGCGAGCTGGGGCAGTCGCTGGGAGAGCAGCTGGGCCGCCTTGAGGAACACTTCCCCGCGCGCCCGGGGCGGCAGTCTCGGCCACGGGCCCCGGTCGAACGCCTCGCGCGCCGCGTCGATCGCGCGCCGGGCGTCGTCGCGCGAGCCGCGGGGAACGTCCTCCAGCTTGGTGCCGTTGTACGGGCTCACGACGGGCGAGGTAGCCTCGGTCGCGGAAGCAACCCATTCTCCCCCAATCAGCATTTTCACGGCCATGATTGCACCGAGATTTCGCGAGCCCGGTCCGTCTAAATAGCCTGCCGCCGGCCGCCGGAACCGTGCCCCGGGATCACCCCATGGCATACCTTATCAAGGGGGGAGCCGGTCCCGCGACCGACCCGGCGAGGGTCCTGTTCTATGAAGCCTCAGACACGGAATATCATCGTAATCGTCGTCGTGGTCGTTCTCGTCGCCGCGGGAATCGGTGGCTACTACGTGCTCAAGCACTCGACCACGTCGAACTGCGGGCCCAACCAGACCGGCTACATCTGCATCGACCAGGCCGAGATCCCCGACTCGCTCGACCCGGCGGTCACTTTCTCGACCCCGGGGTGGGCGGCGGTGCAGCAGGTCTACCAGGGTCTCGTCAACTACAACGGCTCGAGCGTGACGAGCTTCTCGGGGGTCCTCGCGACGAACAACGGGACCGAGTCGTACAATCCGAGCACCGGCTTCTCGACGTACACTTTCGAGCTCCGACCGGGCGTGGTCTTTTCGAACGGCGACCCGTACAACGCCTATGTCCAGTGGTACAGCCTGTACCGGAGCCTGCTGCTGGCCCAGGGTCCCCAGTTCATCCTCGAGCAGAATTTCTACTCGACCAACTTCACGCCGTCGAACCCTCTGAGCTACTACTCACCGATCGCCGCCGTCCAGGCGGCCAACGCGACCCTCGTCAACGACCTGAACTCCTGGAGCTTCTCGAGCCCCACCGCCGGCGAGATCGCGCAGATGGAACTGCCGAACCAGTCGTTCCAGGTCATCAACAGCGAGTCGATCGCCCTGAACCTCGGTTACGGGTATTTGGCGAGCAACTACACCTACCTCCTCGCGTCCATCTCCGCGCCGAACTCCTACGCGGTCGACCCGGCCTGGGTCGATGCGAACGGGGGGGTCACGACCGGACAGCCCAACGACTACCTGGCGAGCAACACCCTCGGGACGGGCCCGTACGTCATGAACGGGTACAACGGCGTCGGTGGGGGCGGCTATACGCTCACACCGAACTCGAAGTACTGGGGTGCCACGGCCTCCCAAGCGCAGCCATGGAACAACAACCTCGTGGTCGCCAATACGTCGATCGAGGTGATCTTCCAGGACACCATCGATGTCACGACCAACGACCTGCTCACGGGCCAGGTCCAGGGCGCGTCGTTCGCCTACGTCGGTCCGTCCACGATCCAAGCGCTCCAAGGACACTCGAATGTGGTCGTCGACTCGTTGCCGGTCATCTACGGGGCGACCAGCGGCTCGTGGTGGATCTTCCTCAACTCGAGCGTCGCTCCGTTCAACAACCTGTCGGTCCGCGAGGCGATCACCCACGCGATCAACTACCAGCAGATCATCACGGATGCGTTCGGTGGGTACGCGGACCAGTGGGTCGGTCCCGTACCGCCCGCCTACCCGTACAACAACAACGTGACGGCGAAGGAGCCGTACTACAATTACAACCTGACGCTCGCGCAGCAGGAGATTGCCGATTCGCCGTGCGCGGCGAGTGCCTGCGCGGGCAACACGATCAATTACATGTACCTCAACGTGGGGGCCGACTGGTCCGAGACCGCCCAGCTCCTCGAGGTCGACCTGAAGGCGATTGGCATCACGATCAACCCGGTCGGCGTGAGCCTCGATGAGCTCTACGAGGAACAAGGCAGGAACCCCGACGGGTCGTGCGTCTCCTCCACGAGCGCGAACGGCGGTCCGTTCTACATGGGACAGGAGTTCTACACGTCCGACTACATCTCGCCCGACGACTGGACGCAGAACGACGCGGTGAACACCGGCAGCGCGAACCTCTGCATGGCGGGCTTCAACAACGCGACGGTGAACTTCGACACCTACTACGCCGCCGGCCAGTCCGACCCGGCGGTCCTCACGGCCAACTACACGGCGATGACCCAGATCATGTACGACAACTACTCCGAGATCTGGCTGGTCGTCCCGACGTCGTTCGCGGTCTACAGCTCCAACCTGCACGGGTATGTGTTCAATCCGATGGCGAGCGGCGAGCCGTTCTCGATCGGGTTCAACACCCAGTGGTTGAGCTCCTAGGCCCGCTTCGAGGGAGTCCGGGTCGCCGTCGTCACGCGGAGGGCGCCGGGATCGGTTCGGGACCGGTCGCGAGGAGCGTCTCCGGGGCGATGTCCCGCACCTCGTCGGCGCGGTGGCAGGCGACCAGGCGGTCCCCGAGGCCGCTCACGGTCAGGAGCGGGGGGTCCTCGACCCGGCACCGGTCGATGACGAACGGACAGCGGGCCGAGAACCGGCAGCCGGGTTTCGGGTCGACCAGCGAGGGGATGTCGCCACCGATACGGTACCGCGTCCGACGGCGGCTCGGGTCTGGCACGGGCACGGCCGCGAGGAGCGCCTTCGTGTACGGATGGACCGGGTGCTCGAGCACCTCGCGGACCCGTCCGACCTCGACGAGACGGCCGAGGTACATGACCGCCACCCGGTCCGCTACGAACCGGACGGCGGCGACGTTGTGGGTGATCAGCAGGTAGGAGAGCCCGCGGTCACGTTGCAGCTCGACCAGACGGTTGAGGATCTGGGCCTGCACGGCGACGTCGAGCGCGCTCGTCGGTTCGTCCAGCACGATGAGCCGAGGGCTGACGGAGAGCGCGCGGGCCATGGAGAGCCGCTGCCGCCCGCCGCCCGAGAACTCGTGAGGGTACTGGTCGAGACAGTCCGGAGGGAGCCCGACGGTCGGCAGGAGCTGCTGCACCCGGTCCCGGAGCGCGTTCCCTTTCATCCCTTCCTGGGCGCGGATCGGTTCTCCGACGATCTGCCACACCCGGAGTCGGGGGTCGAGCGATCCGACCGGGTCCTGGAAGACGATCTGGACGTTCTTCCGCCATTTGCGCAACGGCGTGCCGCTGAGGTGAGTGATGTCCACGCCGTCGAACCGGATCGTGCCGCCGGTCGGTTCGTGGATGCGGGAGATCAGCCAACCGATTGTCGTCTTCCCGGAGCCGGACTCCCCGATCAGCCCCAGCGTCTCACCGGTGCCGACGGTGAGGGAGACCCCGTCGACCGCGTGCACCGAACGTTGCGTACTTCCGCGGACCGTCTCCGTGATGCTCCGGGTGAGAGGGAAGAATTTCTCGATCCCCACGGTCTCGAGGAGGGGGGTGGAAGCGCTCACGGGAGGCCGGGCACCTCCGCAGCGAAGTAACAGGCGCTTCGGTGGATGTGGCGGCCCCCGGGCGGGGCGTTCGGGTCGACGGGGGCGAGGGGTGGGGTCACCCCGCGGCAGACGTCCCGGGCGAGCACGCACCGAGGGTGAAAGCGACAACCGGACGGAGGTCGAGAGAGGTTGGGCACCGACCCGGCGATCGAGCTCAGCGGTCCGTCGGACTTGTAGTGGGCGGGGGCGGCCTTGAGGAGCGCTTTCGTGTACGGGTGCCGCGGGTCCTTGAACACCTCAGCGACCGGACCGTACTCCACGATCCGGCCCGCGTACATCACCCCGACCTCGTCCGCGGTCTCGGCGATCACGCCGAGGTCGTGGCTGATGAACAGGATCGAGGCGTGGACCTCGTCGATCAGCTCCTTCATGAGCGTGAGCACCTGCGCCTGGATCGTCACATCGAGCGCGCTCGTCGGCTCGTCCGCGATGAGGAGCGCGGGCTTCTCGCTCAACGCCATCGCGATCATGATCCGCTGGCGCATCCCGCCCGAGAGCTCGTGCGGGAAGAGGTTCAGGATCGTTTCCGGGTCGTTGATCCGGACGAGGCGCAAGTACTCGAGTACCTCCTCCCGATACTGAGAGCGCGTCTGCAGGCGGTCCCGCACCGCTTCCTCGGCGGCCCCGCTCGGGATGATCGCCTTCGAGAGCGAGCCTGCGACCGTCGTCGTGTCCGGCGGTTTCGAGTAGTCGAACGGGTTCGGGCCTCCCTGGAACGACTTGACCCAGCCCATTTCGCGATAATGGCGGATACGGATCGACTCGACGATCTGGTCGAAGACGCGGTACGCCGGGTTGAGCGAGTTGAGCGGCTCCTGGAAGATCATCCCGATACCGGTGCCGCGCACCATCGGAAGCTTTCGCTTGGGCACTTTGACCAAGTCGGTCCCCTGAAAGATGATGGTGCCCGAGCCGATCGTCGCCGGGGGTTCGGGCAGCAGTCGCGGGATCGCCTTCGCGAGCGTGCTCTTCCCGCAGCCGGTCTCGCCGACGATCCCGACGACGCGCCCCGGCTCGATCTCGAGGGAGACGTCGGAGACCGCGTAGAACGTTCCCGCGCCCACCGTGTACGTCACGGAGAGATTGTCCAGGATGAGGACCGGTTGGGTCATGTCCCCCCTCCTGGGTTCGGCGAGCCGAGCGGGCTCCCCGGGGATGACTCGGGGAGCTCCTCGTCCCTGGCTTCGGTGGGTTCGGCGGTCGGCCGTTCCGCGGGGGGTTCCGGCGCCGCGCCCCGCACGAACGCCCGGCGCGTCCGCGGGTCGAGGATGTCACGGAGCCCGTCGCCGAGGAGACTGAACGCGAGGACCGTCACGAAGATGGCCGCTCCCGGCGCGAGCACCAGCCACGGGTAGGTGTTGATGAGACCTCCGCTTTGGTAGTAGGCGAGCATCGCCCCCCACTCCGGCTGCGGTCCCGGATACTTGCTCGCGACGCCGATGTAGCCGATCGTCGAGTACGTGACCAGCACGGTCCCGATGTCGAGGGTGAAGTAGACGATGAGCGGCTCGAGCACGTTCCGCAGGACGTGGCGGAGGAGGATCCGATTCTCGGTGACCCCCGCGGCGCGAGCGGCCGTGACGTACGGTAGATGCTTGACCGCGAGGACCTCCCCGCGCACCAGCCGTACATAGAACGGCCACCAGGTGATACTGATCGCGATGGCGGTGTTCACCACACCGGGCCCGAGCACCCGGGTGATCGTCAGCGCGAGGATCAGGCTCGGGAAGGAGAGGAAGATATCCGTCAGGCGCATGATCGAGACGGAGGTGTAGCCCGACAACTTTCCGGGAGTGTCGTAGAAACCGGCGATCAGACCGAGCGCGCCGCCGATGAGGAGCGAGATGCCGGCGATCCCGACCCCGATGCCGAGGTCGAGCGGGAGCGCGAGCATCACGTTCGAGTAGATGTCGAAGCTGAGCCCATCGGTCCCGAACAGGTGCTGCCAGGACGGAGGGGAGTTGATCGGACCCGTCTCCTGCTGGGGACCGTACGGGACGATGAGGTGGGGCGCAACCACGACGATGAGGGCCGTGATGCAGATCAGGGCCACGAGGAGGAAGCCGAAGAGGGAGAGCGGGTTCGCGCGCAGCACCCGCCAGAACACCACGATCGGGTGGTCCGTGCGACGGCGCACCGGCGGCGCACGGGTGGCCGACATGCGACGTTACCTCCAGTCGACGCGCGGGTCGAGGACGCCGTACAGGATGTCCGCGATGAGGTTCGCGATGACCACCGCGATCGCAAAGATGATCACCACGGCGATCGCACCGTCGAAGTTCGCCGTGGATCCGCCGCCCCCGATCGCGTCGTAGGCGTACTGACCGATCCCCGGCCAATCGAACACCTCCTCGATGACGACCGTGCCGGCCAACAGACCGCCCGCGGTGACTCCTAACACCGTGGTCGTAGTGATGAGGGCGTTCCGCAGGGCGTGCTTGTACATCACCCAGAATTCGCCCAGACCTTTCATTCGCGCCGAGCGGACGTAGTCGAGTGGGAGGACCTCGAGCATCGAGGCACGGGTCATCCGCGTGGCGATCCCCATGTTGATGAACGCGAGGACGGTCGCCGGAAGGATCAGGTGGGAGATTGCGTCGATCGTGTACGGAAAATTGCCGGCAAGAATGGCGTCGACCACCGACATGTGGGTATACTGGTGGAACGGAGGGACGACCGTCGAGTACTCACCCCGCGTCGGAAGGCCGAGCCAGGGGCCGATGAAGACCGCCGCGATGACCGCCCCGAGATAGGTCGGGGTCGCCCACCCGCTCAGGTAGAAGATCCGGACGAGGTGGTCCGCCCATCGTCCACTATACTGGGCCGCGATGACGCCGAGGGGGATCCCGATGACGATCATCAGAAAGAGCGCGGCGAGAACGAGTTCGATCGTCGCCGGGAGGTCGGCCGCGATCTGTGGGTAGACCTGCACGCCGAGGGTGGATTGTCCCCAGTTGCCCTGCAGCAGGTTGGTGATGTACTGCACGAACTGGGTGAGGAGGGGCGCGCCATATTTCGCATTACAGAGGGCGATCGTGCCCGGGGACGCGTGCGGGTACACGGCGTTGCACAGCCCCTGGAGTTTGAGATGGGTACAGACGAAAGTGAGGATGATGACCCCAATGAGCACGGGGATCAGTTGGAGCAGGCGCTTTCCGATGAAGATGAAAAGGTCGCCCGGATTCCGGCCCATCTCGCTCCGATGCTCCTACCGGAGGAGGCGTCGACTGGCCCGCCCGCCCATCTTCAGGCCTACAGACTTCGACTACTTAGGAGCGTACGGCGGGGGGGTTCGAGACCTCCCGAGGCCCGCTCACGGTAGGTAGTCGCGGGGGAGCGTGCGCAGCTCCGCGAACGTCTCGTGGGCGATCGAGATGAACTTCTCGATGTCCTTCTCGCTGTGCGCACTGGAGAACGTGATCCGCTCGTAGTTGTCGGGGTGGATGTAGATCCCCTTGTCGAGCAGGAGCTGGTGGTGCCGGAGGTAGAGGTTCCAGTCGATCTGGAGCGACTCGCGGTAGTTCTGGATCTTTTTCCGTCGGGTGAAGAAGAACTGGAGCATCCCGTTCACCGACTGCACGATGACGGAGACCTTCGAGTCGCGTCCCGCCTCCTCGAGCCCCTTCTCGAGCTTGTCGGTGAGGCGGGCGAACCGCGCATAGAGGTCGTCCCCGCCGCGGTGGAGCATCTTCAGGTTCGCGAGCGCGCCGGCGAGGGAGATGTTGTTCGCGAAGTA